>JANXMY010000201.1 GCA_025354405.1 Armatimonadota bacterium
CCTACTGCGCCTGTGCCATACGGACGGCTCCTATCTGTCGGCTTCGGACCGACGCGTACATTTTGGTCTGGGGAGTGCGGAGAAAGTTGACACGCTCACGGTACACTGGCCAAGTGGACAGACGGACACGCGGAAAAACGTGCCCGCCAATCAGCAGATTAACATCACGGAGGGCGGCGGAAAGTAACGAGCCAGTTTGCAGCCTATTGCGGGCAAACCGCATTGAAGGCCGGAGCCGTGCCGCTTGCCAGGGTGTAGGTCGTTGCTGCAAGGTTTTTTGCCGGGTCCGGTGTCACCGTCAACGTCACATTCTTGCCATCTGATGTTCCGCTAAAGGTCGCCGCATACGACTTTGGCGTGCTCCCGACCGGCTGCACTCCCGCGACAACCGGCAGAACCGTCCCGGTGGCACTGAAGTGGCCGGAAGTATCCAGCGTAAGCGGCGATGTGATGGTCCCGGAGCTGCTGCAGGGAAACTGAAGTGTGCCGCCAGTGGCGGTCACGACCAGCCCAATATTTGCCCCGCCATAGCTGCCCGCCGGAACAATCGAAATCGGTGCAGATCCGCCGCTATCACTGCCTCCCCCGCCACCGCATCCCGCCAGACCGATGGCCAAAGCTGCCGCCAGAAGTGCGCCTAGTAACTTATGCTGCATGGTTATCTCCTCAGACTTTCGGACCGGTGACTGCCCAGTCTGAGTTTATCATACCCATTTTCGGCTTATTTGGCCTGCGTCTTAAAAACGGCAATTTCTGCGAGGCCCGCGTTCTCCGTGCCCGGCTTGACCCCGGTAACGGTGAACTCGGCCCAGGTAATCGTTTTCGCCGGGAACGACAGCGTCAGGCCGGTTTTGGCATCGTTTGGCAAAGGGCCAACATCGAGATGGGAGCCGTCACTGAATGTCAGTATTCCACTCGTGACCTGGTCAGTCAAGTTCGGTCGGTCCCAGAGAACCACCCGGCGGACCGTCTGCGGCAATGCCCAGGTCAGCCGCAGGCTGGCACCAATGGTCTTGCCCGCCGACCACTCCTGCGATTTATCCTCCGGGTAACCGCCAACCACCCCGTCTATTGCCCCCGCGCCCCCGTACCCGTCTTCCGTGCTGCCGACGGTCACGATCGCGGACTGCGTGATATTCACACTGGTCGTCAGATCCTCGGCGGGCGGAAGTGCGGCGGGGAGCTGATACGTCTGTCCCTTTATGGAGAACGTCACTTGACTCGGTGCATAGAACGTCCGTCCGCGCCAGAGGTGCGATGGGCCGATGACCGTTATCGGGACACCCGCTGTTGACAACGTGACCGTCTGGCCCCCAGCGATCTGAACTCGGTCGCCATCGATCGTGCCGCGCGGGGCGTAGAACAAGTCAGCCATTTTTCCGTGGTAGAGAGTCGCGCCTTCGTTTTTACGGACCAAGCCGATGCCATTTGCCGCAAGAATTGTCTCCTGGGATGCTGAGCTTAAGCCCCGAACGCGGCGGGCGGCGGCAGCCGCATGCAGGGCGTCCCAGCCACCCGGCCTAGCTTGAACCACGACGATTGTCGACTGGCCGACAGGCCGAGCGGGGATTGTGATGCGGCTGGTGTTAGTCGCTGCGTCATAAACGGCGGCTGCCGACTGACCATTCACCGTCACGCGATCAGCTTTTAGCGTATCCGGCAGCTCTATGACCAGAGCGCGGCGGGCGGTCTGCCCGGCGAAATGGCCCTTGGCAGCGCCGACGGTGACGGTCACAAAATCGCCTCGACGCGAATACGACAGCGGAGTCGTCGCCGATAAGCCTCGCGTGTAGGCGGTGGTAAGCCCGTCGTCTTCGTATACGGTGGAGCGTCCCGTCTGGCCGTCCGCACCGGGATAGCAGACCACGCGGAGCGTCGTCAAAGGCGCAGTCGCCATCCGTGCTTGGTAGGGCTGCAGTGGCAGCGGAACACCGCCCCGGACGTAGAGTGGGAACTCGTCAATGTCGGCGGCAACCAGAACGTCCTGCCCGCCGGCAAAGCGCTCCCCGGAGAACCGGTTGAACCAGGTCCCCGGTGGGAACCAGACCGTTTGCGTTCCGACATGGCCCGGCCCAGCCCCAGCGGAGACAATTGGGGCGGCGAGAACGTTGTCGCCCAGCAGAAACTCCTGGGCGTTGTGATAGGCATTCTCAATCTTCGGATTATCCAGGTAAAGCGGACGATTCAGCGGCACCGTCTCGCGGGCAGATTGGGCTGCGCTCGTGTACAGATAGGGGAAAAGCTCTGAGCGCAGATGGAACGATCGGCGCATGGAGCCCTCGGCCCAGGCCGGATAATTCCAGGGGCGGCGATCCGTCTGGGCATCGCGTGTCGAATGGGAGCGCAGGACCGGGCTGACCGCGCCAAACTGCACCCAGCGCGTGTAGGACTCTTCGTTGCGCCCGCCCATATGCCCGCCGATATCATGAGACCAGAAGAAGCAGCCGACATTGCCCGCAGCGGCGGTAAACGGCACCTCGAAGGCCAGCATGGGAAAGCCCGTATCGGCGTCCCCGGAGAAGTGGATTGGATGGCGATGGTCCCCCCACCCTGCCCAGCGGGAAAACGATGCCCCGCGCTGCCCGCCCTGGGCGGTATGGTCAAACAGCAAAGTGTTCAGCCAGAACAGATTGGTGAGATTGGGATTTGTGCGCGTAAACTCAGTCTGCTGCCAATCCAGCCACCAGAAGTCCACACCGTTCTTTTCGAGCGGTGCGAAGACCGTGGCGAAGAGCGCATCCATGTACTTTTTATCGGCGGCATCGAAGGGAACGGTTTGCTTGGCGGCCGGGTCCGCGCCAATCGCCGACATGAAGGCAGCGTAGGCATCTTCCTGGGGTCCGACGCCGTCCGCCGGGTGCAGGTTCAAGGTGTCGTGCAGGCCCTGCGCATGGAGCCACGGCAGCAGAGCCTCCGCATCCGGCAGAAGCTTTCGGTTCCAGGACCAGCCGGTCCAGCCGTCTTTGTGCCAGTCCATGTCCAGCACCATATTATCGAGCGGGAAATCATGCTGTCCGTACTCTTTGACCAGCTGCCGGTAATCGTCCGACGAAAAAGGCCAGTAGCGCGAGTACCAGGCTCCGAGGAGATACTTGCGCGGCAGGGGAACCGCCCCGCCCGCCGCCGTCAGTGACTGCAAGGCAGCATGGTAATCGTCGCCGTAGCCAAAGAGATACCAGTCCGTACCTGCATCGGCAGGCCGGGAGCGGACCCAGCCTGCGGTCAGCAGCGGCGACTTTGAGTCATCCAGCAGGTACCAGCCGTCCCGCGACAAAAGCCCCTGCCCCAGATCGACCGGGCCGCGCATACCGTCCAGTGTGCGGATCGTCCCGCCCAGATTTCCAGGATTAGGCATCCCCGGTGTCCAGCGCACTTTCCCCGCGCCTCTTCGAATATCGGCGTGCAAATTATTCAGGAAAAACGGCTTGCCGTCGGGTGTATAAGTCAGCTCCATAGCGGAAGTCTCGACCACCGCCGCCCCGCGTGTCACGCGTCGCACCGCCCCGGGCCGCACCGGGCGGTTTGCGGCAAACAGCGAGGGCGCATCGACAAACTTGCCGTTCGGGGCATACTCGATACGAATGCAGTTCGGCGTGATGACCGTGAACCGCGCGTTGCCGTCGATGACAGAAGCGGGCGGGGGCGGGGCGGCACGGACAGGGCTGAGCAGGAGGGCGCAAACCAACAGGGAGACAAGGAGCAGAGATAGCAGTAAAGCAGGACGGTTTGTCATAAAACCTCAATACCCGGCCCCAAAGGGCCGGGTCTAATTCCCAGGATACATACGCACGATTACTTAAGAGGCGTTACGCCAGCGCAAGATACCGCCGGAGAAGCCGGCCTGGAGCTGGACTTCTACCCGCAGGGCGGTCGTTGTGACCGGCGCGAACGTGACTTTGTTGTAGGCATTGGGAGCAACTCCGTACGATCCTGTCGCCACGACCGGCTTCCAGGTGTCGCCGTCTTTGTACGTCAGCCGCCACGATTTCGGGAGACGGCACTGGCCGACCCCTGTATCGTCGAACCAGTAGACCGAGGCTGACGAAAACTGCTTGGGCGTCTTGTAATCATACTCCGACCATTCCGCTGTTCCCCTGTGGTCCCACCAGGTAAAGCGCAGCCCGCCATCGCTCGAGGCACTGGGATCAGACAGATCGCTCATGGCATCCAGGTCGTCGTTGACATGCGAGGCACTGGTGATATACGCTGGCTTCACGATCGGCACCCAGTCGTGAGCATCGGCTCCGCTGCCGATGGTCGGAAACGAGGTCAGGCGCAGTCGGGCCGCGCCCATCGGGATGAGCGTCACGGTCTCGACCTCCTCCGCTGAGCGGATCGGGCTGGCCTGAAGCACGGCGATCACGTTTTTTGAGTCCATCTGCCAGTTCGGGATTTTCCGAGCTTTCGCACGCAGTTCAATCGGAGCCGTCGCATGTGTGAAGGGATTTGCGGCGACGACACCGCCCTTTTGGACCACATCGAACGAGTGGGCGGGGTTGGCCTCATCCAGGACCAGGCCGTAGTTCCAGGCGGACATCGGATAAACCGAGTATTCCGGCCACTGGTCGGTTCCAGCATAACGGTCCCAGCGCTCCCCAATCGACAGTGAGTAGGTCAGTGGCCCGCGGTCCACCGAGACGGCATTCTGATTAGTTGTCCACTTGCGGACGCGCACGGCCATCGGCAGGTGCAGCGCGACTTTATCGCCGCTTTTCCAGGTGCGATTGATGATCAAGTACGACCCGGCGGCAGCCTGTGCCGCCACGGGCTTGCCATTGACACGCACCGTAGCCTGATCGCACCAGCGCGGTATCCGCAGGTACAGCGGGAACGCCACCGGTTTCGGGGACGTGATCGCCAGAGCGACCGTATCCCCAAACGGATACTCCGTCGCCTGAGCGATGGTCACGGCGGTCCCATTCCCGACTTTGGCCGTGACTTCGGACGCCGCATACAGATTTGCCGCCAGACCTTTGTCCGCCGTCGCATGCCACAGATTTTCTGCGTAATAGGGCCAGGCCATGCCATAGTTATGCGGGCAGCAGCGGTAGTTATGCACCCCCGGCATGAAGGCCTGCATCTTAAAGTCATTCTGGAAATCATTGCCTTTATCGGCGTTGTCGATCTGCACCGAGTTCATAGACGTGATATAGTGCATCGACTTCTGCTCGGGATCATAGGAAGCCGGCAGCATATTAAAGGCCAGCTCTTCGCAGCGATCCATCCAGACCGGCAGGCCGCTCTGACGAGTGATAATCTGGAACGAGAGCATATATTCAGCGATGCCGCAGGTCTCGAAACCCTGACGCGGGTCGCGGAAGCCATGGCGAGCGTTTTCATCCGCGGCAAATCCACCGCCGGCCATCTGGCCAAATTCGGTCATGACATCGTGGTATAGCCGCTCCGTTGCCGCCAGGAATTTGGGGTCGTTTCCAAGAACGCCATACTGGGCCGGTTCGCGGAATCCCTGAGCAAAATTGACATTGTGCAGATTGGGGGGGCCATTGGTCCAGTCGTAAGAGTTTTTTTGGATTTTGTTGACGAGATCAAGCAGAAACGCATCCCCGGTACGGTTATAAAGCCAGTAGACGCTGTCGATGTTGTCACCCCAGCGGACCGCCGCCCAGCTCTTATTGAAAGTCGACGCTCGCTGCACGTTCTGGAAAGCGAAAAACTTGGTCAGGAAAGGGATGACTTTCGGATCTCCCGTCACTTCCTGGTAGGTGCGCATCGCGTAAAGCACAGGCATATGAGGCCAGAAATCTGGATCGCCGTCGAGAGAAGCGCGGGCCGACTTCGGACCAAACCAGCCATCGGGCTGCTGGCTGGCAATCATGCCCTTAAGCCACTTCTCGGCGAGCGCGATCGTTTTTTTGTCCCCGGTCACATAGCCCAGGTCGGTCAGGCCGCGCAGCCAGTAGGTCACTTCTTCCCAGCCGGAGTCCGCAGTGGGATCTATCCAGCCATTGCCATCGTATTTGAGGTAATCGGAGACTTCCGGGTAGCGCCCGCAAACGCCATCGAGCTGCAGGTCGAGCTGGTGGCGAAGCCACCCGTTCGGCTTGATGCTGCCCACCGGCAGTTTCAGGAACGATGACGGAGCGAGGGGCGCACGATTCGTCGTATACAGGCCGCCCGCGACCTCCGTACTTACGGAACGGACAGTTTGGGCCTCGTTATCGGCTGCCTCCGAGGAACGCGGCAGCCCAGCCGCACCCAGAGCCGCGCCACCGGCGACGGCCAAGCTTGTTTTCAGAAAATCGCGACGTTTCATACTTGAGTTCTTTCTTATAGGATGAGTGCACTTCTAATTTACTAACACAATCAGGACAAAGTTCCTATTGCATAAGAAGATGAGATATAATAACACATCACTGCGACAATTGCAAGGAGAGAAAAGTGCATTTTAATACGAGGATTTTGACATAAAAGTAAACATCGTCAACCCCGAATCATTAACTTTTCGGCACGTCCTGCCGATCTCTGCTCACGATGCCGGTCAGTTTATATCACGCGGGATCGGCCGGCATATGCGGCGCCTGCCCACCGACTACGAACTGATCTTTGTCACGAAAGGCGTGCTGGAGATGCAGATCGGAAAGAATCGTTTTTCCGTTTCCGCTGGCGAGACATTGCTGCTCCGACCGCAGGAGGAGCACTGGGGGACAAAAGACTATGGACCGGAACTGTCCTTCTTCTGGATGCATTTCCTGGTGCAGCCGCAGCAGATGGACCTGGAACATCGACCGGATTCGGCATTCGAAGAGATTGCCACGGTGATCAGCCAGCACACGGTCGTGGAGCAGCCTGACTCCCTCGCAGAACTCTTTCAGCACCTGCTGGACGAGCAAAGAGGTTACCATTCGGACCTGCTCTCGAAAAATCTGCTGGTGTGGCTAATTCTGTGTAAAACCTGCTCCACCTGCCTTACTGGGCCGCACTCCAGATCGCGCGTTCTCGCGGCTCTTGCCGATAATTACGTGCAGCTTAACTTCCATCACTCCCTCTCTGCTGCCCAAGCCGCCGAGCATTTAGGCTGCAATCCGCAGTATCTCAGTCGTATTTACCGGCAGACCTACGGATATACACTGACGGAAGCCATTCACCGGACGCGGATCGCCCACGCCTGTCACCTGCTCCTGCACAGTAATCTGCGTGTGAATGAGGTCGCTCGGTCCTGCGGACTGGACGATGTCAGCTACTTTTTGCAGCTCTTCAAACGGCATAAAGGCATGACCGCAACCGCCTACCGGCGGCTGCATGCCCCCATCTTTGTCAACACGATATGAGCGCTGCCCGCAATCGCAGAGGCGGGCAGGAAATAAAGGGCAGGAAATATGTACATCCGCCTTGAATTGCAATAAGTATAAACGTGAATTTTCGAAGAGGAGCATAAAATGCAGTATACGCAACTCGGCCGGTCCGGACTGAAAGTCAGTCGGCTCTGCCTCGGCACGATGAACTTCGGACCGCAGACGAGCGAAGAAGATAGTTTCAAGATCATGGATCATGCGCTTGAGGTGGGCGTCAATTTCTGGGACACCGCCGACGTCTATGGCTGGAAAGAAGGCGAAGGCTTCACCGAGCAGATCATGGGCCGCTACTTCGCACAGGGCGGCGGGCGGCGCGAGAAAGTCGTGCTGGCGACCAAAGTCTTCGGCGGCATGGGCAAGGGTGATACCAAAGACTGGCCGAACACAAATCGTCTCTCCGCGCTGCATATCCGACGCGCCTGCGATGACAGCCTGAAGCGGCTGCAAACCGATCATCTGGACCTGTACCAGATGCATCATGTGGATCGCGAGACGCCCGGGGAGGAGATTTACCAGGCTTTTGAAACACTGGTTCAGCAGGGTAAAGTCGTCTACTTTGGCTCCAGTAACTTTGCCGGCTGGCATATCGCGCAGGCCAATGAAGCGGCAAAGCACCGAAATTTTCTGGGCCTGATCTCGGAACAGACCCACTACAACCTCAATGTCCGGATGCCTGAGATGGAGCTGATCCCTGCCTGCAAGCATTACGGACTGGGCCTCATCCCCTGGTCTCCCCTGGCGGGCGGCCTGCTGGGCGGCGTCCTGCAAAAAGTCAGCGAGGGCCGGCGCGCAGGCATGGATATCGAGCCGCACCGGGAGAAGCTGGAGAAGTGGGAAGGCCTCTGCCGCGAGCTTGGCGAAAAGCCCGCCGATGTCGCCCTCGCCTGGCTGCTGAACAATCCCGTCGTTACTGCCCCGATCATTGGCCCGCGCACGATGGAGCAGCTCGATGGTTCCCTGCGTGCGCTGGAGATCAAGCTCTCCGACGAAACCCTCAAGAAACTGGACGAAATCTTCCCCGGCCGCAAAACTGCCCCGGAAGAGTACGCCTGGTGATCTGACAACAAACGGAGCGCGGGCCAAAAATCCACGCTCCGTTTGCTTAGCAGATTGACTGGTCTATGTTTTGTCGGGACCTTCGTGCTGGTCTTTGGAGGCTGCGGCACGACTGGGCTGCTCCGATTACACCAATTTCATTCGCGCATTCCGGCAGGTGATCGGAAAGACACCCCATGACTTCCGGCTAACCGGCTGGGTTACCCTGCCGAAGCCATTCCAAAGACAGCTGAATACTCACTAATTATGAAAACCCCAAACACAATTTTCTCGCAGATTTTGCACGGCGCCGATTACAACCCGGAGCAGTGGCCTGAGGCCATCTGGGACGAAGATGTGCGCCTGATGCAAAAGGCTTCCGTCAACATCGCAACCCTGCCCGTGTTCGGCTGGGTCAGCTTGCAGCCCGCAGAGGACGTTTGGACGTTCGACTGGCTGGACACCGTGATCGACAAACTCTGGGCCGGTGGCATCTCTGTCTGCCTTGCTACGGCGACCGCCTCCCAGCCCGCCTGGCTGGATGCGAAGTATCCGGATGTCCCGACCACCGGGCGCGACGGAGTTAAGCGCAAACACGGCAATCGGCACTCCTTCTGCCCAAATTCCCCGAACTTCCGACGCCTTTCGACCCAGCTTGTGCGTCGCCTGGCCGAGCGGTACGGAGAGCATCCAGCCCTGCAAATTTGGCACGTCGGCAATGAATATGGCGGCACCTGCTACTGCGATCAGTGCGGGGCCGCCTTCCGGCACTGGCTTGAGCACCGCTACGGCAGCCTGGAAGAAGTTAATCGCCGCTGGTATACCGCGTTCTGGGGGCACACATTTACGGAGTGGTCGCAGATCGAGACGCCGACCGACAACGGGGAGGGCAGTCTCCAGGCACTTCGGATCGATTACGATCGCTTCCAGTCAGACAGTCTTTTGAACTGTTTCAAAGCCGAAGCCGACGTTCTGCGCCAGATCACTCCGAACGTTCCAATCACCACCAACTTGATGGGGACATTCAAGACTTTGGACTATTGCAAATGGGCGGCAGAGCTGGATATCGTCTCCTGGGACTCCTACCCGATCAAAGACGCCCCGGCGGCGGATATGGCGTTCCAGCACGCCCTGATGCGCGGCCTGAAAGAAGGCCAGCCGTTTCTGCTGATGGAGCAGACCCCGTCTCAGCAAAACTGGCAGGCACATAATGCCCTGAAGCGGCCCGGAATCATGCGGCTCTGGTCGTATCAGGCGATGGCTCATGGGGCGGATGCGATCATGTACTTCCAGTGGCGGCGCGGGCGCGGTGCGACCGAGAAGTACCACGGAGCGATTGTCGAGCACGAAGGCACGGACAAACCACGCGTCTTTCAGGAAGTCGCGGCTCTAGGCCGGGAGCTCAAATCGCTGGGGGCACGGACCCTCGGCGGGCGGGTCCCGGCCCGTGCGGCGATTTTATTTGATTGGGAGAATTGGTGGGCGGTCGAGTATTCCAGCGGCCCCAGCATAGACTTGAAGTATGTCCCGCAGTGCCAGGAATATTTCCGCGCGCTGCACGGCCTGCATATCCCCACGGATATCGTCTCGCCGGAGGCCGACCTGTCGGGCTATGACCTGATTATCGCCCCGGTGCTGACAATGATCAAGCCGGACATCGCCGAGAAGCTGGAAGCCTGGACACAGGCCGGCGGCACATTCGTGACGACATTCTTCAGCGGAATCGTCGACGAGACCGACCGGGTGTATTTAGGCGGCTACCCCGGCCCCCTTCGGCGGATGCTGGGCATCTGGGCAGAGGAAATTGACGCCCTCACCCCGCAGCAGTCGAACTCCGTGGTCTTTGAGACGAAGTTTGGAGAGCTTGCGGGGGCTTATTCCTGCCGCTTGCTCTGCGACCTCATTCACGCCGAAGGCGCGGCGGTGCTGGCAACTTACGGATCTGACTTTTATGCGGGAACCCCGGCGGTTACGGTCAACTCGTTCGGTCAGGGTCAGGCCTATTATCTGGCGACCGCCCTGAACTCCGAGGCGCTGTCTGGCTTCTTCGCGAAACTCTGCGCCGATAAAGCGATTGTACCACCCCTGCCAAATCTTCCCGATGGCGTCGAAGTCGTGCCCCGGGTCTCACCCTCGGGCGAAACCCTGCTGTATCTCTTAAACCACACCGATCAGTCGGTGGAGATCCCACTGCCACGGGACACTTTTCAGGACCTCCTGACCGGACAGTCCCGCCTTGGCGAGGTGACGCTGGCAAAGTACGGGGCAGCGATACTGGCGGAGTGAGCCCCCTTTATCCCGCCGGCTTGCGGTGCCGCAGGCGGTCCAGGGCGACGGCGACGATGATCACCACACCGATGATTATGTCCTGCACATAATCCGACCAGCCGATCTGCTGGGAGCCGTTGCGCAGCAGTGCCATGATCAACGCTCCCAGCAGGGACCCCAGTACGGAGCCTTCCCCGCCGGAAAGGCTTCCGCCGCCGATGACCACCGCCGCGATGACATCGAGCTCGGCGCCCATATTGCCTGTCGGATCTCCCATGCCCAGCCGCCCGAACTGCAGCCCGCCCGCCAGGCCGAAATACAGGCCAGCCAGAGCGTAAATCCCGATCTTGAGAAAGTCGACGCGCAGCCCCGAGAGACGCGAGGCCGTCTCATTGGACCCGATCGCCACAATGCGCCGCCCGAGAGTTGTTGCCCGCAGCACCACCGCCGTGACGACCGCCAGAATCAGCGTGAGCCAGACGCCTGGCGCGACGATCAGCCAGGACGGTTCCGGGTACGTCGCTACCAGATTATTCAGCCACGTCGGCGGAGCATTGACAGCCTGATCCTGTGCCAGCCACTTCGCCGCGCCGCGTGCGATCCCCAGCGTTCCCAGCGTGACAATAAACGGCGTCACCCGCAGAGCGGTGATCAAGCTGCCATTCACGATCCCCACGACCCCGCCGAGCGTGATCGCCGCCAGCAGCGCCACCCAGGGCGACTGATGCCCGCGCAGAAAGATCGCGGCGGTGACACTGGTCAGTGCCAGCACGGAGCCGACAGACAGATCGATCCCGCCGCTGATGATGATCAGCGTCATCCCCAGTGCCCCGATCGCCGTGATGACGGTCTGGGTCACGACAATTCGGAAATTGTCCGGCGTTAAAAAGTGCTCACGGACATCCGGGCGGATCGAGAACAGCAGTGTGACCAGCAGCAGGCCGATAAATGGCCCGAACAGCGAAAGCAGCCGGGAAGCCGACATCGGCGGCAGTCGTTTTGGAGGTTCGGTTGGCACCGAAGGCGAGGCAGTTGTGCTCATAAATTGATCTCATTTTCAGTCGCGGCTGATTTTAAAAACAAAGGCATGGTCTCCAGCCCGTGCGGGAAGAACGACTTGCAGCCCCTCGGCGGTCTGCGTAAATTGCTGCGGGGCAGGATTGCCCAGCAGAGTAACTTCCGTCACTGTCCCCGCCTGCTCGGCTCCCAGCGCCAGGGATTTGACCCGGAGCACCTCCCCCGGCCAGGCCAGAGCGATGACATACAGCGTATCGCCCTTCACGGTAAAGCGCAGGTCTTCCCCAGTGAAAGCGGCGCGCTTGGTATCCGTAAAGGACCCCTCCGCCACCTCAGTCGGCCCTTCGCCGAACGTGTGCCAGGGACGCGTGCCGTAAATCGCCTCTCCGTTGGCAGTCAGCCACAAACCTATCTCGCGCAGGAGTGCCTGCTCTTCGCCGGGAATCGTGCCGTCGGGCTTTGGACCGATATTCAGCAGCAGGGCACCGTTTTTGCTGACGACATCTATCAGATCGCCGATGAGAGACTCGGCGCTTTTGTAGTCCTGGTCGCGCGTGTAGCCCCAGGAGCTTTTGCTGACCGACGTATCATTCTGCCACAAGGACGGGCGAATACCGGAAAGCTGGCCACGCTCGACGTCGAACACCGCCGTGCCTTCCTGGAAAGCCGCAAATTTGTAGTTGATAGCGACTCCCACCCCCCACTCAGCGGCACGATTATAGTAGTAGGCCGCGAAGAGCTGCAAATAGGGCTCAAACAGCGGCGTCTGTATCCACCAATCAAACCAGACGATCTTCGGCTTGTAGTTGTCGACCAGTTCGCAGGTCCGTGCCAGCCAGTCTTCGAGAAATTCGGTGCTGACAACTCCCTCGGCTGCATCTCCCTGGATTTTCGGCTCGGGCTGCTCAGGACCATAAAGACCGTCAAAAGCCGGGTCCTGGACATCGGAGGGAAATGTGCGCCCGCCGCTAAAAAACCATCCATGTTCCGCCCGGTGCGACGATGCCGTAAAGATCAGGCCGCGCTTCTCAACCGCCTCGGCAATCTCGCTCAGAATATCCCGCTTCGGCCCCATCTTCGCGGCGCTCCACTCTGACAGTGCCGTGTCGTACATCGCAAACCCGTCGTGATGCTCGGCCACGGGCATAATGAACTTCGCACCGGCCTCCACGAAAAGCTGTGCCCAGGCATCCGGGTCGAAATTCTCCGCCTGAAACATCGGAATGAAATCTTTATAGCCAAATTTGTCCTGCGGCCCATATGTCGCGACATGATGCTTGAACTCGGCAGAGTCCACCAAATACATATTTCGAGCGTACCACTCATTGCCGAATGCCGGGACGGAATAGACGCCCCAATGGATAAAAATACCAAATTTGGCATCTTTGTACCACTCTGGGATTTGATAGCCTTTGAGTGACTCCCAGTTCGGCTGAAATGGCCCTTGTGCCGCAACGCTCCGGATGATATCGATCATAGGTTTGGTTTCCTTCAAACTAGGGCGAGTGGTTGAAAACCACTCGCCCTGGTTTCTGCCGTGCTTATTTCAGATACTGATCAATCGGAGGATTGAGCAGGGTCTGTATCTCCGGAGTGTTCATGTTCTCAGGCGTCACCAGCGTCACGCCGGTATCAATGCTTTTTTCGAACTTCTCGCCTTTAACCGCCGACACCGCGGTCAGCAGGCTCAAATAGCCCATCTTGAACGGGTTCTGGACGACCAGGCCCTGCAGTTGATTCGCCTTCAGCGCGGTGACCAGATCGGTGCTGGAGTCGAATCCGACAAACTTCACTTTGCCCAGCAGGCCCGCGTCTTTCAGAGCGAGAAGCATGCCGCGCGTCGACGACTCATTGGGCATGAAGATTCCGTTGGTCTGCGAGCCGAACCGGCTCAGGACGTTCTGGCTGGACTTGTAGGCCGTGTCCACAGTGGGCCCGGCAAACTGGTCGGCGGAGACCAGCGTGATTCCCGGTACGGCTTTCATCGCATCCAGAAAGCCCGCTTCGCGCTGCTCCGTGCTGGCGGAGCCTTGCTGGTAACGGATCATAATGACCTTGCCTTTGCCGCCCAGCACCTTCGCGAGCTGCTGGCCGGCGAGCAGGCCACCTTTTTTGTTGTCGGTGGCGACAAACGACGTATAATCCGTGCTGTTCAGGGCGGAGTCAATAATGACGACGGGCACTTTCTGCTTGGCGGCGTCGGCGACCGGCGACACAAGTGCCTGTGAGTCCAGGGGGGCGAGAACGATACCGTCTACTTTCTGGGACAGGAACGTCTGCACAACGTCGATCTGGGCGTTGCGATCATCCTCACGCGCGGGACCTTTCCAGAGGATTTCGACGGCAGTCCCTTTGGCGGCGAGTTCCTGCTGCGCCTTGATGGCTCCAGCATGAATCGATTTCCAGTACTCATGAGTCGTGCCTTTGGGGATCACGGCGATCCGCAGGGATTTCCCAGCGGGTGCGACCGACGGCATCGCGCTGCCGGTGCTGGGGCCCGTCTCCGTCGTGTGATTACATCCCGCAAGCGCGGCCATGAGGCCTAGGAGCGCGGCAGCCATGCCGAGCGTTTTTGTCGTGTGTACCATGTTGTTTTCTGTCCCTTTGTGGTGTGTTCGATCTAAGAAAGTGGGGAATTATCCCGAGAGCGCAAGCTGTCCGACTTTTTCCTGGGTCGCTTCCGCCCGGCTCAGCGTTCCTGCGATGCGCCCATCACGAACGACGACGATCGTATCCGCCATGCCAAGGACCTCCGGCAGCTCTGAGGAGATCATCAAGATCGCAACCCCCTGCGCCGCCAGGTCGTTGATGATGCCGTAAATTTCAAGTTTGGCACCGACATCAATGCCGCGTGTCGGCTCATCAAGTATCAGCAGCTTAGGTGCGGTTTGCAGCCACTTCGCCAGCACGATTTTCTGCTGGTTGCCGCCAGACAAATTCCCGACCTGCTGCTCGATCGAAGGAGTGCGCACGCGCAGCTTCTCGACACTCTTCTTGGCATTTGCCTGCTCCTGACGGCGTCGCAGAAATCCCAGAGTTGAGATTTTGGGGAGGGACGCCAGGGAAATATTCTCGCGCACGGAAAGGTCCAGCAGGACGCCTTGCTCTTTGCGGTCCTCAGTCACAAAGCCGATCCCGGCCGCAATCGCATCGTGCGGCGAACGGGGCGAAAAAGGTACACCGCCGAGGCGCATCTCCCCACCGCTCATTTTGTCGGCTCCAAACACGCAGCGGGCGATCTCCGTGCGCCCGGACCCGACCAGCCCGGCCAATGCTACTACTTCGCCCGCATGAACCGTCAGATGGATATCTTCCAGAACGCCCTGCCGGGAGAGGCCACTAATTTCCAGCACCGGCTGGCCCTGCTCCGCCACAATTTTGGGGAATGTTTCATCGAGGCTGCGCCCGACCATCAGCTTCAGCACTTCGTCCCGGTTGATCTCGGAGATCGGTTTCGCCCCGACGACATGACCGTCGCGCAGGATAGTGAGGGCGTCCGCAATCTGGAAGACTTCGTCCATCCGGTGCGAGATGTAAACGATCCCAATCCCCTGGGCCTGCAGGCGGCGTATCAGTTTCCATAGATTTTCCAGCTCATGGGCAGTCAGCGTCGCGGACGGCTCATCCATCGCGATCACTTTGGCCTTGCGGCTAGTGGCTTTGGCGATCTCCACCATCTGACGCTGGGCAACGGCCAGCCCCCCAACGGAGGTCCGAACATCCAGGGTCATACCCAGGCTGTCCATCAGATCCTGCGCATCCCGGCGCATCTTCGCGGAATCAATCCAGCCGGGCAGGCGCTGCGGCTCGCGCCCCAGAAAGATATTTTCCGCCACCGAAAGATGCGGGGCCAGATGCAGCTCCTGATAGATAATTCCGATGCCCAGCTCCATCGCCTTCAGCGGGGTATCGATCTCCACGGCCTGCCCGTCCAGGTGGATCGTTCCCGCATCGGCCCGGACTGCACCCGCCAGAATCTTCATCAGTGTGGACTTGCCTGCGCCGTTCTCGCCCATCAGTGCATGCACCTCGCCGGACCGCACAGTCAGGGAAACATCGTCGAGAACACGGACGCCAGGGTAGGATTTTCGGATGCCCGACATTTCCAGGACGGCCGGTTGTTTGGTTAGTAATTCAGGAGTCATAGGATAGCTTTGGATTATTGTACATTTGAGAGTAACTTTCCTGCATAGCTTTTGCGCGAAAGTCACACGCAGAAGGCGACTACCGTGGAAGATTCAGTGGCGAATCGGCCCGGAGAGCATAGTCCGCTGCGGTCTCACCCCCAGGCCGGACCAGCTTCGGGTCGATCAGAATCGCCTTCGGGTCGGCAGGACGATCTGCGATGTCGCCCCAGTACGCGTTGTGCTCGAAGGTCGTGCCAATCATATCGCCCAGGTTGAAATGGCCTTTGCCGGCTACGTAGAACACGTTGTTGATGAAGCGGGTGTCGACCGGCCAGACATTGCCCCATTTGTCGCCATTCACCAGGGAGACATCCAGACCCTTGCCGACGTAAAAGACATTGTCAGAAATCTGTGTATTCGAGCAGGATCCTGTGATGTTGAACGTGTGCAGGCCATCGTTCACGCTCACATTGTGGCGAATCACCGTGCCGCTGTTGCCAATGTTCCAGGGGGGCTTCTGGGCACCATCAGAGCAGATCAGCATAAAGCCGCCGTCGTTGTCATGGCTGAAGTTATACTGAAAAAGTGTGCCCCGGCTGTTGTAGTCCGAATCATAGCCCTCACCGTCTCTGGTGCCCTTCATGCCGCTGACTTCATTGTATTCCACGACCGTATTATCACACGCCCAGGGCCAGATTCCCGCTGCATAATCCGTCGCCCGCATCCGCCCGCCGCGCAGAATATTATGCGAGATCAGGCAGCCGTCGCAGCCGATGGGAACGATCCCGTCGCCACCGATGTCCTCTAAGATATTGCGGCGTATCACCACGTGCGTACTCAGCGGCCATTCCGGGCGCGAGTAATAGCAGCCCATCGTGATCCCGTTCCGATCAGTGCGGGTCAGGCGGCAGTCTTCGATGGTCAGTCCGTCATAGCGCGTTTTGTGGCTGGGACCGCCGCTGGTGCAGCAGATGCCGTTGCCGCCGCCATCGTCTTTGACATTGCTTCCGTGAACGTCATGAATATTCAAATCGTGCAGGCGAAACCCGTGCATCGGGCCGAATTCATAGCCGTCGAGCAGCACCCCGGCCAGATGCGCGACCGGAGCCGGAGCGCGGTTCGCGATATCCAGCTTCCCAATGTCCCAGTACTCGGTATTCTTCCAATAAACCGTCGCCAGAGCTTTTCCAGCGGCATCAATCGCCGGGAGGGGGCCATTCCCATAGCTGCTGACTGAGATCGGCTTGCCGGAAGTCCCGCTGCCGCCGGGCGTGAGAAAACCGATCCACCGGCTGCCCGATTTGAGCAAGATATGGTCGCCGGGCGCAAACTCCCCGGAGTTGATCTTGTCGAGGCTGCGCCAGGCATGTTTTGGAGTACGCCCATCGGCAGCGTCGATGCCCTGGGCCGAGTCGGCATAATAAGTCGTGTTCCCCGGCGACTTCCAGGTGCGCCGGAGAGTCGGCAAGGTCACGATGACTGGCCGATGAATGGGGTCAGCCGTGATCTGGATATTCGCGATCGACAGTGCGCCTTTGTGCTGGATACCGATGATCAAAATCCCGTTTTCAATACCCTGCGCGGCAAAGGCCATCTCGACATGCCCGGTTTTGCCCGGCCCATCGCCCCATTCGGTCCAGCCCGCGCCTTTATCTGCGCCGTCCACCTTGCGAAACAGGGAATAAAAGCGGGCAGCGGTGTCACGCGCAAGGACTTTGTAATCAAACGAGACTTTGTAGGCCTCGTTCGGCTGGAAGAGGCCCACTTTCGAGTGGAAAAACTCGTTCCATTCATTGGCCGACAGCCGCGAATCGCCCTTGAGCGACGGCTTACCGTCGACTCCTTCCGCCGGGTCAGTGGTAAGCTTCGCCGATGCAGCCTCACCGGGGGTGATTAGCTGGAGCGGATCGGCGGCATGGGTGGGAGGTGCAGCGATGGCCAGAAACAGTGTGAGAGAAATAACCGACTGAAGAAATTTGGTTTTGTTCATGGGTAGAGTTTCCGCAAAATAGAGCAGGGGCCACGGAGTGGAAGTCCGAGGCTTTATCGACAAACATAAGTAAACGACCAGCGTCCAGAGGACGCAAGAGAAGAACAGAAAACTGTACATCGCTTCGACAGTGAGCACTTTCCAGCCTCGGATTTCCAATCCGTGGTTCTGTTTCAATCGGAGGCACTTTTACTTCATTTACGCCATATCTAAACTATATCACATTTCGTCCAAAAGTCATAGTCGTGTGTTCCTTTCCAATCTCTACCCTTGCTATTTTCCCGCCGCAGTGTTATAATCAACAAAATTCTTCGCGATACCTTCACTTGCCGTCCCGTGCACGCGGATCAACCCGCACGGAGAAAGAGTCTCAATGGCCCTGAAGGAAGCTCCTCAACCCGCCTTGTCGCGGACGCCCCGCCCACCCACGCCGTATCAATTGCCAGGAATGCAGCGCAAAGATGCCTGGTGGATACAGCCACTGCTCACCGCACTGG
>JANXMY010000207.1 GCA_025354405.1 Armatimonadota bacterium
GGCGACGTTCTTTAACTTCGGAATTGGTGCCGGATCGGTGCAGAAAACGCTGGTCGGAAACCTCACGGAGCCGCAGCCGGTGACAGTTATCCCGCCGCTCGACCCGGCGACCAACTCGACCGGCACCCCGGCAACCGTGCCACTGCATACGAATATGGCCTGGGTAACGACGCCCTTTGCTGTTAACGGAGGTGTCTCCGGCTTGACCAAAGTCGGGAACGGACTTTTCCTGACCGATGGGACTAATCTCTACAAGCTGCCATCAAGTCCCACGGTTGGAACTGGAAAGCTAGTCAATGTCGCCTCGACTCTAAAGGTCACGATGCTGTCAGCTGCTATTGGGGCTGTCGCCGCCGCACCAAGTGCGGGGCAGGGGACGCTGATCCTGAACGGCAGTCAGGGCGTCAGTGCTTTCACCCAGCAGGTGACTTTGATCGCTGACAACAACCGCATCCTGGAAGCCGACTCGGATGGCAATGCCCTGTGGGCCGTCGATTCGACTAACCATCCAGTTGCGGCGACCCTTGGTTCCGCGGCAAGCGTAACCCGAGTGAGCTTCAGCCACCCCACCTCGCTGTCCACTGTGACGACTAACGATTACCTGGTCGCGGATACCGGCAACAACCGCTGCGTTCGCTTCGACCGAGCCGGGGACGTCCTCTGGGAGCTGAGCCGCTTCACGGATCCCAGTGGGCTTCTGCCTGCCGGATCAGTGATGACGATCAACCAGCCGGCCAGCGTCCAGCTTCGCCGGATCCCGCAGCAAAACGGCAACGTGGTCGAGCATTACCTGATTGCCGACAGCGGCAACCATCGGGTCATCGAAGTCACCGATACGCTTGACCCCAACGGCGTGCTGATTGCCGGGGGCGAGCATGTGCTGACATTCACGACCCATACCTACGATAAAGACGGCCGCCGGTTCCGGTACGGCAGTGCAAGCTATTTCGACGTTCCTGGTGTGGGCCTGCGTGTTGCCGCTCTGGTTTCAAACACCCGCGTTTCCTTGAATGCCGCGAACACGGCTCTGGGCGCCGCCTCCGGCGATGCCCCCGGCGGCAGCATTCTGCTGTTCGATACGGCACCCGGCGCGGCGAACGGCCAGGTTACCAATGGCTTTACGTCGTTCCAGGTCGCGGGAGCGACGCCGTTAACACTGCCGATGCGAAATGCACGCTTTCTGAGCGTCTATACGCCTGCATCGGCCAGTAACCCGCCGTTCAGCTTCTTGTATGCCGATGACAATGGGGCGTTCGATCTTAGCTACGCCGGTGGGGTGTTTACGACGACGCTTGCTTCTTCGACTACACTGAATAGCCTCGCATTCGGGAAAGCCGAATATAAGGCAATGACGCTGCCGATCAACAACACCATAATTCCCCTTCGGGCTGGTCTGCCGTTCGTGCCGACCTGTGTTCAGCGAATCGGAGTGGATGCCGCTGGGAATCCGCGCTATCTGATCACGCAGTCACATAGCCAGGGCGAACTGGGAGACCCGGGCAGTGCGGCGATTGGCGGCGAGATCTTCGAAGTGGATGGGGTAAACACCGCCGTCGGGACTTACAATAACGGAACGCTGAGCCGCCCCGGTCTGACCGGGCCGCTGACCCAGCCCTCCTTTGCGATTCGGCCCTAGGAGACCTCACCCCGACCCTGTAGGTTGGGGTGAGTTTCTTTTTTCACAATCACAAAAGGTTCGATTATATGAAACGCAGCAGTAATATTTTCACTCGCACTCTTTTCCTTCTCTTCACTGGCCTGAGCCTCCTGACTGCCGCCGGGGCCCAGACGGCACCGACGCCTTACAGCAGTCCGCTGTTCCATGCCGGTGGCACTTCGCCGGATCCATTGGTGCCGCTCATCCCCGGCTATGGACAGCTTCAAGGCACGCCTTCGGGCCTCTTTCCGGCGGGTGCGGGTGGGGTCTCCACGCAGATCCCCAGTTTCCTGCTGGGTAACTATGATCCACTTGCCCCCCCGGCTGCGGCCACAGCCTTTTTCCCGAACCATTTCCGGGATGGAACCATCAGCTCCTGGTCTGCCCCTTTTACATTTTTGTCGATCCCGCCTGCCGTCTCGCCCAATGCTTTTGGGACGTTCAGTACGACGACGATTGTGACGACCAGTGCTAACCCAATCGGCTCCGGCAGCTCCGTCACTTACACGGCGCAAGTGACGGAGGCTCTGGGAACCGGGCCGACTCCGACTGGGAGCGTCAAAATCACCGTCGGTGGGACGACCAGTGCCGCCCTGCCGCTCAGTGCCGCCGGGGTCGCGACCTTCACGACCGCGGCTCTGACGACGGGCGGTGCGAATACGGTCTCGGCTGTCTACACTCCGAGCGGGACGTTCCTGCCGAGTGACACGTCCGGCCATGACCTGACCGAAGTCGTCAACACCGGGAACGCCGCAGACACTGTGGTGATCGTGAGATCAAGTCAGAACCCGACCCAGCCCAGCGGCTCGGTGACTTTCACCGGCACGATTTACGATGGCAATGGTGGGACTCTGGCGGGACCGCCGACGCTGACCATCGACGGAGCGGACGCTGGTCCCAGCCCGGTGACGATTGCTTCCCTGTCGGCAGGGCCGCATCGTGTCACGTCATCCGCACCGGTGCCGACCATCCCCGCGCCGTTTTACCAGGTGGTCAACGGGCTGTCTGGCCTCAATCCCGATGTCCAAAGC
>JANXMY010000011.1 GCA_025354405.1 Armatimonadota bacterium
GCAAGGCCAAGGCCGACGCGGTAGTTGCGGGAGAGTTTGGAGGAGGCGGTGGCCATGAGGTCACCGACTCCGCTGAGGCCGAGGAAGGTCAGGGCTTTGCCACCCGCGGCGACCCCGAGCTGGGTCATTTCCATGAGGCCGCGGGTCATTAGGGCAGCTTTGGTGTTGTCGCCGAAGCCGAGGCCGTCGGAGAGGCCGGCACCGATGGCAAGGACGTTTTTGAGGGCGCCGCCAAGCTCCACCCCTTTGACATCAGAATGGGTGTAAACCCGGAAGGTGCGCTCGGTCATCAGCAGCGACTGGGCGGCGCGGGCCATCTGCGGGTCGAGGCTGGCGGCGACGGAGGCTGTGGGTACCCCGCGGGTCAGCTCGCGGGCCAGGTTGGGACCGGAGAGCACGGCAAGGCCGGCATAGGCAACATCGGAGAGCAGGGTCGTAATGACTTCGGAGGTGGTTAGGCCCGTTTCAGCTTCCAGGCCCTTCGAGGCGCTGAGAAGGGCGGTCTGCGGGTTGAAAAACGCGGCGGCTTCCGCGACAACCGGGCGAACGCCGCCCGAGGCAATCGCGACGACGACCCAATTGGCACCGGTGACGGCTTCCTTCATCGACGGCGAGGCGGTGACCGTCTCCGGCAGGAGAACATCGGGCAGATATTTACGATTGGTGCTATGCAACCGGATGTCTTCTACCAGATCGAAATCTCGGTCCCAGAGGCGCACCGAATAGCCTTTACTGCCTAGCAGATGCGCTAGTGCGCTGCCCCAGCTGCCCGCGCCGAGAATTGCAATTGTTTGTGAGTCCATAAACGTATTATAGCCGAAAAGAACCCTTTCTTTTCGGGAACCATTGTTCGTATTTTCCCGTTATGATACTATAAAGCGTTCGTTCCGGCCTAAACAATCTGGAACTAACGCTTCTTTTGTCGCCGTTCCCCGGGAACGGCTATAAATAGTTGTTGACACTGTGCACTTTTTGTGCTACAATGAGCGTTCGTGTGTACCCTCAGGAGGTTCCGTTTGAAAGAGATTCAGCATACCACTAAGCAGACAACTCATGTGGTCGAAGTCCCCAACCTCGTCGAACTCCAACTCGATTCTTACCGCTGGTTTTTACAAGAAGGGCTGAATGAGCTATTCGACAGCTTTTCGCCGATTACAGATTTTACCGGTAATCATTCCATCTCTCTCGTTGACTTCACGCTGGGCGAGCCGAAATATGATATTTCGGAATGCCGGGCACGTGACGTCACGCTAGAATCACCGATCAAGGCCAAAGTCCGCCTACAGACAAGCGGCGCAGAGCTGATTGAAAGCGAAGTCTATCTTGGCGATCTGCCACTGATGACTGACAAAGGCACGTTTGTCATCAACGGCGCCGAGCGTGTCGTCGTTTCCCAGCTGGCGCGTTCGCCAGGAGTCTACTTTAAAGATACGCTGGACTTTTCCGGTCGTCAGCTTTACTATGCCACGATCATCCCCAGCGAAGGTGCATGGGTTGATGTGGAGACAGATGCGACCGACGCGATCACCGTGCGCATTGGGCAAACCCGCAAGTTCCCGATCACGACACTGCTGCGTGCACTGAACCTGTTCCCCGTCGCCTCGCCTGCCGGTGTGCAGAGCGTCGCCTGGGGTGAGCTTGCTGGCAAGCTGCTAGCATCGCCCGTGGTGGATCAGTCCACCGGCGAAGTACTGATGGAAGCCGGAACGGTGATGAAGACGGCGGAAATGCGGCGCATCGAAAAGGCCGCACTGCCAGAAACATTCGAAGTCGAACTGCCGTCCACGCCCTGCGAGACCACGCCTGACCTCATTAAGCTGTTTGCTGAGCCGGAAACGATTCTGACCCCGAGCCGAGCGACGATCTTCGACCCGACCCGAGTGGACGTGGAAGTCAAAGAGTTCAACGAAGACGGCACGGCAGCGATGAACGCTGATGGCAGCTTCAAGAATGCACCCGCCCGAAAGCGTGTGCCGTATGCCCTGACGGATATTCAGGATGCAGCTGGCAAGATAATTGTCAAGGCCAACGATAAGATCGACCGCGATGCCGCCCGTAAGATTGAAGCTTTGGGCAAAGATACGCTGGATATTATCTACCTGAATAACTATATCGTGGCAACACTCGACCAGGAAGGCTCCACTGTTTACAGCAAAGAGACTGCACTGATCGATATCTACCGCAAGATTCGGCCCGGCGATCCTGCGACGCCCGAGTCTTCTCGGTCGCTGATCAACTCCATCTTCTTTGACTCGCGCCGCTACGACCTGGCAAAGGTCGGTCGGCATAAGATGAACAAGAAGCTGGGGCTGTCACTTCCGCTGAGCTATCGCACGATCACCAAAGAAGATGTCATTGCGATCATGCGCTATGTCGTCAAGCTGGCGGGTGGCAACGGTAACGTCGACGATATCGACCATTTGGAGAATAAGCGTGTCCGCTCGGTCGGCGAGCTTCTTTACTCGCAGCTTCGGCTTGGCTTCCTCCGGATGGAGAAAGTCGCGAAAGAGCGTATGACTTCGCTGGACTCGGAGAATATCCTGCCGCAGGTGATTCTCTCGGTCAAGCCAATTTCGGCGTCCATCAAGTCGTTCTTCGGCTCGTCGCAGCTGTCGCAGTTTATGGACCAGACCAACCCTTTGGCGGAGCTGACCCACAAGCGGCGCCTCTCTGCGCTGGGACCGGGCGGACTATCGCGACAGTCGGCAAAGCTGGAAGTTCGCGACGTTCACCACTCGCACTACGGCCGTATCTGCCCGATTGAGACTCCGGAAGGCCCGAACATTGGACTGATTGGTTCGCTGGCGGTGCATGCCCGCGTCGACCAGTTCGGCTTTATTGAGACCCCGTATCGGCGTGTCATCAATGGGCATGTGACCACGGACCTGGACTGGCTGCCGGCGGATGGGGAGCACAAGTTCCACATCGCCCCGGCAAATACGGTTCTGAAGCCGGATAATACGTTTGTGGACGCGATGGTGCAGGTGCGCCATGAGAACCAGTATCCGGTGATCAAAGTCGCCGATGTCGAATATATGGACGTCTCACCGCAGCAGATCGTCTCAGTGGCGACGGCGATGATTCCATTCCTGGAAAACGACGATGCAAACCGTGCCCTGATGGGTGCAAACATGCAGCGTCAGGCGGTTCCGACACTCCGGCCCGATGCGCCGCTGTGTAAGACCGGTATGGAGAAGCGGGCAGCGATCGACTCGGGTGCAGTGATTATTGCGCTCCGAGCCGGGACTGTCAAGCGTGTGACTGCCGAAGAGATCGTGGTGATTGCAGACGAAGACGGCGGCGAGGATACGTATCGCCTGCTGAATATGCTCCGCTCTAATCAGGCGACCTGCGTCACGCAGCGGCCGGTGGTCAACAACGGACAGCGTGTTCGGGACAATCAGCTTCTTGCCGACGGTCCCTGCACCGACGGCGGCGAGCTGGCATTGGGGCAGAACGTACTGGTGGCATTTACACCGTGGAACGGTTACAACTTCGAGGACGCTATTCTGCTTTCGCAGCGGCTGGTGCGGGATGATGTGTTCACATCGATCCACATCGAGAAGTATGAGGTCGAAGCCCGGGATACAAAGCTGGGACCGGAAGAGATCACACGAGACATTCCGAATGTCGGCGAAGATGCATTAAAGGACCTCGATGACCGGGGCATTATCCGTATCGGAGCGGAGGTTCGGCCCGACGATATTCTGGTCGGCCGGGTTGCTCCCAAGGGTCAGGGCGAACTGACGGCAGAAGAGCGGCTGATCATTGCTATCTTCGGCAAGAAGGCTGAAGAGACCCGTGACGTTTCGCTGCGGGTTCCGCACGGCGAAAAGGGCAAGATTGTCGATGTCAAGGTCTTCTCGCGCTTCAAGTACAAAGACAAGAGTGGTCGGGTCTACGACTTCTCCAAGCGGCCTGACAGCATGAACTCGGACGAATGGGAAGGCGAGCTGGAGCGGATGTCCGGCGATGAGCTTTCGGCGGGTGTGAATATGCTGGTGCGTGTTTACATTGCGCAGAAGCGCAAAGTCATGGAAGGCGACAAGATGGCGGGACGTCATGGCAACAAGGGTGTCATTTCGCGCATTTTGCCGCAGGAAGACATGCCGTTCCTACCAGACGGCACGCCGGTCGACATCGTACTGAACCCACTGGGCGTTCCTGGTCGTATGAATATTGGTCAGATTCTTGAGACGCACTTGGCCTATGCCGGGAAAGCGCTGGGTGTCTCGTTCCCGAACCCGATCTTTGAAGGTTCTACGGAAGCAGAGATCCTCGACGAAATCTCGGTCTATGCTGAGGACCTGCGATACGAAGCACTCCTCACCTATGTGCAGAAAGAGCTTCGGATCGACCTGGGCGAGAAGCTGACGCAGCTTCAGCTCCGTGCCAAGTTCCGCAAGGCACTCGAAGCGGCGGATCGTGAGCCGATCACGAATGCGGCTAAAGAGATTCGGCGCAAAGAGAAAGTGATCGAAGTCTCGGAGGCGGAGGGCGTCGGCTTCATTCTCAAGACTCTTGAGCAGAAGCTTCGGGAACTGACCCCAGCCCGTCTGGAACAGGTTGCGGCGATTGTTGCTGCCCCGCCCGCCGTGATGCTGCCGGATGACTACGACGGCAGTGCGCTGGAAGAGGAAGATGTCGAGCTGAAAACCGTAGACGGCTACGATTTCGGCGCCATCGTGTCGCTTGTCAAGCAGAATGTTTGGAAGCGCGGCGGCATTATCGAAGATACGGCCAAGTCCTGGGTACGTGACGGTCTCTCAGGAGACTTCTTCACACAGCCGGTGACAATCGGTACGATCTATATGCTGAAGCTGGCCCACCTTGTGGATGATAAGATCCACGCCCGCTCAACCGGTCCGTACTCACTTGTGACCCAGCAGCCACTGGGAGGCAAGGCACAGTTCGGCGGCCAGCGCTTCGGCGAGATGGAAGTCTGGGCATTGGAAGCCTATGGGGCGGCGTACACGCTGCAGGAGATTCTGACGATCAAGTCAGATGACGTTCTGGGCCGCGTCAAGACCTACGAATCGATCGTCAAGGGCGATGCGATGCTGGAGCCAGGCGTGCCGGAATCATTCAAGATCCTGGTCAACGAGCTACAGTCGCTGGGCCTTAAGGTCGCTGTCGAAGACGAAGATGAGAAAGAGATTGACCTGAAAGACAAAGAAGAGGACTTTGGCGACAGTGAGGGAAGAGGCCGCGGATTACGTCCACGCCTGCCCCGCGCTGAATCCGAGGCCGAGGCTTTGTTCGGGGCTTAATCTCCCCTCTGCATTAGGAACCTAACCCCGGCGCAAGCGCCGACCCTTCCCTGTTCGGGAAGGGTGATTTCCTAGTTGCCTCTCTTGCTCCCCTCCCTTAATAGGGGAGGGGTTGGGGGAGAGGCTTCTAGGTTCGTTTCTGGAGAAACAAAAAACACCATGACAGATGCCAGCGCATTCGATAAAATCCGTATTGGAATCGCTTCGCCAGTCGAGATCCGCAATTGGTCTTATGGCGAAGTCAAAAAGCCGGAAACCATCAACTACCGTACGTTCAAACCCGAGCGTGATGGGCTGTTTTGTGAGCGCATTTTCGGGCCGGTCAAGGACTGGGAGTGTCACTGCGGACGCTACAAAAAAGTCAAGTTCAAGGGTATCATCTGTGACCGCTGCGGCGTGGAAGTCACCCGCTCGAAAGTCCGGCGAGAGCGCATGGGCCATATCGAGCTGGCGGCGCCTGTCTGCCACATTTGGTATCTCAAGGGCGTTCCTTCACCACTGTCCCTGCTGCTGGATATCTCGCCGCGCCCGCTCGAGAAAGTGCTTTATTTCGCGTCCTACATCGTCACCTATGTCGACCGGGGCCGGATCAACAACGAGATGGAGACATTTCGGATTGCCCTGAACGAGCGTATTACGGAGCTTCAAGATCAGCGCGATGAAGATATCGAGCAGGCCCGTGTCGACGCCGGCGCTGAGATCAAGGCACGTCAGGAGCGTCCTGACGACCTGGAAGAAGGCGAAGAGTGGGAGCCATGGGACGAAGCGCGAATTGTTGAGCGCAACCGCAACATGGAAGAAGAACTGAAGGACATCGAGAAGGACTCGGTTGAGCAGATCCAGTCGCTGAACGATGCTCTGACACTTTTGGACGAAAAAGTCGAGAAGCGGATGCTGCTGATCGAGGACGAATACCGTAAGCTGGAAAGCCTGATGGACATGCTGTCCGATAAGCTCGATCGTAACCTACGGGTCAACAGCCCGGACGGCGAGATCGTCCGCGCGGGCCTCGGCGGCGCGGCAGTCAAAGAACTGCTGGCGGAGATCGATCTTGAAAAGCTGGCGACCGACCTGCGTGCGGAGATCGCAATTACTCAGGGGCCGCGCCGTGCTCGCGCGATCAAGCGCCTGGAAGTGTCGGATGCGTTTATTGCGTCCAAAGCCCGTCCGGAGTGGATGATTCTGGATGCTGTGCCAGTGATTTCGCCGGAGCTTCGCCCCATGGTGCAGCTCGACGGAGGCCGCTTTGCGACGTCGGACCTCAACGACCTGTATCGACGTATTATCAATCGCAACAACCGATTGAAGAAGATCACGGAGATTCGGGCTCCTGAATCGATCGTGAACCATGAAAAGCGGCTGCTTCAGGAAGCTGTCGATGCGCTGATCGATAACGGTCGCCGCACTCGGCCCGTGGTCGGCTCAAATAACCGTCCGCTTAAGTCGCTATCGGACATGCTCAAGGGCAAAGAAGGCCGCTTCCGTAAAAACCTTCTGGGCAAGCGCGTAGACTACTCGGGCCGTTCGGTCATCGTGGTCGGCCCGCGCCTGCTGCTGCATCAGTGCGGACTGCCGAAGGAGATGGCGATCGAGCTGTTCAAGCCGTTTGTCATGAAGGCACTGGTTGAGCGTGGCTATACCAGCAATATCAAGACTGCCAAGCGCATGATTGATAAGCTGAAGCCGGAAGTCTGGGATGCGCTGGAAGAAGTGATCCGGGAGCACCCAGTGCTGCTGAACCGTGCGCCGACTCTTCACCGATTGGGCATTCAGGCCTTTGAGCCGGTGCTCGTCGAGGGCAAAGCAATTCAGGTGCATCCGCTGGTCTGTACGGCCTTCAACGCGGACTTTGACGGCGACCAGATGGCAGTCCATGTGCCGCTGTCGGCATCGGCACAGGCGGAAGCCCGTATTCTGATGCTCTCGACGCACAACCTGTTCTCTCCCGCCGATGGCCGCCCGATTGTGGCTCCGGCGCAGGACATGGTTCTTGGTGCCTACTTCATGACCGTCATGACGGAAGCCGAGCCTCGGTTCGATGCGTTCGCCAGTGAAGCTGATGCTCAGCTCGCTTATGCCACCGAGCAGATCGGGATTCAGGAACAGATCGATGTCGCTTTCCCCAAAGAGGGCGGCGGCAAGATGGTTCGTCGCACAACTGCGGGCCGGCTTCTCTTCAACGACATCATGCCTGAGAACATGCATGCGTTCATCTACAAAATGCTGGATGATACGTTTGCCAAGAAAGAGTACAAGGGCAACGGCTTCGGCAAGAAAGATCTGGGAGCGATCATCGCCCAGTGTCACCGGACAAACGGCGACACGCGGACGATTCAGCTTCTGGACGAACTGAAGACGCTGGGCTTTACGGAAGCGACCAAAGCGGGTATGACCGTGGCGATCACCGACATGGAAGTGCCGGAAGAGCGCAACATCATCCTGAAGACGACGGAAGATAATGTCAAGCGCTTGAACCGCGACTACCAGCGTGGCCTGATCACGGGCGGCGAACGCAAAGAGCGGGTCCTCGAGCAGTGGCAGGGAGCGGCAAAGGACGTCGGCGAGGCGATCTTCAGGACAATCAAGCCGACCAACCCGATCTTTATGTTCACGGACTCGAATGCACGCGGAACGCGTGGCCAGATCACGCAGCTTTCGGGCATGCGCGGAGTTATGTCCGATCCGTTCGGTAACATGATTGAAGACCTTCCGGTGAAGTCTAACTTCCACGAAGGCCTGAGCGTCCTGGAATATTTCGTCTCAACACACGGAGCGCGTAAAGGCCTGGCCGATACTGCGCTGCGTACGGCAGACGCGGGCTATCTGACGCGACGTCTGGTGGACGTTTCGCAGGAAGTCATTGTCCGGGCCGACGACTGCGGCACGGAGCAGGGCATCTATCAGGAAGAGATTCGTGACGGCAACGAAGTGGTCGAGCCTCTGGCTCTGCGCCTTTATGGCCGCTATGCGCTGCAGGACATTGTGTATCCTGACGGGCATGACCGGGCCGGAGAAGTAATTGTGGCTCGCGGCGAGCTGATCACGCAGGAAATCTCGCGGCAGATTGAGTTCGACGCCAAGCTGAAGCGGGTCGTGGTTCGCAGCCCGTTTACCTGCGAGCTGCGCATGGGAATCTGTGCGAAGTGCTATGGCCTTGACCTGGCAAACTCGAAACTGGTCGAGCCAGGGGTTGCTGTGGGCATCATTGCCGCGCAGTCTATTGGCGAGCCGGGAACGCAGCTGACGATGCGCACCTTCCACTCTGGTGGTATCGCGCAGAAACAGCTGACCGGAGTTGCGAACGTCCGCGCCCGTAAGCAGGAAGCGCTCAAAGAGCTGCATAGCGACATCTCTCGGGGCCTTGTCTCGCTGGATTCTCAGGAAGAAACGACGGCGGCGGCGCCCTCGACCACCGGTGTAGACCGCGAGCGAGTTCGTGCAGTCCAGGCCGTCCTGAAGGTGCTGGAAGATCAGGTCGGCGGCCTCCTGCGGGTCGTGGAACTGTTCGAAGCACGGAAGCCAAAGGGTCAGGCGATTGTCACGGAATATTCCGGCGTCGTCGCGGAAATCGAACTGAAGGGTTTGCGCCGGGTTATCGTCCACACGCCGGTCACTCTGGAAGAGCACACAAACACAGGTGTTGCCGGTGAGACTCTGGCCGAGGACCTTTACCTCGGACCGCATCTGGAAGCTGAAATTCTGGAGAAGATGACGCCGACGGCGGTCAAGCGAGCAACGGAGATTCCGGAGACGCTGGTCGCCGGAACGGAGCTGACGGACAAGCACCTGAAGAAGATCCGGGAGATGGGCATAACGGAGATCAAAATCCGCAAAGCCAGCCTGGTTCCTTATCGTGGACAACTGCAGGTCAAGCAGGGCGATGTGGTGGAAGCGGGGGACCGTCTGACGGAAGGCCCGCTCGACCCGCAGAAGGTCCTGGACCTGCAGGGAACACGCGGCGTGCAGAACTATATTGTCCGCGAGATTCAGGCCGTGTATAAGTCGCAGGGCGTGGATATCAATGACAAGCACGTCGAGGTGATCGCTCGCCAGATGCTGCGGAAGCGCAAAATCAAGAATCAGGGCGACTCGGAGTTCCTGCCGGGCCAGATGGTGGACAAGTTCGAGTTCGAGGATGCCAATAAGCGTGTCCGCGAGCTGGACCCACCAGGCACCGAAGCGACAGCCGACTGGCTGCTGCTGGGGATCACTGAAGCGAGCTTGGCGACCGATTCGTTCCTGTCGGCAGCGTCGTTCCAGAAAACGACTCGCGTTCTGACCGAAGCGGCGGTGCGCGGCAAGAAGGATGCTTTGATCGGCCTGAAAGAGAACGTCATTATTGGACGTTTGATTCCCGCTGGTACGGGTCTGCCGCAGTACCGGAACATCGAGCCGCGTTTGGAGGGCATCGACGATGCTCACCAGTACGCCGCAATTGGTGCGGGCCGTTCAGGGAATGGCACCGCGACATTAGAGCGCGAACTGGATGACGAAGAGCTGGCGGTTGTCCGCGAGATGACCGGTACCTCAGGCGACAGCCTCTCGCTAATAGCCGAGCGCGACTCACTGGACGGGGGCGGGGATGCCCCTGTGATCGACAGTGAATCTGAGTCGGCGATCTAACTGCTGACAAAATAGAAAAGACGGGCGAATACAATTCGCCCGTCTTTTTCCTATTGACCCTGACCGAGCGTAAATCCAGGCTGACCGTCGAAATTACATAAGTTCTCGCACTTGATGAAGTCTAATCCAGTCTCCGAGATACGTGTGAGCAGACCGAGAATCTGTGCGTGACTGATCTTGTGAGCTGACAGCGGTGAGAGAAAGCGGCAGCGCCAGTGATCGGTGCAGAATGTTTCCGCCAGACCCTCTGGCCAGACTTTGACACCCCGATTAGTGACCATGGTCAGCGGCAGGTTAGTCTCTTGTGCTGCCTGCAGCAATTGGGCAAGCACCTTGGGATCTTTTTCACGCCAGTGCAGGAACACATCCACTCCAACAAGGTCTTTGCTGAGGGCGGGGGGGCGTTGATAAGGAATGATCGTTATTTTCTGCTCCGCCTCGCGGTACTTGACGGGTGCGAGAATATGGGGGATTTGGCCTAAGCGGACGATGACGGATTCCGCAAACTCCTTGGTGCCCAAGCACTGATGGCTCGATCCTTCCGTATAGATGTCAAAAGTGTGGATCCCATCTTCAATTGTTCGTAACCAAGCATTATGAACCTTCTCAGCGATGCTGGGCTGACCGAGATGGATGAGCATCTGCACGGCGGCTAAGAGTAGCCCAGAGGGGTTGGCAACATTCTGACCCGCCAAGTCGGGGGCAGATCCGTGGATCGCCTCGAACATCGCTCCGTGATCTCCAATATTTGCCGATGGTGCCATTCCGACGGAGCCAGCGATTTGCGCGGCGATATCGGAGACAATATCCCCATACAGATTTGGGGTGACGATGACGTCGAACATTTCGGGAGTATCCGCCAGACGTGCGGCACCGATGTCGATGATCATGTGCTCGTTCTGGATGTCAGGGTGAAGCAATGCGATCTCGTCAAAAACCGAGTGGAACAGTCCATCAGTGAGCTTCATGATGTTGTCTTTTGTTAGGCAGGTGACTTTCTTACGTCCATACTTTTTGGCATACTCAAAGGCATACCGGACAATTTTTTCGCAGCCAGGGCGCGTAATCAGCTTCAGACACTGCATCACTTCGTCCGTCTGTCGATGCTCGATGCCTGCATATAGATCTTCCTCATTTTCACGCACGATAACAACATTCATAGCTGGATGCCGCGTTTTGACAAATGGAGCATAGGCGACACAGGGCCGGATATTGGCGTAAAGATCCAATGACTTTCGAATGGTGACGTTTAAGCTCTTGAAACCACCTCCCTGCGGCGTGGTGATGGGTGCTTTCAAAAATACGCGCGTGCTGCGCAGGGAGTCCCACGAAGAGGGCTCGATTCCGGAGGAGAAGCCGCGCTGATAGACGCTTTTTCCGATTTCGATGATGTCGATGTCGAACTCAGCCCCTGCGGCCATCAGGATATTTAGCGTGGCATCCATAATCTCTGGCCCAATACCGTCTCCAAAGGCGATTGTTACTGTCTGGCGCGGCTTTGGCAACTGCGAAGTTACAATCATAATTGTCTCGCTTTCATAATTTTTCTGTCGGACGATAGTATTGTAGCATGCTGACAAATACATGTCAATACTTTCATGTATTTGTCAGCATTATATTATAGAGGTATTTATGGCAGCACCGAACTCTACCTGGACTTACTTAACAAACCATTCCCATGTACTGATTTGTTTGTCGGAAAATAAAGAATATCGTTTGCGTGATGTTGCCGAGCGTGTCGGGATTACGGAACGTGCGGTCTTTCGCATCATTGCCGATCTGGAGGGGGCAGGGGTGATTACGCGCCACCGGGAGGGCCGCCGCAATCACTATGAAGTCCACGGCGAGCAGCGCCTGCGCCATGTGATCGAGGCTCACTGCGCCGTTTCCGATCTACTGGGTCTGGTGAAAAAGGCTTGATAGGCCCTGTCTACTTTGCTTTACTATGGCGGTGCTATTCTTTTGCTGCTGAGTGCTATAGGAGCTACAGGATGCTATGCTTACCCTTTCGCGCTCGCCTGATCGCGCTGATTAGCTGTCTCGCACTCTTGTTTTTCTCTGCCTTCCCCTGTCTCGCCGACTCTTTCTCCTGGGATGCGAACGGCCAAGGCCAGTTCATTACCTCCCTTTGCCGCGATACGCACGGTAATGTCTGGATCGGAACGGAAGACAAGGGCGTTTATCGCCTTGACCCCACCGCGCCAAAATCCACCCAATATACTCACTTCACTACTAAGGACGGCCTCGGGGACGATAATGCTTACGCGCTGGCCTGCGACCAGGCGGGTCGCGTTTGGGTCGGAGCCCTCAACCATGGAGTTTCCGTTTTCAACGGCAAAACTTGGAAAACTTATGGCCCTCTCGACGGACCGCTTGGCTCCCGCGTCTTCGCCCTCGCCGTCAGCCCCAAAGACGGCGGCGTCTGGGGCGCGACTGAGGCTGGTCTGTTTCGCTACCAGAACTCCCATTGGAGCTATTTCACCCGCGCCGAAGGTCTGCCCTCCGACCAGGCCAATGCCCTCGCCTTCGACAGCGATGGCACCCTGTATGT
>JANXMY010000043.1 GCA_025354405.1 Armatimonadota bacterium
GGGCTTGATTTTTCCGATGTAAGCGAGTATAATGCTCCTTGTTGCAGCGTGGGGGATTGGCGCAGTTGGTAGCGCGTCTCAATGGCATTGAGAAGGTCAGCGGTTCGAACCCGCTATCCTCCACCACCGAAAAAGCCGTCTGATGTCCCGGAAGGGCCGCAGGCGGTTTTCTTGTCTTTTGCTTGAGTGGAAACTGAAGTTCTCATCCAAATTTGCCGAATAAAAACTGGACCCTGTGTTATATTCGGTCAGTTTGACTTATTCCAAGTTTTTGAAGAGAGGTTTCCCCCTATGGATTGGAAGAAAACACTTCGGTCGAGCACCGAAGTATGGACGGGTTTCGGCTTGATCGCGGCGGGCCTCACGGCACTGTGCCTCGGAGTCCACGGCATTTTGGCCCTCGCCCTCGCCCCGTTCGGGGTCGGATTGATTTTGAGCGATGTCGTCGGCACCGCAGCCAAAGAGGCGCGAGCGCGGGCAAACGTCCGTATTCGCCGCGACAAAGACACTTAGCGTAACAAAGACACTTAGAATGCGAATTTAAAATCTCCTATGGCTACCCCCAGGCGACTTGTCGTTGCCGTCACAGGTGCAAGCGGCTCGATCTACGCTGTGCGCTTCCTGCGCCAGGCTGCACGTCACTACGATGCGATTTATGTCATGCTCTCCGGCAACGCCGCCGCCGTCTTCCAAACCGAGACGGGCGGGCGGCTGACAGCTCCTTATTCGGCCCAGGACTTCCTGGGCGACGATGCTCCCTACGATAACATCCACTTTCTCAGCTCCCAGGATTATTTCACTCCCCCCGCCTCCGGGTCGTTTATCCATGAAGGCATGGTGGTGATTCCCTGCTCGATGGGAACGCTGGGCCGGATCGCACATGGCATTTCTAATGATCTGACCACCCGCGCCGCCGACGTCTGCCTGAAAGAGCGTCGCAAGCTGATTCTGGTCGCCCGGGACACACCTTTGAACCTCATTCATCTTCGCAACATGGTCGCCGTAACGGAAGCCGGCGCCATCATTCTCCCCGCTATTCCGGCGTTCTACCATCAGCCCAAAACGATTGAAGATCTGGTGGATACCGTCGTCGCCCGTGTCCTGCAGAATCTTGGCGTCGTTCAGGACATACAGCCGCAGTGGGCGGTGGACGAAGAATAACCCTCCGTGCTATAATGCTCTCATGAGTGAACACGAAACGGGAAGTGCGTACGCACGGGCGGGCGTCGATATCGATGCGGCGACCGATGCCGTCTCGCGCATGAAAACGCACATTAAAACGACCCTGACACCGGGCGTCCTCACCGATGTCGGCAGCTTCGGCGGGATGTTCGCCTTGTCGGCTCTCGGCACGCTCCATGACCCCGTACTAGTTTCCAGTATCGATGGAGTAGGAACGAAGCTGAAGATCGCCTTTGCCACCAGACGGCATGATACGATCGGCAAAGACCTGGTCTCTCACTGTGTCAACGATATTCTGGTCCAGGGCGCGCGGCCTTTGTTTTTTCTAGACTATTTCGGCACGGGGAAATTAGAGCCGTCAGTCGCGGCCGCAGTCGTCAAAGGCCTTTCGGAAGGCTGCCGGGAGGCGGGGTGTGCGCTGATCGGCGGCGAGACGGCGGAGATGCCGGGACTGTACCAGGCCGGCGAATACGATCTGGCCGGCTCCATCGTGGGGCTGGTTGAGCGCAGCAGAATCGTGGATGGATCGAGGGTCGCTGCGGGTGATATCGTGATTGGGCTGGCATCGAATGGCCTGCACACGAACGGCTATTCCTTGGCACGTCAGGCCCTGCTGGAAGAGGCAAAGCTGCCTTTGGACAGCCTTATCCCCGAGCTCGGCAACGTCACGCTGGCCGACGCTCTCCTCTGGTCTCACCGCTGCTACGCCCCGGCCGTGCTGCCGCTGCTGGACGACGAAGCGGCACTGATCAAAGCGATGGCGCATATTACCGGCGGCGGCTTCGTGGACAATATCCCGCGCGTTCTGCCCGATGGACTGGGCGTCGAGATAGACACAGATTCCTGGGTCGTTCCGCCACTGTTCCGGCTGATTCAGGACAAAGGCCAGGTGGCGGAGGCCGAGATGTTCCGGGTCTTTAATATGGGAATCGGCTACGTGCTGATCGTCTCCCCGGAAAATGCCTCAGACATCATGGCGAAGCTTCAGGCGGCGGGCGAGACCGTCTACCGGCTGGGGGTCACGGTTACGGGAACCGGGGTAACTTTTCGCGCGGGCTGAACCGGGTCCGGCGGAGCGGCCAGCGAGACTTCCGGGGGGATGGGATTTCCCCGATCGCCGAGGCCCGAGCCACTGCTGCCCACCGGAGACATCCGGCTGTACGTGATCCCATAAGGCTGCGGAGGGAGGGTCGGCTCTTCGAGAGTGCTGCCTACACGGCCATACTCATAGCCGCCGGCGGCGGAACCGCCCGCTCCGGCCCCCGTCGCGGCTTCACTGGGACCACCCGGCGGAGTCGGCCCTCTGCGCAGAGCATGCAGGGGAGTGGTCGGACCAGAAACCTCTTCCGCCGTCCGCGACGGACGTCCGCAGCCACTTCCCACAATCACCAAACCCACCGCAGGCAGCAAAAATAATCTTCGTGACAGCATAGCACAGTATCCCTCGCCGAATGCACACTTAAACGCGCGGTAAAGAAATGTAAGCGCGGGGCTCAGGAAAGAATCAACAACTCCACCCGATCGCCTATGCATATGCTCGCCGGCTCCCGGGCATCCAGCATAATTCCGCGGAGTTGGCCACCAGTCAAAGCCTGCTTTTTGGTCAGCGATGTCCGTG
>JANXMY010000100.1 GCA_025354405.1 Armatimonadota bacterium
CGGTCAACCAGTTCCTGTTCAACGCCCAGCAGTTTGATGGGGCGAGTGGAAACTACTTCCTGCGGGCCAGGTACTACGACCAGAGCGCAGGGCGGTTTATTTCACAGGACCCGTATAGCGGGAGCAATGACGATCCGGTTACGCTCCACCGATATTTGTATGCTGCCAACAATCCTGTCGATAACTGTGATCCGACCGGGTGCGAAACCATTGTTGATGTCGCGTTCTCGTCAATGATCGCCTCTGTAGTTGGAGGCTTGTCAGGTGCCGCTGTCGTGCACCTTGCTGGGGGCAGTGCAGTAGAGTCGTTGGAAGGTGCTTTGGCAGGAGCAGCATCAGGACTGTCTCTCGTGCTTGGTTATGCAAATGGAAAAGGCCCTGAAACTCTACTATCAGGCTTCTTTGGGGGTACTATTTCTTTGGCGGTGGCAGCAATAATCCAAGCTGTTGGACACCCTGGTCAATCGCTTGACCCAGTCAAAGCTTCATTGTCATTCTTGAAAGGCTTCGCTTCAAGTGCAGCTAGTACTGCCACAGGGTTTAAAACAGCAAAAGACAAAGCATACGCATCATTTGTTATCACTGCTGGTGCCGACACCGTAGACATCATTAGAAAAGATTTAGCGCCAGGTGGTAACTTTAATGACCTCACAAACCAATTTATCTATGTTGCTGGTGACGCATTCATTTCAGCACTTGTCGCCTACGCGAAGAAAGATTATGAAATCGACAACATACCAAGGAGTGATAAAGAACTGCAAGATGCTTTAACAAAGCTTACTGTTTTCCAGGTCAAAAAAATACTTTTGGATGCCGTCACAAAACTAGCACAAGCACCAATCAAGTATGATGCCAAATACTTCTCGAAGACGTACTATGACCCAAATATCAACTGATAGTATCCTACCGGTTTGATAGGCATTTCAATAATGGATCAGAATTCGCTTAATCCGCTGATTGCTCAACTAAGGTCTGACGAGCAGCTTCTATGGACTGGTAAGCCCAACCCAGAGTGCTATTTTGCTCAGAAAAAAAGGGAAGCGATTCCTCTTTTTGTTGGTGGAGCTTTGTTTTTGTGGCTTTCAAGCCTTGTCTCCTTTGCTGTGAACGGATTTTCATACTTGACTCTTCCTTTGGTTTTCATGGGATTTTCTTCTTTACTTGCTGTAAAATTAGTTGGCACAAAACGAGTTTCACCTAGGTGGTGGTACGCGGTTACTGATAAGCGTGTTCTTAGTGATTACCCGACAGAGAATACTGAAGCAATCTGGCAGCTCCCTTTGACTCATATTCACAAGATGAGCATTAGAAAGCATGGGCAAAATGTTGCGACGATACAATTCAACTCTTCCCTCTTAAGCCAGAATTGCGTAGACTTTGAATGTGTTGATAATGCTGAGAATGTTTACAAAACAATAGAAGATGCCCGAAATTCGCTCATTTTCAACTCCACTGTTCATATCTGAGATGGCAGCAACCCGAAGTCTCGTAAGTTTTTGCGTCATGACTCTAACAGGACTGGGATCATTTGGCTTCTATTAACAATATCATTCGCATCCGCTCGCCTTTTCTCGTAATATTTTGTGATTAGGCTTGTACCTTGACAACTGAGTGCGCTGCCGCCTTCCGCGAGGCGGCAGACGCTCAATCAGTGTGAAACCCCAACCACACCGTCCGCCCGGTATGATTATGGTGACGATCTGGTGCGGATGGACCGGGGCAGCGGGGTTTACTACTACATTTACGACGGGCTTGGTTCAACGCGGCAGTTAGTTTCAACCGCAGGAGCAGTCGCAGATACCTGGGGCTACTCGGCGTTCGGGGAGCTGGCTTCGCATACGGGGAGCACGGTCAACCCGTTCCTGTTCAACGCCCAGCAGTTCGACCAGGCCAGCGGGGACTATTACTTGCGGGCAAGGTACTACGACCAGAGCATGGGGCGATTTATTAGCCAGGATCCGTATGGTGGCGACAACCAAGACCCTGTCAGTTTGCATAGGTATTTGTACGCTAGTGTTGATCCGGTAAATATGGTTGACCCGAGCGGGCAAGATGGAGAGCTTGTAGATGTCGCTTTCTCGATGGCGATCAGTGCTGAAGTCAGTGGTGCCTTAAGCTATGGGATTGTTAGGGCAATGGGTGGAGATGCCAGCACCAGCCTAAGAGCTGCCTTCTACGGTGGTGAAGCTGGATTGTCACTCGCATATGCTTTTGAGAACGGCAAAATCGGTATAACTCTCCTAACTGGGCTGTTGGGAGCCGCTACAGTTCTTACGTTGGATGCTTTAGTATCCCCCAACGACTTCAAAAAACCTGGGCATCCTGCTGAGGATATCATTGAAGGATTTGCAACAGCCGCTACCACAACCGCGTTTAGTAACGGGCTGAATGTATGGCAGCAAGGTGTTCTCGCTTCGGGACTTACGTTTGCACAAGACACAGTCGATGCATTATTAGCGGACTATTCGCCAGGTAAACCTTTTAATACAGAAAACTTTAGGCAAAATGGTTGGATTGGCACTTGGAGATTCAGTCGCCGCTGGGGTATCTTAGCGATGGGTGCGGGATTCTCAACAGGGACCCAGTTCAGCGGTAAAGTGGTTAGGGAGGCACAACAACTTACACAAGGAAAATCTGCAGAAGAAGTATCCGAAAAGGTGGTTGCTGCCATGTTTGGGGAATTACAATATATAGCATCCGGAATCGTTAAGATTTTTGACTCTCAGGGCACGCCTGAGCCTGCGAAAGTTGGAGGGTCAGAATAGCTGTGAACACCACCCGCATAGATAAAAAAGGGATTGTTCTCTGCCTTATTTTCGGCCCTATGTTTTTGTTCGGTGCCTGGAGTGCCCTAACCTATCACCAAGACAAACAACTGCCGGGGATTCTTGACTACAAAAGCGGTCATACCCAAAAAGCTATCCTGGAACTGCAACAATATGTTCGTGATCATCCTTGCACAGAAAGACACTCTATTTTCGACAGCAAATCTGAGCTTGCACAAAAGTATCTTGGGCTGGCTTATCTTGCCACCAGCCAGAACCAGAAAGCTGTGAATATTTTTAGTGACCCTTGTATTGATAGTGACAACAGCCAGTACAATCTAGGGATTGCATTAATACATTTAGGAAAATTGCAGGAGGCTAAGCGAGCATTCAAGAAGTGCATGGAGATGGGCAATGGTAAATTCTCAGATGAAGCATTGAAACGCGCCGCACAGGCGAAACTTGACTCAATTGACAAGCTACAATGAGCAAATATCCTGTCAAGACACAAAGCACAGGTTTCACAGTGGCTATTGCTTTTGTGCTTCTAATAGTCTTATACGTCGTTTTGACGACGAATGTTGCAAAGGACTTGTCGTATGGGGCAGGCATGGATGAATACGATGCAGGCCATTATAGCAAGGCAGTTACAGATTTCCGTGCGGATGTTAAAGATCATCCACTACATAGTTTAGGCCACTACTATTTAGCCTGTAGTTTAGTGAAGGTCAAGCAGTGCCCTGCAGCTCAAAAGGAGTTTGAGAAGGCATATCAAGTGGAGCTTCGCGCTTCCAATCCAGACTTATCTTTTGCCGCAAAATGTCTTTCAAGATCAAAAGAATGAGGTTGGGAGTAGAAATACCCTCCGCCTATTTACAGGCAACTTTCGAGAGAGCTTGTTCCTTGACAACCGAGTGCGCTACCGCCTTTCGCGAGGCGGCAGAGCCTCAACCATACTGAAATCCAAGTCCACGCACCCAGACGGAGCGGTGACGGCCTTCGGCTACGATAAAGTAGGCAACCGGCAATCTGTCACCCGCGCCACTTCTACGGGAACGGTGTTCAGCACGACGGCCTACACTTACGATCCGCTGAACCGGCTGACGGACATCGTGAACCGCGACGGCAACAACGCGATTGTCTCGTCCTACCACTACCAGCTACGGGCCGACGGCAAGCGTCTTTCGGTGACGGACGGCAC
>JANXMY010000151.1 GCA_025354405.1 Armatimonadota bacterium
CCTCTTGCCTTGCCGCGCCCTCTTGCCTTGCCGCGCCCTCTTCGCTGTCGGTGGCCGCATCAGTTAAAGAGGGCGCGGCAGATAAAGTGGGCGCGGCAGATAAAGTGGGCGCGGCAGATAAAGTGGGCGCGGCAGATAAAGAGGCCGCGGCAGATAAAGAGGGCGCGGCAAGCAGCGCCCCTACATTTGCCGCCGCGTTCTTGACGACCAGCCGGTCCACCACGATCTCGATCGTGTGCTGCTTGTAGCGGGCCAGATCGGGGATTTCGTCGGACGAAAGATCGTACACCGTGCCGTCGATACGCACACGCGCGAAGCCTTCCGCACGGATCTCATCGATCTCTTTCTTGTATTCGCCCTTGCGGCCCTTGACCACCGGGGCCATGATCTGGATGCGCGTGCCTTCCGGCAGCTCCAGCGTTTTGTCTACCATTTGCTCGATCGTCTGCTTGGACAGCGGCAGGCCGGTGATCGGGTCATGCGGGACTCCCACCCGGGCGAATAGCAGGCGCAGGTAGTCGTAGATCTCGGTGACCGTCCCGACCGTCGAGCGCGGGTTGCGGGAGGTCGATTTCTGGTCGATGGAGACCGCGGGAGACAGGCCTTCGATATGGTCGACGTCAGGCTTGTCCATCTGGCCCAGAAACTGCCGGGCATACGCCGACAGCGACTCGACATACCGCCGCTGGCCTTCGGCGTAGATCGTGTCAAAGGCCAGCGACGATTTGCCCGATCCGGACAGCCCGGTAATGACGACCAGTTTATCACGCGGAATATCCAGCGAGATGTCTTTGAGATTATTCTGCCGCGCACCCTTGATTTTGATATAGTCCGCCATGATCAACCCTCAAATCCCACAAAACACAAGAAAAAAACGGGCCACACAATCGCGCCCGCAGGGGAAAACATTTGTTCTCCTCAGTGTACCTCACAGGCAAGAATATGGTCAAGTTGTGAGTATAATCTACAAGCAGAGTCACTTATGTCGAACTATTTAATACCCAAAACACCCGCGCTTCTCCTGGCCCCTATGCAGGGCCTGACCGATGCTCCCATGCGGGCACTTCAGGGGGAGGCGGGGGCATTTACCTTCGCCGTCTCGGAGTTCCTGCGGATCAGCAGCGATGTGCCGTCGGCGAAGCTCTTTCGGCGTCACGTCCCGGAGCTTTCCGGCGGCGCACTCACCCAAACCGGCCTGCCGGTGCAGGTGCAGCTGCTGGGCGGCCATGCCGGACGGATGGCCGAGTCGGCGCTGCTGGCCTGCACTGCCGGAGCGCGTGCCATCGACATCAACTTCGGCTGCCCCGCCCCGACCGTCAACCGCCACGACGGTGGGGCGGCTTTGCTGAAGGAGCCGAAGCGTATTCGGGAGATTGTCTCGGCGGTGCGGGAAGCGGTCCCGAAAGAGATTCCCGTTTCGGCCAAGCTGCGCCTGGGCTGGGACTCGATGGACGCGATCTTCGAAAATGCCGCCATGGCGGAGGAGGGCGGGGCGGACTGGATCACCATCCATGGCCGTACCCGTGTGCAAGGCTATTCGCCCCCGGCCTACTGGAACCCGATCGGGGCAGTCCGGGCGCAGCTCCGTATCCCGGTGGTCGCGAACGGAGATCTCTGGACTCTGGAGGATTTTCGCCGCTGCCGCGACGAGACCGGGTGCGTCCATTTCATGCTTGGGCGCGGCGCACTGGCAAACCCGCTGCTCTCGCATCAGGTTGCCAGGGAACTGGGGCTGACTGCCGTGATGCCCGCGGAAGTCTACGACTGGGCCACACTCCTGCGGCGTTTCGTCGAGTGGAACGAAGTCTTTCGCGGCATCACCCCCCGCTTCATTCTGGCCCGGGTCAAGCACTGGCTCAACATCGCCGGTCGGCACGGAAACTTTGACGGCTTCGAGACGGTCAAGCGCACCGAATCGGTGGAGGAGATCTTCGCGTTTTTAGAGTACTCCGCGAAGCTATCCGGGCAGGCGGAATAAGAGGTAGGCGGAATAAGAGGCAGGCGGGACGCGAAGGGCCAAGAAAGCGTGGGAATGAATTTCACCGCTGTGGGGCGAAACGCCCAGTCGCGGCCTTCGCCGGGACAAGAGTAGACTCTATTGGGCTCCCCTCCTTTTCGACGCAGGTCGAAACTGGGCGTCTGCGCCCCACAGCGGTGAATTTCAGTTCCACGTTTACAGTGCCGATTTTGGCTTCACTCCGCGACCTGCTTGCTGCGCAGGCACCGGGCGATCAGCGCCGCAAATTCTGGGCGGCGGCGCAGGAGGATGCGGCAGCGGGGGCGGTTCGGCCTTCGGGGGTCACGGTACACCAATTGCCATCGCGGATCGGCGGCGAAGGCGTCTGCTTCCGGTTTATGGGTGGTCACGACGCAGTCGAAATCATAGGATTGCACTAAAGCCGCCCAGGCCGGGGATCCGGGAGTTCGGGCCAGCACCAGCATATTGTTGAATGTTCGGCCGACGTAGACATCCAGGCGGCCGTCCACGAAGACCGGCTGGGCGGGGCGACGCCACAGCAAAAAGCCGCCCGTCTCGAAGCCATTGAGCAGCCGCAGATCTGTGGGGAACTTCTCGGCATCCATAAACGCACTGGCCTCCTCCGGGTAGCCCGGCAGGCCCGCGACCGCCTCCCCAATCCCCATCAAACTGGACCCGCGCGGACCGATTTCCTTCCGCAGACTGACGACGCTGACCAGGCTGAGCGCTGCGACTAGCAGAAGGGCGAAAGTGCTCAGAAGCAGCGGACGGGGGGTGGAAGTGGACGGCAGGCCCAGGGCGCAGCGCAGCCCTGGGATTGCCGAGGACAGATGGGGGGCCAGGATCAGCGTCCCCCCGATCGCGAAGAGGGAAATATTGCGGGCATGCAGGCAGGCCTGGCCGAACAGGGCGGCGACGGCCAGGAAGTCGGCGAAGCTGCGCTTTTGGCTGAGGGCCATCGCGCCGAACGCGAGGGCTGCAAGGACCAAAAATGGCTCAAGCTGTGTCAGCGGCAGGGACGTCACCGGGTTCCACTCGGTGACATTCGCCATCAGATTTCGGTCGCGCAGGGTGATGAGTATGTTCCAGTAGACGCGCCACCCATAGGGCGAGACCATCACGGCACCGGCGCAGGCGGCGGCGGTGCCGAGCATCCGCCACGCGCTCTTTCCACTCTGCCCAGACAAGATCGCCGTGATGGCATCGCCCAGGGCGTACACGACCAGAAGAACCACGAGTGCCAGGACTCCCTGATGCAGATTGGTCCAGAGAACGCACAGAAGTGGCAGCCAGAAGAGGAGTTTAGGGCGTCCGTCCCGGGCCGTCAGCAAAATCTCGAGAGAGGCGGCCAGCAGCAAATACGTGAACGCATAGGGCCGCTCCTGCAGGCAGTCTTTCATCGCCAGCAGCATCAGTGTTGTCAGGAAAAATGCCCAGGCTTTGCCCGTGACACGCCCCAGCCGGAACCAGACCAGCAGGCCTGTCGCCACGGTCAGCAGCACCAGGACCAGCCAGGTGCCGAAGAAGCCGCCGCCTCGGAACGCCAGGGCATAGACGACAAACGCCAGCCACTCCGGAACATCCCACCGGGTCCCGCGGTTTGTCCAGGAAAAGGTGTCGAAGTGCGGGAGATGGTGAGAATTGAGTATCTCCGTGCCCGTACGAAGCTCGAAGAATAGATCGTTCTCCGGCTTCGGCATCAGGCAAAGCAAGGCGGTGATCAGGGCGATCAGAAGTGTCCCGGCCAGGAGTGCGGGGCGACTCAAGGCTGCCTCTCGTCCGAGGCCCCATGTGTGGGGGGCTGTAACTCGCCCCCTCGTGCCTTGCCCCATGTCGCCAATTCGGTAAACTCCCCTGCCTCTTTTGTTTTACAGAGTGTACCATGACTCCTCTACACGGTCAAGCCCATGATCCCTACGGCGTGCGAAGGAGCAGGGGAACCTCGCTGACATCGAGGGTGACTTTGCCGCGCTGAACCAGGAGGGAAGTGCTGACGCCTTCCCGTTTTCCGGCGAGGAGTGTCACGGTGGACGCAGAGTGGACTGGGAACGGGAGCGGATACGCCGCGATGTGCTTGTCTTCGCTGGTCGGGCACCAGACGGCATAAACCCGGCTCTTTCCCGTCAGGGCATCAAAGCGGTAAATCCGCACATCGGCCCGGCCGGAGGCCACCTCTCCGGCGTAGCGCATATTTGAGAGGTGATGCTTCAGCGTCGCCATATAAAACCAAGAGGGCTTTGGCTCCCAGCGCCCCTTTTCCGTGACCAGTCCGCAGGTCTCGAAGACGCCTCCTCCCTCAGATTTCGTGTCTCGCAGCATGAACATTGCGGCCCGGTCCACTCCTGCCGCGACCAGGGCTAAGTAGCTGCGAACTAGCCAGGCTCCCTGCACCTGTTCCGCGGAGAGTCTGCCGAGTGCTGGCGCATGGAGTGGTGAGTGCGAATTGGTGTCGTACCCAAATTCGGTGATCCACAGCTCTTTACCCGGCAGATTCTGATCGCGCCAGGCGGCAATTGCCATGACTTTCTCCTTCAGCTGATCGGCCTCCGGGCTGATTCCCTGTTCGCCCGGCTGGAACCCCTGGTCGCCGCTGGGCGAGGAGTAGTGATGAAGATTGAGGACATCGGCCGGGAAACTGCCGCGGCGATGGACATCCGCCCAGAACTTCATCGCACGCAGCTGGTCCAGATTGAGTCCCGCAAGGCCGCCCATGACCAGCCGCATCTCAGGGTCAGCATTCTTGACTCCGCTTGTCTTTCCCAGTCGCCCCTGGTCGCCGTCGTAGTCTGCGCTGAGCTGAGCCGCCAGTTCATACGGCGTGTAGTATCCCTCACGCCCTCGCCAGGTTTTGTCTGGCTCATTCCAGTCCTCGAGATAGCGCAATACTCCCTGGCCGCTGCTCCTTGGCTGTCCCGGCGCCAGCGTAAGAGCGGAGTCAGGGACCAGGTGGCTGCCGTAACGGGCAGCATACTGGAAAAGGTAGGCTGCGCGGCGGGCGTAAGAGGCGGGTTTTTCGGCATCTTCGCCCTTCACGACCGGCTTGCCGTCATAATCGCCGCCGCTGAAAAAGTCAGGCACTGTCTGCTGGAGGTCCGGGCTGACGGTCACTCCATTTTCTTTAAGCTGCCGATAGTAATCATCAAAGAGCCAGCCGCCTCCGGCGGTACTGGGCTGAAAGCGAAGCTGCCGGTCGGGATTTTCAACGTCCCAGCCCCAGTTATGGTATTCTCGGACAAAACCGGCGGGTGCGGCAATCTTATCGATCGGGTCATCGATGAAAGCATTGACCCCTAAAAAAGACTGCATCAGTGGGAAGATATGCTGCTGCGGCGGGGGCAGGGGTATCGGAGTTCCTCGGCGATCGCCGTAGACGACCATCTCCGGCAGGGACATCGGATGCGGCAATGTGATACGGATGTAGCGCGTGTCGGCGTCGATCCGGCACTCCTGCCAGCTCTGATACCCGCCGAGTGTGATGCTCTGCGGTTTCCAGAGGGCAGGGCCTCCCGTGGAGACAGTGATCTCGTTTTGCCCGCTGGTGTTGTAAAAGAACGCCCGGGAGACGTGATCTGCCGCGCCCAGGTCAACCACAACGCTGACGGGGTAGTACCAGGCCGTCCACCCGGGAAAGAAGGGGTGCTTGGGGGCAATGCCGTGGCCCGCAGCGGGGTCGCCGACACTGCTTTGCTCATCCACCAGCAGAGCCGCGTCACCCAGGCCGCTCTCGTTTATGATCATCGCCGGGGTGAGTGGAATTTGATGTTCTGCCGCTCGCGCACAACCGCTGAGACCGAGCCAGAGAGCGCAGAGTGAAAAGAGCGAAGCGCAAGGCAAACTCTTTTTTCCGTTCAGCATAATTCTTTCCTATTACTCAGAGGCCGAAGTTGCGGGCGTAGAGGTCCTGGACCTGGGCCATTTCCCCTGCGGTCAGCGGGGCGGTGTCCGGGGCGGCGCATAGTTCTTCGAGCTGGGCTTCGTCATAGATGTTCGGCAGGACTGTCGCCATGAGGGGTTCGGCCCAGAGCCACTGGAGAGTCGCCTGGCCGAGAGTCCGGCCCGTGCCGTTCGTCAGAAAGTCCAGCTGTTCGACTTTCTTTAGGCCGTCTTCCAGCCAGGCTTTGCGCTTTTCGTTGGTCGAGACACGGAAGTTGCGGTGGTCGCCGGGGGCGAACTCGGTTTCCGTGGTATAGGAGCCTTCGAGCAGGCCCGAAGCATGGGGGACCCGGCACATGACCCCGCCGCCGACGGCGTGGGCGGCGGCAAAAACGTCTGGTCCAAGCATCTGTTCCAGCAGGTTGTAGATGATCTGCACCGACGCCATCTTGCGGGTGCGGAACGCCGTCGCGCCTTCCTCGGCCTGCCGGATGTCGATGGCCGGGCCAAGCGCGGCGCCGTAATGGCGAATCTTGCCCTCAGCTTTCAGCTCTTCCAGCGCGGCGAACAGGTCATCGAGGGCCAGGGCCTCAACGCGCGGGTTGTGCATCTGGTACAAGTCGATCGTGTCTGTCCTCAGACGCTTCAAGCTCTCCTCGCAGGCACGCTTGAGGTACGCAGGCGACCAGTCGTGGGGCCGTTCCTTCTGGCCGGGCTGCTCTCCGGGAGCGGTATACCAATCGTAGCCAAACTTTGTGGCGATGGTCATCTCGCTTCGATGCGCTCCCAGAGCCTCCACCAGAATCGTCTCGCCCAGGCCGTCGCCGTAGACATCCGCCGTGTCGTAGAACGTCACCCCCAGCTCGAATGCTCGCCGGAGCAGGCGCAGGCGCACGGCTTCATCGGTGACGCCCCACATGCGGGTGCTCACGGTCCAGACGCCGAAGCCGACCACTGAGGCCTTGAGGTCCGTCGTTCCAAAATTGCGATATTGCATTTTCTACTCCGTCATTTCTAACTCGTCACAAATATGCCGCAGGCCCAGTAGTTTTGCTGGTGCAATTCCTTTCAGGGTGTCTCACGTCTCGGCAGAATAAGTATACCCGGTAGCCGACGCTGTGAGGTATACTCGGGGCATGAAACCATTGACCACTCGATCTTTTGCCGCCGCGGTGCTCACCGTTTTCCTGCTGAGCGCGCTGCCTGCTTCCGCACAATTTCTCCCCGTGAAGTCGTGGAAAAAGCAGGCGGATGGAGTGACGCTCCAAGTTGCCCCGGGTGTCCTGCGCCTGCAGGTATGGACATCGCGCATCATCCGGGTCACTTACGGCCCGGCGGGGAGCCTGCCGGAAATGCAAAGCCTGGCGGTGGTCGCCAGGCCGCAGGTGGTTCCGTGGCAGCTCAAGACGGATGCTCGGAGCGTAACCGTGGTGACGGACCGGATACAGGCGCAGGTCAACCGAAAGACCGGAGCGGTCCGGTTTCTGGACAGCAAAGGCGCTCCGATTTTAAGTGAAGAGCCCGGGGGGCGCAGGATGACGGCGGTGACTCTGGCGGGCCTGAAGCCGGAAGCAGCCTTCGAGTCTGAGCAGCGCTTTGTGCTGCCGCCTGGCGAGGGTATCTACGGCCTGGGGCAGCATCAGGCGGGGCTCATGGATTATCGGCAAAGTGTGGTTACGCTGGAGCAGACCAATCGAGAAGTCGCCATCCCGTTTCTGACTTCCAGCCGAGGATACGGCGTTCTTTGGGACAATCCCGCCCATGCTGAAGTCGCCGTCGGAGAGGGAGCCGTTGTCGTCCTGCCCAGCACGCAGCTGTTCGCGGCGGACGGCGCACCGGGCGGCCTGACCGGTGAGTATTTCCAGGGTGAAAACTTCGAGACTCGAATCGCCGTGCGTGCTGACCCCCAGATAGATTTCAACTGGACGGAAACTCCTCCGCCTGGGCTGCCGCACGATCATTACAGCGTGCGCTGGACCGGCTCTCTGCAATCCACCCTGGCGGGAAATTACAAGTTTGCGACGACCGCCAACGATGGGGTCCGTCTGTGGATTGATGACAAGAAGGTGATCGATGACTGGAATGCGCGTCCGGTGCAGACCGACACGGCGGTGGTTCATTTTGATGCCAATACCCGGCACAAAATACGCATGGAGTTTTTTCAGAATCTGAGCGATTCCATTATTCGGCTCTCCTGGAGTGTGCCGTTCGCGGCCTCCACTCTCTCCTGGAAATCCGAAGCCGCCGAAGCGATTGATTACTACTTTATCGATGGCCCGAAGCTGGATACCGTGATTGCCGCCTATCGCGGTTTGACCGGGCAGGCCCCGATGCCGCCGAAATGGGCGCTGGGCTACTGGCAGAGCAAAGAACGCTACAGCACCCAGCAGGAATGGCTGGAGATTGCGGAAGGCTATCGCTCGCGCCGGCTGCCGATTGATAACCTCGTGCAGGACTGGTTCTACTGGGACCCTGCCCCCTGGGGCTCGCATCAATTCGATCCGAAACGCTACCCGGACCCGGCTGCGGCGCTGGCCGAGCTTCACAACAAATATTTCATGCACCTGATGATCTCGGTCTGGGGCAAGTTCTCGCCGGGCAGCGCGAATAACCCCGATCCCAATTATGATGCCATGGCGGCGAAGGGCTATTTATATCCAGCGTCCATTTCGGACCAGCCGTACTATGACCCCTTTAGCCCCGGCGCTCGCGCCCTGTACTGGCAGCTCATGCGCGATCAGCTCTTCAGCAAGGGGGTGGATGCGTGGTGGCTGGATGCTTCCGAACCCGAACTTGATATGCACGGACTTCGCTCAGTTAAGACGGCCGCGGGCCTCGGCGCGCGCGTTCTAAACGGCTTTCCGCTTCTGCATACGACCAGCGTCTATCAGGGCCAGCGCGCCACTGCGCCAAATCAGCGTGTCTTTATTCTCACCCGGTCGGCATACGCCGGGCAGCAGCGCAACGCCGCCGCCACCTGGTCGGGCGACATCACGGCCACCTGGGATGTGTTCGCGCAGCAGATCCCGGCAGGCCTGAATTTCTGCCTCTCCGGAATCCCGTACTGGACAACGGACATCGGCGCGTTTTTCGTGAACTATCCCGGCGGCGCAGATAACCCGGAATATCGGGAGCTGTACACCCGCTGGTTTGAGTACGGTGCGTTCTGCCCCATTTTTCGCTCGCATGGAACCAGTACCCCGCGCGAAATGTGGCGGTTCGGCCCGGAGACGCAGAAGACACTCCTGAAATACGACACCCTGCGCTACCGCTTGATGCCCTATCTCTACTCGCAGGCCTGGCAGGTCACCCACAGCGGCGGAACACTGATGCGTGGGTTGGTGATGGACTTCCCTGCCGACGTGACAGCCCGCAAATCGCGCGATGAATTTCTCTTCGGCCCCTCGCTTCTGGTCTGCCCGGTGATCAAGCACGGGGCGGTTACCCGCGCTGTGTATCTGCCGTCGGGAACGGACTGGACTGACTTCTGGACGGGAAAAACCATCCAAGGCGGCAGGACCATTACTGCCCCTGCCCCCATCGATACCCTGCCGCTGTATGTCCGCGCCGGCTCGGTTGTCCCGATGGGGCCCTACCTGCAGTACACTGCAGAGAAGCCCGCGGATCCGACGGAGCTGCGTGTCTACCCAGGGGCAAGCAGTGCGTTTACCCTCTATGAAGACGAGAGCATCAACTACAATTACGAAAAAGGCCGCTACGCCACCATTCCCTTGACATGGAATGAGGCCTCCCAAACGCTGACCATTGGCGCACGCCAGGGCGCATTCCCTGGAATGCTTGCCCGCCGAACCTTCCGCATCGTGTGGGTCAAAGCCAGCCACGGAACCGGCCTGGCTCCGGTGCCGCTCGCGGATAAAACAGTCACTTACGTTGGAAAAGCGCTGGTCATCAAAAGGACTTTCTGAGGCGGGGGGGGAACGATTAAATGCTGACAGAGACACTCACACTCGCTCTGAAAGAATGGGCTGTCGTCCAGCGCTCGCTGCTGGAAGGGCATCAAATTATTTTGCTCCGCAAAGGCGGCCTCATCGAGGAGACCGGTGACTTCGACCTGCGGGCGCATCAGTTTTTGCTCTATCCGACCTACGAACACGAGACCGAACGCGCAGGCGACTTGCAGCCCTGCTTCGGGCAGTGGCTCCAAGAGGAAGAGGCCCGGAAAACCGACCCGGGCGAAATTCGCATCGAAGCTGCCGCCGAAGTCACCGATGTGATTCGGGTGGAAGACCGCGAGAAGCTGCTAAATCTCGCCCCGCAGCATATTTGGAGTCCGCAGTTTATCCACGGCCGCTACGACTGGGAGCCGTACAAGCCCGTGTTCGTGCTGCTTCTGCGGGCGTACTCTCTGCCCGCGCCGGTGGTGCTGCCGGTCGAGCGCAGTTATGGAGGCTGCCGCTCTTGGATTGAGTTAGCTGCGCCGATTTCGACACTGGGAGCCGTCCCAGCCGTTTCTGACGAGTTTTACGCCCGCCGCCGGGAGCTGACATTAAAGTTACTGGAGAAAAATTCACTATGGCCCTCTGCGAATTTCACCTGAGCCAAAATAACATTCTTGAGAAAATGACCTCCTTCACGGCGATCGTGCCGGAAGACAAGACCGGGCCTTTCCCAGTCTTTTATCTCCTGCACGGTCTCTCGGATGACCACACGGCCTGGACGCGCCTGTCGAACATCGAAGCCTATGTCCGCGACCTGCCACTGATCGTGGTGATGCCGAACGGCGAGCGCGGCTTTTACACAGACTCCCTGAGCAGTCCCCGGGCCGCCTTCGAGACGAATTTGGTGAAAGATATCGTCGGCTTTGTCGACCGCACGCTGCAGACGATCCCCACCCGCGAGGGCCGCGTCATCGCGGGACTCTCCATGGGCGGCTACGGCGCGATCAAAACGGCAGTAAAGCATCCCGAGATGTTCTGCGCGGCGGTCAGCCACTCGGGCGTGGTGAACCTGGCCGCACGCGAAGCGCTCACGGATAGCGACTGGGACCGGGAATGGCGGGCCCTCTTTGGGACAAGCCTGAAGGGCGGTCCGGAAGACATCTTTTCGATTGTGGAAAAGGCGGATCGTTCACGCCTGCCCGCCCTGCGCTTCGACTGCGGCACGGGCGACTTCCTGCTGGACCAGAACCGCGACTTCACCGCCCATCTGGCCGCACTGGGTATTCCTCATGAGTACGAAGAGCATCCCGGCGACCATAACTGGGTCTATTGGAACCGTTACGTCCTGGATACGGTCAAGTTCTTCTGCAAAGCTCTGGGACTGCCGGAGTACAAGCCGGAAAATTACTTGTAGGTCGGTGTCACCTTGCGATCCGTTCGCAAGGTGAATACAGGACAGCTGCGTGTCTTCCTCGTTGTTGACGAATACCTCTTATTCGGTTATAATACAGTTAGGAACGGCCCTGACGCCGACTTCGCGAAGGCATTTCCCAAAAAATCATGCGCCGAACCAAAATTGTCTGTACCATCGGACCTGCCACGCGCAGCCCGGAAGCATTGCGCCAGCTTATCGAAGCGGGCATGAATGTCGCACGTCTCAACTTTTCCCACGGCACTCATAAAGAGCATGCCGAAGTGATTAACTCCCTGCGCGATATCGCGCGTGAGCTGGACACGCCCCTGGCACTGCTGCAGGACCTCTCAGGGCCGAAAGTGCGGGTCGGCAAAATTGCCGGGGACGGCGTGCTTCTGCGCCCTGGTGCCGAGATCACCCTCACCCTCGACGATGTTCCCGGCGATGAGCACCAGATCAACCTGCCGGTGCCGGAGATAATCGAAGCCGTTCGTGCCGGGACGCACCTCATGCTCGACGACGGGCTGATGGAGCTGCGGGTCAAGTCCAAACGCTCCGATGCACTCGTCTGCGAGGTGGTCGTCGGCGGTACCCTGACATCGCATAAAGGGGTGAATGTCCCCGGCGTCTCGCTGCCCATCGCCGCCGTGACCGATAAAGACCTCCAGGACCTGCGGTTCGGCATCGCTCAGAGAGTCGATTATGTGGCGGCATCGTTTGTGCGCACGGCCAGCGATATCGCGGTTCTGCGCGGGGTCTGCGAGGCAGCGAAGGCCAAAATTCCCATCATCGCCAAGATCGAAAAGCACGAAGCGATCACCAATATTGACTCTATCATGGAGGCGGTGGACGGCATCATGGTCGCCCGCGGCGACCTCGGGGTCGAAGTGCCGATTGACGAGGTGCCGATCATCCAGAAGATGCTGATCCACAAAGCAAACCGTGCCGGAAAGCCAGTGATCACGGCCACGCAGATGCTCGACTCCATGATCCGCAACCCGCGCCCGACCCGGGCGGAAGTGACGGATGTTGCCAACGCGATTTTCGACGGTACGGATGCCGTGATGCTGTCGGGCGAGACCGCCGTCGGGCTGTATCCGTTCGAGACGGTGCGGATGATGGCGAAAATTGCGTCCCATACCGAAGGGTCACTGGATTTTGCGAAGATCTTGGACGAGAAGATGCGGGTCGACACCGGTCAGTCCATCACCGGAGCGATTGGGCAGGCGACCTGCGACATCGCGCAGGACCTGGATTGTACGGCTATTCTGACCGCCTCGGCGACCGGGCGGACCGCACGAGTGGTCTCCCGCTATCGCCCCCGCGCCCCGATCATCTGTGCCACAAACCGCCAGGAAACCTACAACCGCCTGGCACTGGTTTGGGGCGTCCATCCGGTCATGGTCGAGATTGCTGGGGATTCCGACGGCATGATGCAGGCCTGTATCGATGCTGCCGAACTCACGGGTATCGTCAAGACGGACGACGTCGTCGTGCTAACCGGCGGCGTGCCGGTTGGCCGCCCGGGCAGCACGAACTTTCTGAAGATCCACCGGATCGGCCAGCCGCTGCGCCCGGAGTAAATCCGTAGACCTCTTGCATATGTCCCCGGATTGGAAATCCGGGTCTGTAGAAGTGCGAGTGTCCGCAGGGCGGACAAAGACTAGGGTCAAGGCAGCCATTCTTATGTCTACGCAGTAGACAATCGCTTTATCAAAGACCCGGATTTCAATCCGGGGGCTTATGCAAGAGGTCTAGTCTTTTTCAGGCTTCTTTGAGGACATCGCACATGGATGAAGAAGAACTTGCCGCACGTCGGCAGGCAAGGCGAAAAAAATCGGGATGGAAGCGGCCCCGCCGCATCTATAGCCTCTGGGCACGGGCGGGGATGGCCGTAGGGATCATTGTCGTGTCCGTGTTTCTAGCGATCAACCTGATCGCCAAAGGGGTGCGTCCTTACCGCGAGGCGGGTATCCAGAAGAGCCAGCTCGGAGCGACATTGCAGCGAAGTGATGCGCTGGCGACGGAAAATGCCGCCCTGGCCCGGCGTATAGTATATTTGAAAAGCCCGCAGGGGATTGCCTCGGAAGCCCGCAAAATCGGCTACCTGCGTCCCGGCGAAATTCCCATGGTGGTGGAAGGCAGTGCGGAGCGTTCCGAAGATCGCTCCACCCTTTCCGCCCCGAAGCAGTTACCCTCCCGCGGCGGCGGCCCAGTTCTCCGGTTCTGGTCGCATCTGACGGGACATTGAAAGAATTCAACGAATGGCAAAAGAGATTTTTGTGAACGTAGACCACCGGGAGACGCGTATCGCGGTCCTGGTGGATAAGCAGCTCACGGAGCTGCATGTCGAGCGCGAACAGCGCGTCGTCGGCAACTTATATAAAGCGAAAGTGGATAACGTCCTCCCCGGGATGGATGCCGCGTTTGTCGAGATCGGCCTGGAGCGTAATGCGTTTCTGTATGTCGCCGACATTCTGCCCGAAGAGGATGAAGATGGCGCGCCGCGCCGCAACCGTCGAGACCTCCATATCTCTGATCTGGTTCGCCGGGGCGACCAGCTCCTGGTGCAGGTCGTCAAAGGCCCGCGCAGCACCAAAGGCTCCCGCGTGTCGTCTCGTGTCTCCCTGCCAGGCCGGTTCCTCGTGCTGATGCCTGATGCCAATAATCTGGGCGTCTCGCGCAAGATCGAAGAGGGCAAAGAGCGGGACCGTCTGAAAAAGATCGTTCAGAAGTTCAAGCAGCCCGGCACCGGTGTCATTGTCCGCACCGAGTCCGAGGGGCGCAGCGCTGCTGAGCTCCGGATGGACTACTTGATGCTTCTGGAAACGTGGAACGGTATCGTTGCGAAAGCGAAAGTGACCCCGGCTCCGGCACTGATCCATCAAGATATGGGGCTGGTGCTGAAGATTTTGCGCGATGCATTCGGGTCGGACGTCAGCCGCCTGGTGATCGACTCGCCGACAGATTTCGCTCAGGCCCATGAGATCATCGCCCGCCTGTCTCCAGACCTGCAGGACCGCATCGAGCTGTACGACGGCGACAAGCCGATTTTCGAGCACTTCAAAATCGAATCCGATATCGAGCGACTGCTGCACCGCAAGGTCCCGCTGCCCTCGGGCGGCTCGCTGATTATTGACCAGACGGAAGCCCTGGTCTCTATCGACGTCAACAGCGGCAAGTTCACCGGCACGGTGGGGCTGTCGGACACGATCCTCAAGACAAACTTGGAAGCCACTGAAGAGATCGCCCGCCAGCTGCGCCTGCGGGACCTCGGCGGCATGATCGTGCTGGACTTCATCGACATGGACAGTGCCCGCGACAAAAAAGCGGTCATGGATGCCTTCGTCAAGGCTCTGAAAGACGACCGATCGCGCACCAAGATTTCCAGCATCTCCGCGCTGGGCCTGATTGAGATGACCCGCAAGCGTACCGGCGAGACGGTGGACACGGCGATGACCGAGATCTGCCCGTATTGCCATGGCCTCGGGCGCATCGACTCGGCGGAAACGGTATCGCTGAGTGTTGAGCGTGAGCTGAGAAAGCTGGCAGCGACGACAACCCACGAGGCCTTCGTGGTCAGTGCACACCCGGATGTCTGCGCCCATTTGATCGGTGCCCAGGGCGAAGACCTGGAGGATCTGGAGCGTCAGCTTCGCCGGTCCATCTATGTCCGCGCCGTGCCGGCATGGCACCATATTGAGAAGTTCGATATCGACCAGGGCGGCCTGCAAAAGTTCGAGCAGGCGCTCACGCCTCCGCGCCGGGGCCAGATCGTCGAGTGCCAGGTCGGCCGCGACGATCCGCAGGGCGACCGTGCTCCGTGGGCGACTGC
>JANXMY010000190.1 GCA_025354405.1 Armatimonadota bacterium
CGCAATCATCGCGATATTGGCAGCAATTTTGTTCCCTGTTTTCCAGAAAGTACGCGAGAATGCCCGCCGTGCCTCTTGTCAGTCGAATGAGAAGCAGCTAGGCCTTGCCCTAATCCAGTATACTCAGGACGCCGACGAGAAATATCCAGGTGGGGTTGGAGGGCTTTACAATAGCCGGTCCGGCTGGGCCGCCAAAATCTACCAGTATGTCAAGAGTACAGGTGTTTACAAATGCCCGGACGACTCCGGTACTCCGCAAACGCTTGCGGGAAACACGGCATCTTTTGTTCCAGTTTCGTATGCCATGAATGCGAACTTGGACCCCAACTTTTTCTACAGCACCGCGCTAAGCTCGATTCAGGCTCCTGCGTCAACCGTATTTTTGGTAGAAGTTCAAGGGATGTACGCTGATGTGACAAACACTGCGAATGATCCGGACAGCAATGGGACGACGGGAAACGGAAATGCCAGTACCTGGGGTTCCGAAGAGGTTCTGGGCGGCGACAATGGCGACGGTTTCATGTACGAGATGAACAACCATAATGCTCGCTATGCCGCAGGGAGTTCGACGGGCAGCGGTATGGGCAACCCGCCTCGACATAGTGGCTGGGATCTCCCCGCAAGGCATACGGACGGTTCCAATTTCCTCCTTGCCGATGGTCATGTCAAGTACTTGCGGCCCATCGCAGTCTCGCCGGGCTACAACAATGGTAGCTCAAACTGCGGTCAGGATCAGTCCGGCACCGGCTGCACAACAAGCGCTGGCTCTGGCATTGCCGCCAATACGGGCAGCCTAACCGCGAATGGTGCGAACTTTGCAGCGACCTTCAGCTCGAATTAAGCTTCGCTCACAATAGTACAAAAAAAGTGCCGGGGTCAGTGACCCCGGCGCTTTTTTTCGTCAAATTTCTTCGCAATGACTAATCTGGGTCGGCCTGCACTGTAAACTCTGACAGGACATCGAATCCACCTGCGCCGGGCAAGTTACTTTTGTGACTTGCAAGTATCCCCAAATCGACGGCTTTCACATGTCCATCACACCACAAGATATTGCAGCGACTATTGTGGCGAGCGACCAGATTGCCCAGCTTTTTATACCCATGCCAAGTAGAGATTGCGGGGGCTGTGTCGCTGAACTGTCCCCGCGCTTCGCCCAGGGAAATCACTCCGTAACCGTCCGCGGAGAACGCTCCATCACCGTCCGCGACCCAAACGGTTGTAGAAGGCGATTCGAGCTTTGCAAGGCTGTAAACATCGGGTGGATAAGCGTCGCTGACGGGCGGACGTCCAGCACCATGGGACGTGCTGTAGTAGGCAGAATTCATGCAGTAGGAACCAGGCCGAAGCGACGGAACTCCGTCGGTGAGTTGTGTCCACGGAACATACGAGCCGAACGAAGTGGGTCCCGGAACTCTCACGCTGGCCGGGGTCGAGCCGCTGAGCCTCGTATCGGCGGGGTCAAGGTAATCACCACCACCGTTTTGGTCCGGGCAGCTAAATATCTGCGCATTTTTGACGTAAGGCTGGATGGCATCCATCCATTGATAGTGCTGTCCAAAAGCGTCTCCGGCGGGGGAGTAGCGCGCCCCACCCTGCCAGGTGCCGTAGTAGTGATTGACCATAGCCTCGTCGTTGTCCTGGGAATACTGGACCAAAGCCATTCCCATCTGCTTCAGGTTAGATTCGCAGGAGATGGCGCGCGCATTCTCGCGTACCTTTTGGAAAACTGGGAAGAGTATTGCCGCGAGAATCGCGATAATGGCGATGACGACGAGCAGCTCAATCAATGTGAAAGCTCGGCGATTTAGGACTAAATTACGTTCCATTTTAATTCTTTCTATTCAGACAAAGTCGCGCCGCGTCAGGATAGAGCGCGGAATGAGTGGGACTGCCAGCAGAGCCAGCAGCGTTGTCCCTGCACTGAGACAGATAAGGGCGGGGAGAGAGACATGGAGACTTTCATACAGCCAGGACCCCAGAATATCCGAGCCGGTGCCGCCCAGATTGGCTGCACTCATCAGCAGCGAATAAGACATTGCTTCGGTGCCACGCGGCGATGCCCGTGCCGCAAGATCCATTAGAGCTACGGAGACTAAAACTCCCATCAACCCACTCAAGCCCTGAATGAGCAGCGCGGAAGCAGGCGTTTTGTACCCAAGAAACAACAGTGTACCCATCGCGCTGAGCACAATCCCAATAGTCAGCAATCGGCCAAGCGGCACGCGAGTACATAGCCAGGCGTAAATCAATGCGCCGATGATTGCGGCACCATTGGAGAGGCCGCCGAGCCAGCCGATGAATTTGGGGTCGAAATGCAGAAGGTTAGTTTGGTAATAAAAGAGGGGTGTTCCAAACCCCGGCGAGAGATCTTTCAGGAAAATAAAAGCGGCAGCAAGCCACAAAGCTCGGGACTGAAAGACGGGGCGCAGGTGCAGGAGTATTTCTTCCCCACTAAGATGCACTTTTTGCAGCTGTGTCGGCTCACGCAGCAATAGAAAAGTCGCGGGCACGAGGGCAAAAAACAGGACAGCACCGATCCCACAGGTCCAGCCGAATGCATGACCAACAAGGTAGCCACCCACAGGCTGGGCAACTAAGATGGTACCGGCGATGATCGTCTCGCGCAGTGCGCCCATCCGCCCGGTCCAGCCTTGCTGCTGACCGGTTTCCACCAAAAGGCCTCCTGAGACGCTGCTGGCGAGCACGGCGAAGGCATTGGCTCCCACAAGTATCCAAACGAGCGGACCGTAATGACGGGGTACGACTGCAAGCAGAGCCCACAAGCTGCCGGCTGCTAAACCGCTCAGCATCAAATAGTTCCGGCGCCGGGATCCCCAGAGCGGCACTACATCCGAGAGCAGCCCTGCAACGGGCTTGAAGTACCAGGCCAGGCTGGTCAGGCCGAAAAACGCTGCCATCGCCGTAGGGCCGAGATGCAGATGGTTTTTGAGCAGAAATTGCAGTGGGAGTTTCGCGTGGCGGCTGTCGCTGACAAAAGTAGAGATGAGCAGTCCGACTACAATCATCGCAAACAGCCGGCGGGAAGAGTTCAACTGCGGCTTATCTTCGGTGGGCTGAGCTGTAGCGGCAATCGGGGACATTTTGGCTGACACATTCTAAGTGACAAGCCAGTCAAACAGCTTACCACGTGGAGGGTATACCCCAACACTGAATTTTCAAACCTGTATCCAAAACAAATACCGTCAAGCGATAGGGGCAGGAAAAACAGCAATCAAAGGTGAACAAGCGGATGAATAACGCCGAGGGGGAACTCGCATGGAAATCGCAATAGTCGGGCTGGGCCGCATGGGCATGAATATGCTGGAGCGGCTGGCAGCCGATGGACATAAAGTGTATGGGTTCGATACATCGCCGGATAAGGTGCCAGAGGTGGAGAAGCGGGGCGGAGTCGGCGTCACCGATCTGGCCGAAGCTATCCATCGGCAGCAGCAAACTCCGAAAATCGCCTGGATCATGGTTCCCCAAGGCAAACCGGTAGATGAAACTATTGAGAGGCTAAAAGCAGTATTATCACCTGGGGATATTATCATTGATGGGGGAAATTCGTACTTCAAAGACAGCGTTCGTCGTGGAAAGCTTCTGGAAGAATCCGGCATTCAATATATTGACTGCGGGACTTCCGGGGGTATCTGGGGACTGAAAGAGGGGTACTGCTTGATGTACGGCGGAAACCCGGAAGCGGCGAAGATTTGCGAGCCAATCTTTAAGACGCTTGCCCCGCCGGACGGATATGTCTACACAGGGGCCTCAGGATCGGGTCACTATGTCAAGATGATTCATAACGGTATCGAGTATGGCATGCTCCAAGCTTACGGCGAGGGCTTCGACATTCTCCATGCCAGCGAGTATAAACTTGACTTGACACATATCGCCTCCGCCTGGCGTTTTGGCAGCGTGGTGCGCTCGTGGCTGCTGGACCTGCTGGTGCTGGCATTCAAGAGCGACGAGAATTTGCAGAAAGTCCGCGGATATGTCGAAGACTCCGGGGAAGGCCGCTGGACGATCCAGGAGGCCATCGATCACAATGTCCCGGCACCGGTCATCACAGCCTCGCTGTACGAGCGGTTCCACTCGCGGCAGCCGGAAAATTTCGCGGCCAAAGTGATCGCCTCGCTGCGAAACGAATTTGGCGGCCATGCCGTCAAGTCGACAGACAGCACGGTTCAGGATGCCACAGGCTCTGGCGACTCTGTGACTTACCGCGGAACATCGGACAGCACGGCAGATCAGATTCAGCCAGGGGCGACAGCAACTGAAGCGGCGCAAACGATCGCGGCTACTGCGACGGCACTGGAAAATTCTAGTAAAGGCTAGGTATATTTGGAAAAACTCTGGGCTAATCTGCATGGTGGAAGTACGCATTTCCCAATCGCTCTGATGATCGCTTCGGTGATCTTTGACGGATTGGCCTTTCTAATCAATCGCGATCCAATAAAACGCGATCTCCACGCCGCTGGGTTTTATGCACTGCTGCTCGGAGCAGCAGCAACTCTGGTCGCCACTTTATCCGGCCTGGCCATCTCGGCCTGGCAGTTTTTTGGCGAGGGAATATTGGCGAAGCATCACGATTTCGTCTGGCCCGCCTTTGGGCTGATGATTGGTTTGGCCGTTTGGAGGGTGGTCGTACGTGGCGAAGCCACTCGCACTGCCTTCGGTATTTATCTCGTGGTCGCCGGACTGACGGCCGGGCTGATGGCAGCGGCCGGTTATTTTGGCGGCGAACTTTTAGGAAGTTGATACACTCATGGCACGTGAACTTAAGGGCCTCGGAGCCGGCCTGATTGCCGGACTCGGCGTTGTCGGGGCAGCCTTCGGCGTCTCGGCGATTGCGACCCATGGCCAATCGGCGGAGCCGCAGGATAAGCCGCAGACGAAAAATCAGAGCGTCGCGGCAAGCAATGCGTCGCTGACCAATGTTTCGCAGCTGGTCGCGACTGGGCATGGCTTTTATACGACTTCCTGTGCCAGCTGTCACGGCAAGGACGGCAAGGGAGTCATTGGACCGAATCTTCACAATTTAGGCGACCCGGATGCCAAGATCGCGCTTAATATTAAGAACGGGTTTAAAGGCCAGATGCCTCCTTACAGGGACAAATATACAGACCCACAGATTGCGGCACTTGTAGCCTATATTCAGTCTCTCACTTAACTTTTGGAGTCACAATGCCCGAAATTGAAAACACGGACCAGACGGCGGCAGTAGACACATTGCTGATCGAACGGCCCATTCCGCCCTGTAATATCGTCATTTTTGGTGCGACGGGAGATCTGACCCATCGCAAGCTCATTCCGGCCCTGTTTTCGCTGGATACTCAGGGCCTCCTGCCGGATCATCTGAAAATCACTGGGTTCGCCCGGCGCGATTTTTCCGACCATTCTTTCCGGGATGAGCTGAGAGCCTCGGTTCAAGAGTACGCGCCTGACCTGTGGAAAGAAGCCGAAGCGTCTTGGCCTAAGTTTGCCCGGCGCGTGGTATTCCACCGGTCGGACTTCGACAATGCCCAGGGCTTTACCTGGCTGAAAGAGCGGCTGGATAAATTCGATCAGACCGAAGGTACGCTGGGCAATCGCCTTTACTACCTCGCAACACCTCCCAGCACTTACACGACCGTGGTACAGCAGCTCGGGATAGCAGGTCTGGTGCGAAGCGGCACGGACAAAGACACCGATGGATTCCGGCGAATTATCGTTGAGAAGCCTTTCGGCTCCGACCTTTCGAGTGCCCGAACATTAAACACCGAGCTGAAACAAGTTTTCGATGAAGAACAAATTTATCGCATAGACCACTACCTGGGCAAAGAGACCGTTCAAAATATCTTTGTATTCCGTTTTGCTAACCTTCTGTTCGAGCCGCTGTGGAACAGCAAATATGTCGACAGTGTGCAGGTGACGGTCGCCGAGACTGTCGGAGTCGAGCTGAGGGCCGGATATTTCGACCACGCCGGTGAGCTGCGAGATATGGTGCAGAGCCATGCCCTGCAGATGCTGGCACTTATTGCGATGGAACCGCCGAACACGCTAAGCGCCAGTGATATTCGTGACGAAAAGGCAAAAGTGCTTCGGGCGATCTCGCCGATAGTTGGAGCTGGCTGTAATGATTGTGTCGTGCGCGGCCAGTATGGGGCAGGCCAGAACGGCGGCAAAGATGTTCCCGCCTATCGCGATGAACCGAATGTCCCGGCGGATTCGGTCACGGATTCGTTTGTCGCATTGAAGCTGGAGATCAAAAACTGGCGCTGGGCCGGTGTCCCCTTCTATATTCGGGCTGGAAAGCGGATGCCCGAGCGGGTAACGGAAGTTAACATTATCTTTAAAGATATCCCGCAGGCACTGCTGGCAAACGAAAAGGAAGACGCTGCCGAACCGAATGTCATCACAATCCGCGTCCAGCCAAACGAAGGCATCTCTATGCGCCTGGGGGCTAAACCGCCCGGCCAGAAAACAGTCGTGCGCCCAGTTGATATGAACTTCACCTATGGCACAAGCTTTGGGCAGCGTATTCACGACGCCTACGAGCGGTTGATCATGGACGCCTTACTCGGCGACGCCGCCCTGTTTACGCGCGATGACGAAGTGGAGGCCGAATGGGGCTTAATCACGCCGATCCTGGAGCACTGGGACGCAAATCCCGCTCCCGAACTGCCAAATTACGCGGCAGGAACCTGGGGACCTGAAGCCGCCGATAAGCTGCTGACCGATTCGGGCCGCAAGTGGTGGAATAGATAATACGTAATTCGAGAAGGAAGAAAACAGTATGCCGACAGTGACAATTGAGGGTGGACAGACATTTGAAGTCGAGAGCGGTAAAAAGCTCGTTCTGGGAATTGAGGACGCTGGGATCGATATCCTCCACCGCTGCGGCGGGCAGGCCCGCTGCACCACCTGTAAAGTGCATTTTATCTCTGGAGAACCGACAGAGATAAACTCGCTGGAACATGACTCGCTGGAAGAGGATGGTCTGCTCGGCCAGTACCGCCTTTCCTGCCAGATCCGCGTCACGGGTGACATGACGATCGCTCCCCCCGAGCTTGCCAGTGTGCGTGGAATTACACCCGGCAGCCGCCCGGAAGATTAGAGAGAAAATATGGCAGAGAAGCGTGTCGGCTTCCTCTATGATCCGGTTGTGCTGGAGCATCAGCCGCCTGAAGGACATCCGGAGCGGCCAGACCGGGCCAGTGAGACTTTTGCGTTTCTGGACCAGTCCGGTATTCTGGAGCGGCTGACACTTCTGCCAGTCACCCCTGCGACTCGCGAGCAGCTGGAGCGGGTCCATACACCTGCGTATCTCGATCATGTCGAAAGAATCGTGGCCCAGGGCGGCGGCATTCTCGATGCCGGGGACACCGCGGCTTCGCCCGGCTCCTGGGCTGCGGCCACGGCAGCTGCAGGTGCCTCCCTAGGGGCTGTGGATGCCGTCATGGCCGGCGGCATGGAGGCGGCCTTCGCTCTTGTCCGGCCTCCTGGCCACCATGCCCCACCCGATCAAGCGATGGGCTTTTGCATCCTCAACAACGCCGCTCTCGCCGCCACGCATGCCCTCGCACACTACGATATCTCCCGAGTATTGTTGGTGGATTTCGATGTTCACCACGGTAATGGCACGCAGGACGCGTTTTACAGCTCCCCTGACGTGCTTTATTTCTCTACACATCAATCGCCCGCTTACCCGTTCACAGGGTCAATTGAAGAAATGGGTGACGGTCCGGGCCTTGGCTACACCGTGAACGTGCCCCTGCCACCTGATATCGGCGACGCTGGTTTTCAGGCGGCATTCGAAACCATTCTTCGCCCTCTGGCCCAGCGTTTCCAGCCGGAGTTGGTAATCGTATCAGCGGGCTACGATGCTCACTGGCGCAATAGTCGCTATGTTGCTGGTATTCGGGAACGCCTCACAATAAAGGGTCTCTGTGCACTCTCAGCCATCTTGTTGGAGATTTCCGACACGTACTGCCCGGGACGCCTGGTGGGAATATTAGAAGGGGGGTACGATCTGGAATCTCTAGCCCTGGGTGTTGCAGGGACGCTAAAAGTTTGGCTTGGTGATACCGAGTTCGAGGATCCGCTGGGTCCGGCCCCTGCTCATGTACGCGAACCGAATATTGCGCCGCTGCTTGCCGAGATCAGGACCCTGCATGACCTCTCAGCAGACGCTTTGTCATAAGAACCGGGCCGCTTTCGAGGTCGTGGATTGGTTTCGGACTAAAAATCGTCGGTGGCTTGCTGAAAAGTGGCGGCGGCTTGCTGAAAAGCACGAGGGCATGGGGGATCGGTCGACTGGGGATGCCGGGAGAAGTATGACCGGTGACGAGGATTTTCTGACCGTAAACTAGCGAGGTGCTGAAACCCGAGTCGAGAAGTACGGCTTCCTGAATTCCCTGCTCCTGCAAAGCGCGGGCAAGGCGGGCGGAGGGAGTTACGTAGGTGGTAGCCCCCACCCCGAGGCGACCATCGGGCAAGAGGCAGAAGAAGGCACGTCGGCGCGGATCTTCGGCATCGTGCACGTGGAAGGTCTCTATTCGGGCATGGTCGGCTGCGAGGCCGCCGTGGACTAACCAGACCCCTCCCAGAAAGACGTCGGTTAGGCCGGGCAGCCGGGCCGCAAGAGAGTTCTGAGTTCGCATCGTATCCGGATGATAAGGAAGGATGCGGGTCCGCCCCGGCGCGAGCAGCACCAAAGGGCGCCCCTCCAGCGCGGCGGCGTTATCCGCCCGGTTGAAGACAGCACAGGTCTCATCACCACAAAGAGACGGACCGATCAGAATATTGTCCGTGCCCTGCACCGATGCATCCGCGAAGAATGTCCCATTGACGCCTGCTTGTGCCCCTGCCTGCTGCACAAGGGCATCGACCCCGCAGCGCAGCGCAGAGCGGCGGGTCTGTGCAACCCCTCCTTCGATTACGATAAATGGGACTCCCGCTTTGTGCGAAGTCACAACCCGCAAGGGCGGCTGCGGATTCCGCAGGTCGGCCCCGGTGCGAACTTCTTCAGGGTCAAGAACGGGCGCGGAGACAAAAGCGGATTGAATCTGCCGAGCGTGGTGGTGTGGAGGCATGAAAAAAGCGACTGCAAACGCAGCCGCCCCTGTCCATACACCCAGTACAGCTAGCCCAAGGGCCAGCCGCTTCCGCTTGATCGAGGTGGTGCAGCGCAGAATCATTAAGTTCAGTATGACATAGGGAGGCGGTGTTTGTCAAACGCGAAGAAACCTTGACATCCCCTCGCTCGTACTGTATACTATGGCAAAGTCACGCGCGGGGCCTCTCCCGCGCGATTTGGCATTTCTATTTCAGTCGAGTTTGAAGCATTTGTCTTCGCGGAGGAAGAGTTGAAGCAGGAAAAAATCTGGGCCTTGATCATTTTGGTACTGACCGTCTTTGCGGTACTGATCGTTACCGACCGTACCATCAAAGTGGGAAACACCACCATTCTGAGGCATCATCCAACCAAATATGGTCTGGACATCAAGGGCGGCCTCCGCGCCGTGCTGCAGGCCCGTCCGGACAAGGCTCCGGGAGTCAAGTACGATGAGGCGACCGTACAGCGTATTCTGGAAGGCCGCATCAACAACTTTGGTGTCGGGGAAGCCTCGGTCCAGCCGCGCCCGCAGCAGAAGCAGTTTATTATCGAGCTGCCAGACGTCAGGAACAAAGACGATATTCTCAAGCAGCTTGGCACGACGGCGCAGATGACGTTTTATTACTTCAAAGACGTTGCGGCTACTGCTCAGGACAACAAACCGATTCGGATGTCGGAAGCGCTAGATCCAGTGAGTAAGCAGCGAAAGCCGATATTCTTCGATCAGCGTAACCAGCAGACATTTCGCGACGGCTCGCAGATCAAGTCTGAATTCAACGCGCTTCTTACGGCTGGAGCAACCCAGCGCTCTGGAGCGACACCCTATCTTGTTCCTTCTCCTCTGACTGGAGATCCGGCAGTTGGCACGGTTTACTTTACGCCCGACCAGCAGAAAAGGGCGACCGAGCTAAATCAGGAGCTGACTGTCTGGCAGGCATTTCTGGCGAGCTGCCCGGTGATCCTTTACGGAGCCGACATTCTGCCGAAATCATCTGCCCAACTGACGGGACAGGGAGCGATCCCGGGTGTTTCGCAAGCGTTTAATGAAAACGGCACCAAGGCATTCGCCAAGTTTACAAGCGAGCACACAGGGGAGCTGAACGGCATTGTGCTGGACGACTCCGTGATCTCCGCGCCAGTCATCAACGAACCCATCCTGAATGGCGAGGCAGTGATCAGTGGCGGATTCGCCAATCTGGCGGAAGCGCAGAACCTGGCGAATCTGCTGAATGCGGGCGCACTTCCGGTTCCCCTGGAGCAGGTGCAGGTGCAGAGTGTTGAGGCCAGCCTCGGCGACGGGGCGGTGCATGCCAGCTTGATTGCGGGCGGCGTCGGCCTCGCGCTGGTCCTGCTATTCATGCTGATATATTACCGCCTGCCGGGCCTGGTAGCGGATGTTGCGCTGTTGATTTACGCCGTCTTTACGCTGGCGATTTTCAAAGGGGCTTTGGACTGGCTCTTCCCAGGCCTTGTCGTGACACTCACGCTGCCGGGTATCGCGGGCTTTATTCTGTCCATTGGTATGGCAGTCGATGCGAACATCTTGATCTTCGAGCGTTTGAAAGAAGAGCTTCGGGCCGGAAAAGCCCTCCGGCCAGCGATTGACGCAGCCTTCAAGAGAGCTTTCACCGCGATTCGCGATTCCAACATCTGTACCTGTATCACCTGTATCGTGCTGCTCTCGCTTGGCACGGCCAGTGTGCGCGGCTTTGCACTGACACTCCTGATCGGTGTACTTGTGTCGCTCTTCTCGGCAATCACGATCACCCGAACACTGCTCTACCTGCTGGTGGATGCGGGCATTGGCAACAACGTTGCCCTGTTTGGCCTGAACGTCCGCACCCTGCGCGGCACGGATAACCCGGTGAGCGATGCGCCGGTCTCGCAAGGCCCGAATATCATTGGACGCCGCAAGTTCTTCTACACCTTGAGCCTGGCAATCATCCTCCCTGGCTTGGTCTTCTGGGCGATGGGCGGCCTGAAGCGCAGTATTGAGTTTACGGGCGGTACGCAGATCCAGGTGAAATACCCGACACGCGTTTCGTCGGCGGACGTCCAGAAATCCCTCACGGAGTCTGGCTTTGCACACGATACGATCCAGATCGCCGATGAAGGCCGGACTGCGATCGTGAGTGTCCCGGATGCCAGCAGCGAAAGCAGCAAGTTCCAAAATCCCGTTTATCTGCGTTTGACAAAGGCGCTTAACACACTCGGCCCGGCGACCGAAGAGCAGTTCGGGAATGTCGGCGGGGTGATTTCAGCGGAGCTGACACGCAATGCTGTGGAAGCGGTGATTATCGCTTCCCTGCTGATCATTCTGTATCTGGCACTCGTCTTCGGGATCGGTGACTTTGTGGCTGGCCTACGGCTGGGAACATCGGCGATTGTCGCACTTCTGCACGACATTCTGGTGCTGATCGGTGTCTTCGCGATCTTCGGCTACTTCTTAGGCTGGGAGATTGACAGCCTTTTCGTCACCGCCCTGCTGACTGTGATCGGTTTCTCCGTACATGATACAGTGGTGATCTTTGACCGAGTTCGCGAAAACTTACACCATAAGGGACGTGGGGAGAACTTCGAATCACTGGTCAACCGCAGTATCGGCCAGACGCTGGCCCGTTCCATCAACACGTCTTTGACGGTGGTGATGACACTTCTGGCACTGGTCATTCTTGGCGGCCAAACGACTCGTCTCCTGAATGTCGCACTGCTGATTGGAATCGTCAGCGGAACGTACTCGTCTATCTTCAATGCCGCTTCAATTCTGGTCGACTGGGAAAACTGGCTAGCTAGGCGCCGCGCCGCGGCCCCAGTTCTCGCGGCAGCAGGTGGCGGGGATACTGGATACCCGCCCTCAAACGGCGGCAGTGTGCGCCCGCCACAAGTAAATACAACCGCGGTACCGCGCCCACCTGCCTCGCCTGGTGAGATACAGATTTCGGCAGTGCGGGCAAAGAAGAAACGACCAGCAAAGCGGTTTTAGGAACCTTACCCCGCAGATTACTGCGGGGTGAATTCCGTTCTACATTAGACCTCTTGCGTCAGTACCCTGCACTGGAAGTGCAGGTCTTTTGAGGTGCGATTGTCTGCCTTCGCAGACATAAGAGCTGGCCCTTCGCAAGTGATCTTATGTCTGCGAAGGCAGACAATCGCTTTGCAGAAGACCCGGATTTCTAATCCGGGCACGGCAAGACGACTTATGCAACAGGTCTAGTATGTTAACCGAATCAAGTCAAAACTACAAACTTTGGACCGAGCCAGTGCGCAATCCGAAGGCGGAGGAAACTTTGACTCGCGAGCTGCGTGTTCATCCCCTGACGGCGCGGCTCCTCTGCAACCGGGGGCTGACCGATCCGGCGGAGGCGGATGCGTTTCTGCGGCCTGATTTAAAGCAGCTTCACGATCCATTTGGCCTCCCGGATATGGACAAAGCGGCCCATCGGATACAAGAGGCGCTGGCGAACGGCGAAACGATCTTCATTCATGGCGATTATGACGTCGATGGAGTCACTTCGACAGCACTTTACGTTCGGGCACTGACTGCGCTAGGCGCGAAACTGGTGTACCGGATCCCTCATCGTAAAAACGATGGCTACGATATCAAGATCCCGGCGATCGATTGGGCGAATGAACAGGGCGCAACCCTGGTCATAACATCTGACTGTGGTATTCAGGCACGGGAGTCAGTAGCCCATGCTAACAGCCTCGGGCTGACGGTGATTATTACCGACCACCACGAGCCGGGTGAAGTTCTCCCAGCGGCATTTGCCATCGTTAACCCGCACCGGCACGATTCCACCTATCCTTTCCCCCAGCTCGCCGGTGTCGGCGTGGCGTTTAAAACCATGCAGGCGGTAGTGCGTTTGGTGGATCCGACCCACGAAAATGCATTTATTCAGAAGTTTCTCGACCTGGTCGCCTGCGGGACGGTTGCCGACGTCATGCCGCTGCTCGGGGAAAACCGAGTTTTTGCCTACTTCGGCCTGAAGCAGCTTGCGATAACTCGCAAAGTCGGTCTTCGTGCGCTGCTGGCCGGGGCTGGAATTGATACGACCAAGCCCCTCTCCGCCGAATCGGTGGGCTTTGGCATCGGCCCGCGTATCAACGCCGTCGGGCGCCTGGATGATGCCGCCCTGGCTCTCGACTTGATGCTCACGGGCGACCCGGAAGAAGCGCAGCTTCTGGTCGAGAAGATGAATGCATTTAATGTCGAGCGGCAGCTGACACAGAAACGGATATTGGAAGAAGCGAAAAAGATCGTCGAGAGCCGTGACCTGGAGCTGACACGCATTCTGGTTGTGGCATCTCCCGGCTGGAATGCGGGCGTCGTCGGCATTGTCGCCGGAAAACTTGTCGATGCCTACTATAGGCCCGCGATAGTCATCGGGGTGAGTGACGATGAATCACGCGGCAAAGGCTCAGCACGCTCTATTCCGGGCTTCGATATGTTCGAGGGTATCCAGTTATGCCGGGAGCTGCTGGAAAGCTGCGGCGGGCATGAGATGGCGGCAGGATTATCCCTGACGATGGACAATCTGGAGGCTTTCGAGGCCAAGATCAATGCCCATGCCCATGCGACCATGACTGACGACGATTTTGTGCCGCGCCTCCTGCACGATGGATTGATTGAGCCGGGCGATTTGTCCCTCTCCCTTCTGGAAGAATGGTCAGCGTTTGCGCCGTTTGGCCAGGCCAATCCAGAGCCTCGCTTCGCTTCGCAGAGCCTTTTGATCTGTGAAGCTCGGCGGATCGGCAAAGACATGACGCATTTGAAGATGCGCGTCCGAGCTACCGCTATGGACCCGACCGACTGCGTGGCCTGGGGTCAAGGTGACTGGGCTGACCGCGCCGGACCGGGCGATACTCTGGAGGCGGTTTATACGCCGCAGGTCAATGAATGGAATGGGCGGCGCCTGATGCAGCTCAATATTAAAGACCTTCGTAAGCCTTTGCTGTCGGAACTTCTGCCCTGAGGAAAGGGGAACGACCCACGATGCCGAAGATACTCCGGCAGCGACTTTTCCAATTGACGCTGATCCCTGCGCTTTTAACGGCCCTGATCCTGCCTGCTCCCGCCAGAGGGCCAGTGCTGCATTGGGAGAAAATCCACGTCCTGCACGTGGATGCCACGACTGTATTCAAGCGCCTGGGGATGACCCATAGCACCAAGAATGGCTACACGCGCGATGGAAAAAAAGGTATCGCTGACCCCGACTTCCCGCCTGGCCTAACCGATGTCGTCCCGAGCGACGCCGAGCACATTCTGCTGGTGAGGGGCACTGAGGGTGGATTGTCACTCTTCCGTATCCGTGTAGCTGCGGCCGATGCCGTAGTTCTCCCGCAGCACTTGAAAGCGGAACTGTCGAGGCGCGATGGCAGCGGGGAAACGGTGATTGGGACAGCGAAGGTAGACGCAGTCTTGGACGGCATCCCTGCCGTGATTAGCCTGGAAGACGAGCAGACAAAGCGGACTTACCAGATCACAACCCGTCTGAATGCTGATGGAACGCGATGGGTCTCCTGCCGTATCAGCCTGCCATTGCCACCCAGCCTAACCGATTCCACAAATGCGGAGATACCGTCAGCGGTGTTCGTTCCAAATCAAGTTTGGACCGACCCGCTCAGCCGTAAGATCAAACCCGGCGAAATCGCCTTGTTCGAGGACCTAGCGTCCTTCCGACAAGCTGCGAGCCGGCGACTGAACCGGATGGAAATCGATACGACGGCGGACTTTACCCTCCGCATTTCACTGAACCCAATCACTTAGAGGCTTTAACTGCTTATGCTTCCCTCATTTCTGCCACTTCTTGCTTCTCCGGAAACCGGCGGACCGCTGACTCTCACCGTTCGCCGACGAGAGGGCGAAGAAATCATTGAAGGCAGCCTGTGCGACGATGCCGGGCAGAGCTATCCAATCGAGCAGGGGATTCCGCGCCTCCTGCCCCGCGAGATGCGGGAAGCACAGATATCTGAGATTGCTGCCCGGGATGCCCAGGTCGAAGATTATGACCGGATGGCATTTCTCAACTGGTTCGGCAAAGTGGAAATTCCGCTGACACGCCAGGCACTTGGCGCACTTCCAGCGGATATCCTGCTGGAAGCGGGATGCGGCACCGGCCGGATGAGTCAGATACTGGCGGGGAGTGTTCGGGAGATGGTCGCCGTCGATTTCTCTTTTGAGTCCCTTCGCGTTGCTCAGAAAAAGCTGCGGGCGGCAGGGATTACGAATGTCCATCTCGCTCAGGCAGATCTCTGCAGCCTGCCTTTTGCTTGTGGCGCCTTTGACCGGGTTGTCTCCTGTCAGGTACTGGAGCATGTCCCCGGCCCGGAGGCCCGTGCCGCCGCTGTGGCAAGCCTGGCGCGTGTGGTGAAGCCATCCGGCACGCTGGCACTATCGGCCTACAAACACTCTCTGCTGACAAAGACCTTCGGCAAAAAAGAGGGTTTACACGAGGGTGGCATTCCCTTCTTCCGGTTTACAAAGACCGAGCTGAGCGAGACTCTCAGCATAGATTTCAAGGTGCACAGCATCACCGGTGCATTGGTCTACCTCTACCTAGCGCGATGCACGCGAGAGCAGCTCCCGGCCTAAGCCGCTTTCACCGTCACTTCCATCTCACGCAGTCCGCCGGGACGAAAGACGATATACGCTGTGGTCAGCAGTGAAATCACCGCACAGATCACGATAGTCGTCGGGGCACCAATAAACTTGGCGAGCCAGCCTGCAAACAGAGAGCCGAACGGAATTGTACCGATAAACATGAGTGTATAGATACTCATCACCCGTCCTCGAAGATGATCCGGAACATGCAGCTGCATCAGCGTATTGCTGGTCGCGAAGCAGAGCACGAAGCCATACGAGACGATGGCCATAGTCGCGTAGGCAAGCCAGAGCGTGCGGGATAGGCCGAAGACGATCAGCACTAATGTTGCCAGCAGGCTGCCAGTAATCAGCATTTTCCGCTGCCGAGCCGCATTCCCCAGCAAGGCGACGGTCAAAGCCCCGCCTAAGGCCCCCACCCCACGCACGGTTTCCATAAACCCAAAGGACTTCACCTGCATCGCATCGGTTGCATTGGGCAGCAGCGTGTAGCGCACAAACACGGGGATCAGTACATTGAAGGAGAAGGCAAAAACGCCGAACGAGCCGACAAGGATCACAAGGTTTCGCACGGTCGGGGTATTCTTGACATAATCGAAGCCTTCTCGCGTGCTGTTCCAAACGCCGCGCAAAGTGTTATCCGCCTTTGTCTTAGTTCCCTCGGGGAAACGGGGCGCCACACGGATCAGCAGCAGTCCGACAATCACCGCAAGCGATAGAAATGCATTTCCGAGGAATGCTGCCCCGATTGACACTCTGGCCGCCAGCAGCAAACCGGCCACGGCCGGGCCCAAAGCTCGGGCCGCATTGAATATGCTGGAATTCAGAGCAACAGCACTCGGCATGTCTTCTTTACCGACCATTTCTGCCACAAATGACTGGCGGGTCGGCATATCAAACGCCGCAAACAGACCGGACAGAACTGCAAAAAAGAGGACGTGCCAGATCTTCACAACCCCCTCAGTCGCGAGTATGCCCAGGCCAAATGCGGATAATATCAGCCCAGACTGCGTGACCAGCAGCATTTTACGCTTATCCACACGGTCTGCAACGACCCCGGCTAAGAGTGTAAATAAGAAGATCGGCATTCCCCCAGCGAAGTTGACCCAGCCGGAATAGAAATTGGCGTCTGCCTCGACTGCTGGCGTGTGGGCACCGAGAGGATCGACCAGCAGCACAATTAACCAGCCCTGTGCCAGGCTCTGTGCCCAGGTACCGATCAATGAAATAAGCTGTCCGATCCAGAACAAGCGAAAGTTGCGATTGCTGAGTGCTCGAAATGCGCCAGGCTTGCGAGTTATCATTTTTGTTTCTTGCATAAATATCCTATTCGCGTGCCCTCTCTATAGTTCATCTCCAATTTCGCCAATAATAAACTGTCAAGTATTCGGGTACAATTAATGCTGACCGAAATCACCACAATGGCTGTGGCATCTTTTTATAGTGGCGCCTGCGAGGCGTCCGATAAGTGAAGTATAGATGCACCAGACAGAAAACCAGCTCCGTCCCTTTCCCAAAGAGCTGCCCCAAACAAATTTCTTTCTTGACGCTATAGTTAACACTGTGGATGCACTGGTTGTTGTAATTGACCGAAGTGGCCACATCGTTCTCTTTAATCATGCCTGTGAGGTAGCGACGGGTTATAAATTTGACCAGGTTCAAGACCAGCCATTTTGGAAACTCTTTATCATCCCCGAAGAACAGGATAGCTTTGAGGCGTATTTCAAGTTCGATGGTGGACCTCGCGTTCCCAACAAGCGCGAGAATGTTTGGCTCACCAAAAGTGGCTGCCAGGAAATGATCGCCTGGTCTAATACGGTGCTGCACGATGATCAGGACCGAATGACGTTCGTCGTTGCCACCGGCCTTATCATCACCGAGCGAAAGCATGCGGAAGAGGCGTTGCAGGCGGCAGAGCATAACTACCGAAGTATGTTTGAGAATGCTCTTGACGGTATTTTCCAGACGACACGGGCGGGGCATTATCTGCGTGCCAACTCGGCTCTTGCTCGTATCTACGGCTATGAAACACCCGATGAGCTGATCGAAACTCTGCACGATATCAAGCAGCAGCTCTATGTGGACCCGCGCCGGCGGGCCGAGTTTGTCCGCTTGATGCGCATGCATGGATGTGTGACCGGCTTTGAGGCGCAGATCTACCGTCGAGATGGCAAGATCATCTGGATCACTGAAGATGCCCGTGCCGTTTACGATGCGGCTGATACTCTGCAATATTACGAGGGCCATGTCCAGGATATTACCCACCGGAAATCTCTGGAAGCAGAGAAAGAAAACCTTCTGGCCGAAGCCCTAGAGCGTGCCGATCATGATCCATTAACTGGACTGCTTAACCACCGAGCATTTCACAAAAGATACCAGGAAGAGACCGCGCGCGCATTGCGTGAGGGCACCCCTTTAGCAGTTGCAGTGATGGATCTTGACAACTTCAAGTTCTTCAACGATGCCTACGGTCATGCCGTCGGCGACGATGTGCTGCGCCGGGTCGCAGAAACACTGCTGAACGGCTGCCGGCCCTATGATACGCTGGCCCGTTTCGGTGGGGACGAGTTTGCATTGCTCATGCCAAACACGACACTCGGTGAAGCCACCGCCCTGACAACTCGCCTGCGAAAGAAACTTGCTTCTACCGGATACCGACCGTTGAATCTCGAGAGCCCTATTCCGCTGACATTATCCGCCGGTCTCGCCGTCTTTCCTGAGGATGGAGAAGAGAAACAGATTGTCCTGGAAGCCGCGGATGTCCGTTTGATGCGGACGAAGACCGGCGGAAGCGATGACGACTCCATTGAAAGTCTGCGCGAGCTTCTCCTGCATTCGCATCAGGGGTTTCTAATGCTCGATGCCCTGGTGACGGCTGTAGACAATAAAGATCGTTACACACGTCGCCACTCCGAAGATGTGATGCGCTACGCCATTCAGATCGCAAGCGATTTGAACCTTGACAAACACGCGCAGCACACCCTGCAGGTGGCAGCACTCCTGCACGATGTTGGTAAAATCGGTGTCCCAGACCGTATTCTGCGTAAGCCAGGACTTCTTACTGACGAAGAAATAGATGCGATCCGTCAGCATCCGATGATGGGAGCCGTCATTGTCGGAGCCGTTCCAGGGTTTGAAGAAACACTTGAGGCAATCCGTCACCATCATGAGCGATGGGATGGTAAAGGCTATCCCCTCGGCCTAGCCGGATGCGAAGTGCCGCTGCCCGCGCGAATCATGGCGGTGGCAGATGCGTACAGTGCCATGACGATGGACCGGCCCTACCGACAGGGAAAGCTGCCGGAAGATGCGCTTCGGATCCTATTGCTGGGGTCCGGCAGTCAGTGGGACCCGGATTGTGTGGCTGCATTCCAGCAAAGCTTCATCCGTCTGAATATCGATTTGGACCGGGACAAAGCCGCGCACACTGTTGATTAGCCACATACCAGTGGCGGTATTCAAATCTTCACAGCGCAGAATACGCTCAAACAGTTTGCCTTCAGAAAGAAGCGCGGCCCGAAGGACCCCCCCGAGCAGGCCGCACGCCCGCGGCGGTGTCCAAAGTCCCTCATCGTTCTTGAGAACGAGGTTCCCGATCGTAAACTCGGTCAGCTCACCTTCTTCATTCCAGAGCAGCACATCGAACGCCTCCGGGTGTGCCTGCTTATGGGTTTCATAAACAGCTCGGTGCGTCGTCTTGTGGCAAAGAAACGGATCATTTTTGTTTATGGGGGTACTTGCCAGAACAACCGACAGCGGGTATTCCGGCAAAGGCAGCAGAAAGCAAGATTCAATGCGCGGCGGCCCCTCTGGTGAGACGAACAGTCGGACACGCATTTTCGCAGCGCCAAAGAGTGCGGCGGCATCATCCAGGGCGGCTTCGACTGCCGACCGCGACACTGGCACACGAAAATATTCAGCAGAGAGGAGGAGCCGCGCTATGTGGCGCTCACGCAGAAGATATCCCCCATCCTCCCAGCATAGGGTTTCGAACAGCTCAAACTTCGGTGTCTCGGCCGCGAGAATAGCCGCTTTCGAGAGAGCTTCCTCATACTCACGCTCGGCGGTGGAATCCCACACGATGCCCCCTCCGACGCCGTACTGAAGCCTGCCGGTTTCCGTATCGATAACTGCCGTGCGGATGGCAACGTTGAAGATGGCCTCCCCAGAAGGAGAAACAGTGCCAATCGCTCCGCAGTACGGCCCGCGCGGTGAGGTTTCGAGGGCAGCAATGCGTTTCATTGCACTGACTTTTGGGGCGCCGGTCACCGAGCCGCAGGGAAACAGTGCGGTTAAGATGTCAACCAGGCCCACAGCAGCGGGAATTTCTGCCTCGACGGTTGAGGTCATTTGCCAGAGTGTCGGATACTGCTCGATCTCAAATAGCTTTGGGACCTTTACCGAGCCATTGACGGCAATCCTGCCCAGATCGTTTCGCAGCAGATCGACGATCATCAAATTCTCTGCCCGATCCTTTTCGGCACAGGCCAATTCGGCAGCAAGGGCTTCGTCTTCGTCGCACCAGCGGCCACGAGGACGTGTCCCTTTCATTGGCCGGGTAGACAGCTGCTTACCTTGACGGTGAAAAAACAGCTCTGGAGAGGCCGAAAGAATCTGATGACGTCCCAGATTCAGAAATGCACTGTATTTTGCGCCTGAAATTTCTGTCAGCCGCTGGAACAGCCCCAGGCCATCCTCAGGCCACGGGGCGCCGAGGCGAAATGTGTGATTCACCTGATAAAAATCACCCGCTTCGATCCCTTGATGAATAGAGGCGATGGCTTCCTGATACTCTCTGAGGCCCATGTCGGGCAGCAAGTCTTCAACCGGGCCGCATAGAGTTTGCTTCGCTTTCGGCATATCTCGGGAGTTATCAAAAAGGCCAAACCAGAGCAAAGGCATACCGGGGAGTGGTGGATGGACAGAGAAGGCCGAATCAAATGCCGGAGCCGCCTCGTATGCGATATATCCAGCCGCATAAAACCCGGCTTCACTAGCCGCCTGTACTCGTCGGAGTGCTGGAATGACTTCGGCGACAGTTTCCGCAATAATTACTTCAACTGGCTCCGTAAAGCAGAGCGGCTGCGGGAAGTCAAATACTAGGAATGGCGGAGTCATTTAGAAAACTCTCTCTAAAGGGACACAGGTAAAGTCCTGCTTCTGCAGACTGCGCAAAATCAACGGCAGAGCCTCCACTGTCGCACTGCTGCATGGGCCATCGTGCAGCAGGATGATCGCCCCTGATCTGACTGTATGCGTCACGCGCTGCGCGATACTTTCCGGGTCGGTATCCCGGTAGTCACGCGAGTCGCAGCTCCAGGCCGCGACCCGCAGCCCCTGCGCTTTGGCAAACCAGAGTGCCCGCAGCGATTTAAAGCCGTGTGGTGGTCGCAGCCACCGGGCAGGAGGCGCTTCAGGACAGGCCCGTCGAATAGCTTCCTGCGTACGATTGACTTCTTCGGCGATCCGGCGACTCCCCAGCCCCACAAACGCAGCATGCCGCCAGGCATGGATACCGACTGTATGACCTTCCGCGTTCATACGCCGGATCAGCTCGGGGTAGCGCTCCACTGCTTCGCCTAAAACGAAAAAAGTTGCCCGGTTTTTTTGTTCGTTGAGGCAATCCAAAATTGCGAAAGTCGTCTCCGAAGGACCATCATCGAATGAGAGCGCGACGATTTTTTCGACGGTCGCAAGGCGGTTTAAAATCGGCAATCCCCAGGACCACGGCGCGACGAACACAAAGACGAAGTACAGGCAGAGAACCGGTGTGAGAAACAGCCCGAGTGCGTAGGGACCGGTAAAGGACCAGCCAGTCAGCACATGCAGAGCGATGGCACAGAGAGAAGCCTGTATCGTTCTGACGAATATGATCCAAAAAACTGGGTTGTCACGGTTCATCGCACAGAGATCCGGGCTTTGGTCGCAGACGCTACAATCAATCCCGCCAGCATCTTTGGACGGAAATACTCACCGATCCCCTGCCCTATTTCAGTTTTCCCGGCCCTGGTAACTTTCGCGTCGCAAAAAACGCGCAGATAGAACGGCGCACTGTCCAGCCGTGTCCCAAGATCAAAGCAGACGGAGACGTCACCACTCTGCACACTCAAACGAGTAGCGTAAATCGTGCCAAATCCATTGATCCTTCTTCGCGACAGCCGCACCTGAGCATTGAGGTCGTGCAGGATCAGTCGTCCAGCCTCGAACAGCAGCAAGTGGCTTACCGTTTTTGCGGAACCATGTGAGCGGACATGATACAAGATTACGGCCCGCTCGTCCTCCATTTCGGCCCTCGCCCAGTACCAATCCTTGAGTTGAGTATCGAACGGAAGCCGCCCCCAGTTATGATCATGATAGCCATGGCCGGAGAACGAAATCTGTTCCACCGCGCTTCCGTTTTGCGGCGCAGTCAGAGAGATTTTTCCTTTGACTCGGCAGGAGGGTGCGGCAGGCAGCCAGAAATCCGAATGCCCCACCCCAGCCTCTTCCGTTTCCTGAAAGAGCAGAGGCGGGGAATCGAAGGTCAAAGACGCAGCAAGCCCTCGCCCATTGGCATTCTCATCTGTAACTATCAGCACGCTCCGGCCTTCTGAATTCAAATTCAGTAAATTCGGACCGAGCCGCAAGCGTCCCGGCAGGGAGGAAGGGATTTCGACTTCATCGCGCTCAAAACGCGTGAAATGATAGGCGTGGAGATGGCCGTTGCGGTAAAGCGCGAAAAACAGCGCGTTGTGCTCCAATGGGTCCACCGATTTCCCCTGTGCCGCAAGGCGGTAATACGGCGAAAAAGGATTGCCAAGAAACCAGATCGCTGAGAATGCCCACTCCCCACAATCTGAGCGGGCATCAAAGTACCACCACTCATAGGCACCCGCAGTCTCACTCAGCCATTCTTTATGCGCGGCATCTTCCGCAGCATTCATCACAAGGCGCATGAAAGTATTATACCCCGCTTCGTATCTGTGGTCGAAGCAATGGAAAGAGTTCTTAACAAAGTGATTTTCACAAAGCCAGGGGGTATACTGATACAGTCATGGGGCTGATGTTTCTTTATCAAGCAATTGTCACTTTTTTCGCGCTGTCTCTCACCGGCACAGCTTTACTCAATTTCCGATTCTTTCGTAAGCCACGCGCTTTTGTTAGCCCAGAGGGAGACAATGCCCTCCCCTTTATCTCCATACTCGTTCCAGCCCGGGACGAAGAGGAGAATATCGAAGCCTGTGTTCGGTCATTACTTTCCCTCAACTATCCCAACTTCGAAGTCATCGTACTCGATGACCGCTCTGCCGATAACACCTACGGTATCCTCTGTCGCCTGAGGGATCAAGACGAACGGCTTCGTGTACTCATTGGGGCGGAGCTGCCAGCCGACTGGTATGGGAAGCCGTTCGCCTGCTGGCAGATGGCACAGGCCGCACAGGGAGAATATCTTCTCCTGACGGATGCCGACTGCGAGTTTTCTCCAGATGCGCTGCTGCTGGCTCTCGGGGCCGCGCAGGATCATCAAACTGATCTTATCTCACTCGTCCCCAATCTGCGGGCAGAGGGCTTCTGGGAGAAGCTAATTATCCCGCTGCAATACTTTATCATCTTCGCATTTCTGCCGACTTTTTTGATCCGCAGCACCTCACACCCGTGGTTTGCGGCGGCCAACGGCGCGTTTTTGTTTCTGAAGCGTGAAACTTACTTTGCCGTTGATGGACACCGGGCAGTTCGGCGGCAATTGGCGGAAGACGTCAAATTTGCCCAGCATGTCAAGCGCCAGGGAAAAACGCTCTGGTATGGCGATGGGTCCAGAACTTATGGAGTGCGGATGTACCATGGCCTGCCGGAGATATGGGCGGGGTTTTCGAAGAATATCTTTCCAGCATTCTCAAAAAACATCGCGCTGCTGGGAGGCGTCATCCTGATGCTCCTTAATATATTTGTCCTGCCTATTTTGTGGGTGGCCGCAGGGTGGATTATCGGAGCAGGATGGGTTTGGCTGCCACTAGTCAGCTATATCTTACTGGTGGGAATTCGATTGGGGCTAACGGCGCGGTTCGGGCGCGATACGGGCGAATATGCTTTACTGAATCCTTTGGCTTGGACGGTTGTCATCGGCATCGCCATCAATTCTGCTTATCAGTCACTTTCTGGACGCGGGAATGCCTGGAAAGGACGTCTCTATCCGAAGAATTAGCGAGTTAGGATTAAGCGGTGAAATTGTCGGGTATATTTCCGATGACGAAAAGCAAAGCCTTGAAGCTGGAGAATATATACAATGGCGGAAGATGTTAAGGAGCAGCTGCTCCGTTATCTCAGCGATGCTCATGCAGCCGAAGTCGGCGGACTTGCATCACTTAAAGATTTGGTCGAAGGCACGAGCGATGACAATGTGCGGCAAGTCATAGCCGAGCACATTACGGTCACGCAGTCACAGATTGAGCGGCTGGAAGCGCGTATTCAGGCGCTGGGCGGCAGTAAATCTGAAGGCAAAGGACTGCTGAACACGATCATCGGAAAGGGCAGCGACCTGCTGAATATCTTCCACAGCCATGAAGACAAGCAGACGCAGGACCTCATTAAAGCCTACTCACTGGAGCACTTCGAAGTGGGGATGTACATGTCGCTCGAGGCCTACGCGGATGCGATTGGAGATACTGAAACGGCGCGTCTGACGACGGCGTTCATCGCTGAAGAGCAGATGGCTGCGGAGCGAGTGAGCCGATTAATTCCGGAAGTTGCAACTTCGGCACTCAAAAACAGCGAAGGTACCTCGTCAGCAGCCTGAAAACGTTCTGTCTTAAACGGTATTTTGCAGGTATAATGGAGAGACTGAAACAATTCCCGTCTCTTTTTCGATTTTAGACCGGGCGCTGTCGCCCTCAATATCTCCAAAGGAACTCCCAGACTTGACACACACACGATGCGCCTGGCTTGCCATTCCCGCAGCTCTTCTGACTTTGGTCAGCTTGCCTATTGCCTCACAGGCGCAGCGACCACCCATAACGTCAGCCTCGTCAGCCGAATCGGATCTGAGCGCGGCACAGAAGACGAAGGTTGCAGCGCGAAAAGCACGGTTTGAACAAGATATTGCCGCTCTGCGCGCTAACTCAAAGATGACAAATGCACAGAAGCAGACAAAGTTTGAGGAAATGGCGCACTCTGCAGATAGTGACCTTATGGCTATTCTGACTCCTGAGCAGCGGGGGCAGGTAACACAGCGCAAAGCAATCAATGTACAGTTCAGCAATGACTTGGCGGCACTGCGCACGAATACGACTATGACCGAGGCGCAGAAAAAAGCCCGATTTCAGGTGATGATGGCAGCGCGGCAAAATGCTCTGCTGGCGACACTCCCCCCGGCCCAGCGGGCGCGCGTGGAGCGAGAGCAGCAAGTAAAAACAGCGCAAGTCGCCAGCATGCGGCGACAGATCGAGGAGCTTGGAAATTCGATACAGAAATCGGAATCACCCGCACAGCTCAAAAAGATTCAGGCGATCAGTCAGAGTACGCGGGTGCAGGAACAGGCAGTAATCGCAGATAAGTCGCTGTCGGATCAGGCGAAAGGCTCACGTATTGAAGCGCTCCGCCGCTCTGCCCAGGCGAAAATCGACGCGCTGCTGACACCTGCACAGCGGGCACAATTCGCGCGGCTGCGGGCATTGATCACTACCCCGCCCCCTCAATAGAATGGGACAAAGCATTAGAACTCAAATGCTTCATCGATTCGCCGCAGGTAATCGACTAGATCACCAATCTCCTCCGGCAGCGGCGCATGAAATTGCAGCCGCTTGCCGGAGCGTGGGTGATCGAAACTCAAGAAGTGCGCATGCAGCGCCTGTCCATGCAGCGCACCAAGCAATGCATTGACGGTCTGAAGCGGTGCTCCGCGCAGCAAATCCGCGCTGACTTTGCGCATACCTCCGTACGTTGTATCCCCAACCACCGGGTAGCCTGCGAACGAGCAGTGGACACGTATTTGATGTGTACGGCCGGTTTGGAGGATTGCTTCCGTCCAGCTGAAGTCCGCGAGGTGCTCCATCAGCCGCAGCTCCGTTACCGCTTCCCGAACACCGGTAGGAAGTTCCCCACCCTCTCCCGACATACTATCTGTCTCAATGACCGTCATACGTTTTCGATCGCCCGGATGCCGGCCAATGGGGGCGTCAATCACCGCATGCTTGAAGGGAATTCGCCCCCAAAGCAGGGCATAGTATTTGCGAACCGCTGTTCTTTCGCGGATCTGCGTGGAAAGGCTCTGATGCGACAGATCGTTCTTCGCGACGACCAGCAGACCGGACGTGTCTTTATCCAGGCGATGCACGATTCCAGGCCGCATCGTTCCGCCGATTCCTGAAAGACTGTCGCCGCAATGCGCCAGCAGGGCATTGACCAGCGTTCCCGTCTCTGAGCCGGGGGCGGGGTGAACGACGAGACCTTTGGCTTTGTTGATGACGATCAGATCGTCATCTTCGTAGACCACATCGAGCGGGATATCCTCGGGCTCCGCTTTTTCCAGCGGCCGAGCAGCAGGAATGTCCAGGAGAATTTTGTCGCCGGGACGGAGTCGGTAGCTTGCTTTCCCCGGCTTGTCATTCACAGTAATCGAATGTGTGCCGATGAGCCGCTGAATATGGGCACGAGAAATATCGGGCAGTCGCTCAGAGAGAAAGATGTCCAGTCGAAGATTCGTTTCTTCGTCTCCGACTTTCAGATTGTCACTTTTCAGATTATCACTCAAAGGGTAGCGGCCTCTCTCGGCAGATGCGTCATCACTGGCCGAACGGGATATTTACGTCGCAGTATTGCCATCCCGACCAATGCGACCGAAGCCATCGCCAGGCATAGCCACTGTACGTCGGTCAGGCCAAGGGCGACTACATCGGAAGTCGTTCCCGCACGCCATATCTCCATCAGGAATCGCTCAACCGAAGCGCCGATCAAATACCAGCAAAAGACCTGGCCGAGATACGACCTGCGGCGCTCCAGCCAGACCAACCCTATAAAGAAGACAAAGCTTAAGAGGCTGGCATACAGCTGCGTTGGATGGCTCCGAACAGTCAAATGTCCATCATCGAAAAAGCGCATGCCCCAGGGCATCTCCGTAGGCCCCCCATAGCAGCAGCCATTGAGCAGGCAGCCGATACGTCCGATGGCATAGGCGACCATGACTGAGGGTGCAAATAAGTCAGCAATTTTCAGGATGGAAATTCGTTTAACAAGACAGTACACAACCGCCGCAGCGATTCCCCCGAAGAGGCCACCGTGGAACGATAGGCCGCCTTCCCAGACTTTGAAGATATTGCCGGGGAAGTCGGCTGCATGACGATACTGACTCCAGCTGATCGCGACAAACAGGAGACGTGCGCCCAGAACGCCGCAGCCGATCATCCAAATACCGACATCGAGAACGTGATCGGGATGGATCCCCGGGTCATTCTGCCGCTTGGCAACCGTGTAAGCACGGCCTAGTGCCACCAAGAAAGCCAGCATGAGCACGACACCGTAGGTGTGCACAACAAACGACCCATGTTGAAACAAAATAGGAAACATCAGGGTTTCTCTTTCAGCACTGCGACCGATTCCGGCCTTGGTGCTTGCTGTCGACTGCCAATGATTGCCAGCAGACCGACACCGATACAAATCGCACTATCTGCGAGATTAAAGATCGGGAAATGCCAGGAGGGTCCTGATCCGGCATGAAAATCCAGAAAGTCAATCACATATCCGCGCGTTATCCGGTCCCACATATTGCCCAGCGCACCGCCGAGCGGCAGCGCCAGTGCTACCGCCAGCAGGCGGGGCAAAGGACTTTGCACACGCAGGCTATAGACGACGATAGCAAGGGCGGCAATTCCTGCGGCAACGGCCAGAAGCTGTGTGCCATGGGGCAAGATGCCAAATGCACCACCCGTGTTAACGCTAAAGGTCAGTGCGAAAAAGCCGGGAATAATCTCCCGGCCTTCCTCCGGCCAATGGAAATGAGACCAAAAGACCCAATGCTTCGCACCTTGATCAGCCGTAAAGACGAGCAGAGCCAGAACGTAGAGGCCAGCACGATTCAAATTGTGTCGTCCTGATCCACGGTGGTCAATGCGTAAGGCAATGCCTCTAGACGCGCCATCGGAATCGGCGCGCCATCGATATCGGAAAGCCCATACGTCCCATCTTGGATCTTTGCCAGCGCACGGTCGATCTTTGCCAGTATCCGGTTCATGTTGTCAGTCGCCGCTCCGTCTCGCTCTCGATCAAAGAGGTTTGTGGCTTCATCCGCAGGATTGTTGCCGTCATTGTGCGAAAGCTCACTTGGGGCATCGTCTTCCGTATCGCTTTGGTCGTCCCGGATGTAACGGTCACGGTCTAATTCAATACGTTTTTTTTCTTTATGCAGCATTTGGGAGAAATGCGCGATTTTTTCTGCGGTCATGGATTGCCTTTCATTCACTAAATCAGAGGGCACTAAATTAGCCGCCGCGATGCGACTTCGCCATCGCTCGACACTAACCAGCTTCGCGCACAGCCGCTTGCACAGAATGCTGCCGGGTCGGTCGCTTGATCGCCTCCATCGGGTATGGCGATCCAGCAGCGCGCGCAGCGAATCCCCGGCGCAGGACCGCTGTTTTCGATTTGCAGGCCCGGCACTTTGCTTTCGCGCAGCGTGACACGAGAGACGAGAAATAGACTTGGAAGCTGATTAAGATACGGGTTCAGGGCAGCATAAGTTTCCGCGTCGGCGGTTAGGGTCACACTGAGCTCCAGCCGCTTTTTTGTGCCTTCAAGTGCTTTGTTGACAGCATCCCTGGCCGCCAGCAATGGCTCCCACCGCTTTTCCAGCTCGTGATCACGCAGGTCAGCCCGGTAGGAAGGCATGGCTGCGAGCAGCACCGAGACCGGCTTGTTCGGCAGAGACAGTTTTTGCCAGACCTCCTCAGAGGTGAATGAGAGGATCGGTGCCAGCAAACGTGAGAGGCAGCTCGTAATCTCGAAGAGCACGGTTTGTGCCGAGCGGCGCTCGTCAGAAGTGGCTCCGAACGCATAGAGACGGTCTTTCAGGACGTCCAGATAAAACGCACTTAAGTCCTGAGCACAAAAGTGCAGCAAGGTCTGAGCGACGCGCGGATACTCATAAACTTCGTAGGATTGCAGGCACTTATGCACTACTTCGTTCAGCTTATGCATTGCCCAGCGGTCAATCTCGAGCAGCTTGTCTGTAGGCACAGCGTGCAGCACCGGGTCGAAATCGTACAGATTGCTGAGGGTAAAGCGCAGCGTATTCCTCAGTGTCCGGTAGCTGGTGGCGGTCTGTTCCATCAGGGCATTGCCAACGCGAACATCGGCGAAATAGTCCGAGAGGCAGACCCAGAGGCGCAGAACATCCGCCCCGTACTTCTCAACAACTGCCTGCGGAGCGACACCGTTCATCTGAGATTTGGACATTTTGCGTCCCTGTTCGTCCAGGGTCCAGCCATTTGTGACAACCTGCTTGTACGGAGCAGCGCCCCGAGTAGCGACACCGATCATCAGCGAGGAATTAAACCAGCCCCGGTGCTGGTCACCTCCTTCAAGATAGGCGTCGGCAGGATAAGTCAGCCCCGGCCACTGCTCCAGAACCGTCCGGCAGGTAGAGCCTGAGTCGAACCAGACATCGAAGATATCGGTTTCTTTGATAAACTCGGTCTCGCCCGTTTCCGGATGCGCGTACCCATCTGGAAGGATGTCTTTGACATCAGTCTCGAACCAAGCGTCTGTGCCCCGCTCAGTGATCAAATCGCGAACGCAGCCAATGCTTTCCCGGTTGAGCAGCGGTGTCCCTGAAGGCTGGGCATAGAACACGGGAATTCCGACGCCCCAGGCCCGCTGCCGGGAAATACACCAGTCAGGACGCCCCGCGACCATTGCGGTAATTCTGTTCTTAGACTCTTCTGGGAACCAGCGCACACTGTCAATGGCCTTCAGACACTTTTCACGATGGTTCTTGTTGTCAATACTGACGAACCATTGCACCGTCGCTCGATAAACAAGCGGATCATGCGAGCGCCAGCCATGCGGATAGGAGTGAAAAATCTCCTCACGCGCGAGCAGTGCACCGGCTTCGGTCAGCCGCTCCATGACTTTTTCCTGCCCGGCGCCCAGCTTGAGGCCTTCGAAGTCCGGCCCAGCCTCCTCATTGAAGTACCCATTGCCGGTGAGCACCTGCAGGGTCGACAAGTTATACTTCTGGCCCGTAAGAAAGTCGTCTTTACCGTGTCCAGGAGCCGTATGGACCAGGCCGGTACCGTCGGTCGTAGTGACGTAGTCTGCCAGTACCAGTGGGGAAGCTCGCTCATACAGGGGATGCTGGAACATCAAATTGCTCAGGTCACGGCCTTTGAGTGTCTTGATGACTTCCCATCCCGCAAAGTTTGCGGCGGCCATGGTCGCCCCCAGCCGCTCGCTCGCAACTAAATACCACGACGTCTCATGCTTAACAATGACATAGTCGATATTCGGTCCAGCGGCGATCGCGACATTTGCGGGAATGGTCCAGGGCGTTGTCGTCCAGATAATCGTGCTGCAGGCACTATGGTCGGCATCTGCCCCGAATACACCGTCCGGGTCCGTTCGCAGGCCAAAGCGCACGTAGATTGAAGGATCAGTACGGTCAGCGTACTCGATCTCTGCATCCGCCAGAGCTGTTTCATCGACCAGCGACCAGTAAACGGGCCGTAGGCCGCGATAGATATAGCCGGACGCCACCATTTCCGCGAACACGTCAAGTTCTTTGGCCGCCATCTCCTTCGACATAGTCAAGTAGGGATGATCCCAATCGCCTCGGATGCCGAGACGCTGGAACTGCAGTGATTGCTTGCCGACCCACTCTTCAGCCACTTCTCGGCAGCGGTGCCGAATTTCCATGCGTGTTGGGGTCAGGTTTTTGGCGCGAAATTCTTTGGCTACCAGGACTTCAATCGGCAGGCCGTTGTTATCCCACCCCGGCACATAGGGAGCGGAATAGCCTTCCATACTGCGGTACTTGGTGGTCACGTCTTTGAGAATTTTATTGAAAGCATGTCCGATATGGATGTCGCCATTAGAAAAGGGCGGCCCATCGTGCAGAACAAACGATCCCCGGCTAGTCCTCGGCTTGAGCGACTCTTTATAGACTTTATGGGTCTTCCAAAATTCCAGGGTCTGCGGCTCACGCTTGGGAAGGTTCGCACGCTGGGGAATGGAATCAGGATTCGTATCCATGCCGTCCGGGTTTTTAACGTCGGGCTTTGGCACATTTAAAGTGTGGCTGTAATTAATGGTCGTTGGGGTTTCTTCCGTCATCACTCAATCTTTCCGAAATCGCGTGCCGAGGCTAAGAATGCGTCCAAAGCCGATTCCCAGGGCCGCAATGTATCTTTTCCTTGTAGCTCCAATACGTAGTGGCGTAAAACGCTGTAGGCTGGTCGTTTTGTCGGTGAACCAAATCGCTGGGCGTATTCATCTGATGTTATCGGCGTCACCCGGGTGCCAACAAGACCATTCTTCCGAAGAATAGCTTCGGCAAACCCCTGCCAGTTCGTCTCGCCACCGTTGCTAACATGGTATACCCCGTACAGGGGTGATTGAATAATCCCGATAATCGCTTCCACCAGATCGACAGAATAAGTGGGGGTGCCAAACTGGTCGGCGACGATCGGAATTTCCGGCTTCGTCTTCGCCAGGCTGAGAATGGTGTAAGGAAAGTTTTTCCCGTGTGTCCCATACAGCCATGAAGTGCGCACCACATAGCAGCGCCGGCAGGCAGAGCGGGCCAGGTTTTCTCCGGCGAGCTTGGATGCTCCGTAATGGCTGATCGGGTTCGGCAGGTCAAACTCTGTGTAACGAGCCCTTTTCGAGCCATCGAACACGAAATCTGTGGAAATTGCCACCAGTGCTGCACCAATTTCTTCCGCTGCACTCGCGACGTTCCAGGTCCCTATTGCATTGACTTTGTGCGCCAGATCCGGGTCACGCTCACAGCCGTCAACATTGGTATATGCTGCCCCATGAAATACCAGATCGGGCCGAACTTCCGCGAATAATTTACGCGTTAGATCGTAATTTGTAATGTCCAGCGGCCGTATCTTGTCAGTCGCCGCCAGCTCAACATCCGTGGGGATCACTTCATAACCATATTCGGAGAAAATGCGCCATGCATCTGTCCCCAGCATCCCTGCAGCCCCGGTAATTAAAATACGCATAATTGCGCCTATTATACGCGATATCTACCCGGTGCGTCAAGAAACGCCCGGGACACAAAAAGACCGCCTGTGCTTTATAAAAAAGCACAGGCGGTCTTCTCTTTATGGGCCGGACAAGATTTGAACTTGTGTAGGCTTGCACCGACGATTTTACAGACCGCCTCCTTTAACCACTCGGACACCGACCCATGTTATGCGCGAAAAATACCCCTAAGTGAAATCGGCCGGGAACAGGATTCGAACCCGCGACATGCGCTTTACAAAAGCGCCGCTCTACCAACTGAGCTATCCCGGCATCTTGGTGTTTTCCTATTTCATCCCTGCGTCGTCCCTAACGCTTTTACAGAGGAAATATACCTTCTGACACCCGGCTTTGTCAAGGGCACAAAGCCGGGATTGCTAATACCAGAGGAATATCAGGGGATTTTCTCATAGATCCCGACGTCGATATACTGGCCACCGTCGGTCTGGTGGCAATGGACGGCGAGCAAATTGTCAGTATTCGGCTTAAAACTTTGTTTGCTCCCATCGCTAAGCGGACGGTTTTCGTAGCTTGAAATGTACCCGGGTGATGAATAGGCTAAGACACCATTGATATAAATGTCGATGTCCTCATCGTGGTAATCACGAACAACGAGACGGCCGATTTGGGCGGTAGTCAAGTTGCCCGGGTTGAACGAACGGCGAAGCCAGATGTCGCCGGGTGTATTCGTCCAAGGCGTACCGATTATGCCATGACCAGGAGCATCGTCCCCGAAGCCGCCAGGACCTTGCTTCCAGGCAGCATCGTCAAACGAAGTTTTGAACCAGTCGGCAGCGACAGGCGAAGTCGTGTATTTCCACACCTGGCTCACTTTTTCTGACGTTGGAACGATCTCGCGGTAAGTCGGCACCGGATACTGAAAGCGGTTCGCCTTGGCGATCGCAGCGGGATCGCACTTCAAGAAGCGGTCGTACGTCAGCAAACCGTTGAGTTCGTTTTCTACATCCGTAATCTGGGTGTAGACAGCTGCACTCATGCCCTTCTGGTCACGAAACGTTTTCAGCTGACCACTAAACTCTGCATAAAGCTCTTCCAGATCCGTACCTTTGGTGACATTTGTGTATCCACCGCCTGCGGCAGTCCAGGTATGACCATTCACAAGGTAACCGATTCCGCCGTACTCCCCGCAAGCAAGAGCCTGCGTTGCGCTGGGAGCAGGACAGGCAGGAGGTGGGTAGCTGTGTATGTCTAAAACATCTCCGGAGCCAGAGTAGCCGCCACCGCTTGCTTCGTTCACGAGGCGTGACGGATCAAGTTTTTTGACGACACTCACCAGCCGCGGCGTATCGTACTGCCCCTGGCTTTCGTTGTAGATCTCCCACATGATAATCGAAGGGGTATTTCCGAGGGCATAGACCATTTGCGTCAGCTCAGATTCAAATTCCGGCTTATCCACAGGGGGAACCGGTTGACCTGAACCTATATAGGAGTTGGGAGAAGGCATATCCTGCCAGACGAGGAGCCCGAGTTTGTCCGTCCAGTAATACCAGCGAGCCGGCTCGACTTTGATGTGCTTACGTACCATATTGAAGCCGAATGACTTCATCGACTGGATATCGGCCTTGAGTGCCCCTTCGGTGGGCTGGGTATAAATGCCGTCCGGCCAGAAGCCCTGATCGAGGGGGCCGATTTCGAAAACGAATTTATTGTTAAGCAGCATCTTCTTGATGCCATGATCGAGTCCTATCGAGATTTTACGCATTCCGAAATAGCTGCCGACTTGATCGATAGTCGTATTTCCGCTGACCAATTTGACGGTAATATCGTATAGAAAGGGCGTATCCGGGGACCACAGCTTCGGATGGGCGACAGGGATGGCAAGCTCCATTCCAGGTATGCCGTTAACAGTTTTAACGACTGAGCCGGCGGCTAGAACGGTGACGACAACTTTCGCATCCGGCTCAGGCGAAGTTGTGTGAACCGTGATATGCACTCGCTGAGCGTCTACATCGGGAACGATCTTCAGGTCTTGGATCGCCGTTTTTGAGACCGGCTCTAGCCAGACTGTTTGCCAGATTCCGGTCGTCGGCGTGTACATAATCCCGCCGGGATGTATGGACTGCTTGCCGCGCGGCTCGCCCGCATTGTCGGTGTCATCAAAGACGCGCACGATCAATTCCTGCGCTCCCGTCTTCGCCAGGAACGGGGTAATATCGTAGCTAAATGGCAGATAGCCGCCTTTGTGAATACCAACACTTTTGCCGTTGATGTAGACTTCAGACTCAAAATCCACTGCGCCGAAATTGAGCCGAACATGCTTTCCCTGCCAGGCGACGGGGACGCTAAAGCTGCGCCGGTACCAGAGACGGTCATGGTGCTCCATGACCCCCGACAGCGCCGACTCGACCGGATACGGCACAAGGATCTCGCTGGCAAGTTTTTGGCCGGAGGGCACCGCATCGCCTTCGGCACCAGGCTGGTACTGCCAGATACCGTTAAGATTCTGCCAGTCAGTTCGGACCAGCTGGGGGCGAGGGTAGTCGGGCAGGGGATTCTTGGGATTCACCAGCTTGGCCCACTTCGTCATCAGGGGTGCCTGCTTAGGCTCCCATGCTTTCACCGCCCCCAGGGAGAAGCAAAGCAGGGCGCCAGTCAAACAGAACAGGCGCGACAGTAATTTTAAGCTCATAGCTCCCATTTCACCAAAGGGGAATCTCTGACCTTTTATTGCGTGAAAATAATAATTGCACACATTCAAAAGGCATGGTATAATAGCGGCGATACCGGGAACAGGCCCGGTTGCCTTTCTTTTTCGCTGTCGGTTTCGTGCCTGCGTGCGTGTCCCCCGGTTCTCTTCGGTGCTGCCGATGTGTCCGAGACCTCCGAAATGTTGGCTGTCCTAAGACGATAAGAAGGCCTGTCAGTTCAGCTTCCACATGTTCTTGTTTCGAGATGCAGCGGGAGCGCGTCACACATCGAAAGGAGCCATTCCTTCAATGGCAACCAAACTTTACGTCGGCAATCTGAGCTACCAGATGACCGACCAGGAACTTAACGATCTGTTCGCGGAAGCGGGCAATGTCTCCAGCGCACAGGTTGTCACCGACCGTTACACAGGGCAGTCGCGCGGCTTCGGGTTCGTCGAAATGGCGAGCGAAGATGAAGCGCAGCAGGCAATCGCCGCGATCAATGGCCGAAATGTCGGCAACCGCGCTCTCGTTGTCAACGAGTCTCGCCCGCGTGAAGGCGGAGCCGGTGGCGGCGGCAGCCGAGGCGGCGGCGGCGGTGGTGGCGGAAGTTACGGCGGCGGCGGTGGTGGCGGAAGTTACGGCGGCGGTGGCGGTGGCGGAAGCTACGGTGGCGGTGGCGGTGGCGGTGGGAATCGCGGTGGCGGAGGCCGCGGCGGGGATCGCGGCGGCGGCAACGATCGCTATTAGTTCAATCCAGAAAGGCCCGGAGGAATATCTCCTCCGGGCCTTTCTGTTTCATTTGGAGAATCGCTGGTACAGAGTCCCCAGTATTGCCCCATAGAGAAGATGAACTCCCAAAAGCTGCAGCGTCGCCAGCGCAGACCACCCGAGCAGGAAAAGCCCGGTATCTGGAAGAGCGTTTCGCAGCACCGCTGGATGCAGGCCGTTAGCGAGCGTGATTGTCAGCGCAAGACCAACGAACAATGCTGCCCCAAAGCCAGCACCATGGAAAAGACTCGAACTCTGCAATGTCCATGATAGTAAAAACGCATACACAACTCCGAGAGAAACCAAAGATCCAGCGAGCACCAAGAGGCCAAGCCACCAGGTCAGGGGGGAAGGGATCGGTGGGTAGATCATGGATCCCAAAAACTGTGCCAGGTCCATTCGAGTCGCCCAGCCAGCATATGGATAGAGTGTGGTGGGGTATCCGGTCGCTGGCGGAAGCAGCGCCAGGGTGGCATAGTAAGCAATCAGAAATGACACGCTGGCAGCCGTGCCTGCGGCTAAAGCAGCAAACAAGTGCATACGCTTATCAACCAGCAGGCGCCTCGGCTGCTCCGCAGCCCCCGACGTTTGTCTCATGAAATGGAGCATCGCCACAAAACCTGCCATTTAAATTCCTATCCCCTCAATCCCGGTCCAGACGATATAAACGACTGCCCAGACTACCACCCCAATAAAAGTCCAGTGAATAAAACGTGGGAGCGGAGCACGATCTTCTTCAAGCACTCCGTAACGTTCGACAGTTTCCTCGCCGCGTCGCTGCTTGTGGTGCGGTCGATCGCGTCCGACAGTCACGTAAAACCAGGTCGCCAGACTGCCCGCAAGTGTTGCCACGAGTGTTATCCAAAACCAGAACCACGTATCCGCCCCTTGCATAATTACCATCAGTTGCTCTCCCCTAAAAAGGACATTTTCCACCGGCAGCAATCGGATGTGATGGAGCATGAAGCGCAATGACCATTGTCAGCACAATCGATGAGAACATCATCACGGCGAATGTCAGCAATACTGCCATCATCAGGCGAACTTTGCGAGCATTAACCGGAACAGTTTCCTGCCTGGTCGGCTGCCACTCGGCATCATTGAGTGACCAGGACCTTTGCTCTGCACCGCTGAACTGTTTATGCCGCATAGCCCAGTAGAAAGCGGGCAAGGCAAGCAGGTGAAATGCCACAAATACGAAGCAGAGTGTTGTCAGCTGGGAAGGATTAAGTGCGTCATTCATAACAACCCGACTTTACCCGAAAACAAGCGTCGGCAAACGTTTGACGCCGGACCGGGCAGGGTACTACTAGGCTAAAGTTTGGCACTCTTTGCTTGACTGCATTAACTTATTTTCGTCTTAGAAAAGGGTCTCCTGCGTGAGCCGCCCCGTCCTCATCCGCTTCATTCTAATCGCCAGCCTGTTATTGCCTGCGTCTCTCTGCATGGCCTTTTTCTGGCCCGAGACTACCCATGAGCGCAAAACTAACTGGGTCGGTGCACCGGGTCCAACTCAGCCGATCGCCTTCTATCACCATGTCCATGTGAATGAACTTCACATCCCCTGCGCCTACTGTCACTGGACAGCGGCAAATTCCCGGTATGCCAACTACCCGCCCGTGGAAGTTTGCTGGGGCTGTCACAAGAACATTTCTGTGACCCACCCACAGATCGCCCGTGTCCGGCAATATTACATCGATAAGAAGCCGATCCCCTGGGTACGGGTCAATCAGCAGCCTGGCTACGTACATTTTGTCCATTCGTCGCACATCGGGGCGGGAATCGCCTGTGCCACCTGTCATGGCAACGTTGGAAGCATGTATGCGGTCTATCAGCCCATTGAAATGAATATGGGCTGGTGTATCAGCTGCCACAGACAGTACCAAAAGAAATTCCATCCGTATCAAGCCTCGGTGGATTGTTACACCTGTCATTATTAGAGATTCGTCTACAAAAATACTATGACCGAAATCAGCCGCCGAAAATTCATACAGTTATCCGTACTCGGGAGTGCCGTGGCAGCGTCCGGCTGTGAGATTAAGCCGCTGACCCGGTACCAGCCCGGAGTCTACCGTTCGGAGGTGACGGGTCAGTACGGCGGATACGACAACCGTGTTTACCCCTATCTGAACCAGCCCGATGGCCTCATGGACGGCGTCCCGCAGTATTTCGCGACCGTTTGCCGCATGTGCCCCGCCGGCTGCGGCCTCTTTGTCCGCACCATGGGCGGACGTGCCATCAAAATCGAAGGCAATCCCGCCCACCCGGTCAATCGCGGTGCGACCTGTGCCCGTGCTCAGTCTGCTCTGCAGCACCTCTATAACCCAGATCGTTTGCGCGGACCAGTGCTGCATGCGGAGCGCGGTGCGGTGAAGTCACGGGAGCGGGGCAACGCCGCAAACCCACCGGATGGGCGGAAGATGATCACGGATATAGTCTCGCAGCCGATTGACTGGGAAGCGGCATTGGAAAAGGTTTCGGCAGGGCTCAAATCCGCGACGGGAAACATTGCGATTCTGGCTGACGCACAGGAGTTTTCCGGCAGCCCGACCCTGGGGCGGCAGCTCCAGCAGTTTGCCCAAAACGCCCAGGCATCGGTCTTTAGTTACTCACTGCTCGACGATGCCCCTTGGCGTGCCGCCGCCAAAGTCGTCTACGGGCAAGACCAGCTTCCAGCCTATCAGCTCGACCAGGCAGATGTGATTGTCTCCTTCGGAGGCGACTTCCTGGAAGCGTGGCCATCCCCTGTCTTTTACAGCAGACTCTTTGGGGAGTTCCGGCAGGGACCGCGCCGAACCCAGGGTGAGCATGGAAAGTTTATCTACGTTGGCCCACGCATGAGCATGACCGCGGCGAAAGCCGATACCTGGCTGCCCTGCAATCCGGGAACCGAGAGCGTCGTCGCCCAGGCGGTTGCAAGTGTGCTTCAGGATGCAGGATTTTCTCTGGTTGAGGCAGCATCAGCGTCAGGCCTGTCCGCCGAGCAGCTGCAGATGCTGGCCGAGGATTTCCGGAATGGCGGAACCCGTGCCGTCGCAGTCGGAGGAAATGGTCTTTTGACATCACCCGACGCCACCGCCGCCTTTACGGTTGTTGAGGCACTGAATAAACAGGTCAAGAGCCAGTGTGTTGGATTCGGAAGCGCGGCAATCCCCCTTCCAAATTCCAGGGCCTCCGGATTTAAGAACATACAGCAGCTTGTCCGTTCGATGCAAAGCGGGCAAGTGGGAGCATTGCTGATCCTGGGCCAACCCAATCCAGTTTTTACTTTGCCGAATGCGTCGGGGTTTCTGGCGGCGATGCAGAAAGTTCCCTTTGTCGCGGCGCTGACGCCGTTTGAGGATGAAACAACCGCCTGGGCTAATATCGTACTCCCGACACGGACCTTTTTGGAAGATTGGGGCGACCATGTGCCGCCAGTGATCCCACAGGGGATACATTTGGCGACTTTGCAGCAGCCGATCATCAACCCGCAGTTTGTTGGTGGTGACGGTATCAACACCCTTGACCCACCCGCTTCCTGGATGGACACGCGCCCATTGGCCGACCTGCTTGTCGACCTCGCCGCACGTCTGGGCAAGCCGCTCACAGACAGCGATTCGCGCTCAGCCGTTCGCACAACCTGGGCTAAGCTGGGCCAAGCTGACCTTAAGTCATTGACGACAAACAACGATCCAAGCTGGGTAGCGGCGCTGTCTAAAGGCGGTCTCTGGCAGGAGGTTGCCTCCCAGCCCAGATTTGGGGGGGGTGGAGATGTAGGGGCGGGGCTTGCCCCTGCCCTCCCTTCCGCTTCCACACCCCAGAATTGGGGCGGGGGGGCATCTTACGCCCTCCACCTGTACCCACAGATCTACAACCACGATGGCCGTCACGCCAATCTTGGCTGGATGCAGGAAAATCCGGACCCGATGACCATGGCGGTCTGGAACTCCTGGGTGGAGATCAATATGCAGGTGGCACATGAACTGGGAATTCGCACGGGAGACATCATTCGTATATCTTCGGCGCACGGTTCGATTGACGTGCCTGCTATCCCCTACCCTGGTCTGCACCCGGGTGCTGTCGCCATGCCGATCGGCCAGGGACACACGCTTTACGGTCGCAACGCCGAAGCGCGGGGCGTCAATCCGCTGGCGATTTTAGACCCGACGACTGATAGGGTCACCGGCGCACTGGCCCTCGGTGCCACACGGGTACGGATCACAAAGATCGCCTCGGCTCAGTCTGGATATCAGATTGACGGCTCGACACTGATACTGGCTCAGGACCGACCCGGAGGCGCGGAGCCGGAGGCAGTCAAAGATTTGATCCATACGACGGCCAAAGAGTGGAAGACAGCAAAGCCTGTTACCGGCGCACCAAAAACACCTGGTTCCATTTTTAACCGCAAAAGTGAGACGGAAGCGCCGCCCCAGTAGAAAGAATTTATTATGCCGGATGCCAAAGAATTAGCCGCAGAACGCTCCTCCGGTCCTAGTGGATCGGGCGAAGGGCAGCTGGAAAGAGATTCGCTTCCCTATAGCAAGGATACGGAAGGCGGTCGTCCGACGCGCAAATGGGCTATGACCATCGACCTCGACCGCTGTACAGGCTGCCACGCCTGCGAGACTGCCTGCGCCGCTGAAAACAACATTCCCGTCGTGGGGGAACAGCAGGCACATCAGGGCAGACTGCATCAGTGGATTCGTGTCGAGCGTTACTGGGAGGGCAGCTATCCCAATGTCAAAGCCCGTTTCATGCCTATTCCCTGTCAGCACTGCGACAATGCTCCCTGCGAGCCGGTCTGTCCGGTTTATGCGACGTACCATAACCCGGAAGGCCTGAATGCAATGGCTTATAACCGCTGCGTCGGGACTCGCTACTGCGGCAACAATTGCCCTTACGACGTTCGAATGTTCAACTGGTTTGAGCACTCCTGGGACGAGCCGTTGAACCAGCACCTGAACCCGGACGTCACCGTACGCGAAAAAGGCGTCATGGAGAAATGCACGTTTTGCGTTCAGCGTATCCGCCGCGCTGAAGAAAAGTCTGATGCCGAGGGCCGGGAGCTGGAGCCTGACGAATTTACCACGGCCTGCGCTCAGGCCTGCCCACCAAAAGCGATTACGTTTGGCAATGTCAAAGATGACCGCTGGAGCGTCTCGAAGCTCTGGAATGACCCACGCCGCTTCCGCCTTCTGGAAGAGCTCGGAACGTCGCCCGCCGTGGTGTACCTAAAGACCGTGGAAGACTAAAGGCGCTCATGTTTGACAACGACAACATTTTAACGTCACCCCGCAGCATTGCACTCAGTGTCGACGCTTCTTCTCCGCTCCAACTGGTGCTGGACGAGCCGCAGCAGTCGCGCCTGACAAAGCTGCGCCTCATGACACTCATTTGCGTCGGCCTGGTGCTTGCGGCTGGTGTGGCGATTTACGGCTATGCTTATTTTGGCCACCACAGAAACGACCCCAGCTTCTGGCACATCTCGCTGGTATCCCTGCTGTTCTGGATTGGGCTCAGCCAGGGAATGGTTGCCCTCTCGGCACTCCTGCGGATCACTCACGCTTCCTGGCGATACCCACTGAACCGCCTGCTGGATATAGGCTCCCTTTTTGGCCTGTGGGGCCCACTTCTGCTGCCAGTCCTGGTGATCACTCGCCGCCAGATTTATGCGCTCGGATCGTCGGACTACCGGGATAATGTCTGGCGTCTCTCCGGCCCAATCTTCTGGGATGCCCTGACCATCGGTACGGCGTTTCTCGCCGGCTGGATGCTGCTCTATTTGACGTCACTCCCCGACTTCGCCATTTTGCGGGACCGCGCCGGCGAAGGGTCAAAAGAGAAAAAGTTTTATACGCGCCTGGCCTGGTTTTGGCGCGGCTCTGAACATCAGTGGCGGGTACTGCGCCGAGCGGAGGGGGTGCTGGTGGTCGGCATTCTGACGACCTTTGTCGGGTCCCAGACCGTGCTGGGCTGGGACTTTCAGTTGGCAGCGGCCCGAAACTGGGATTCAAGTATCTTCGCGCCACTCTATACGCTTAGCTCGCTGCTGGGGGCATTGGCACTGGCAGTGCTGTTGATGACGATCGCAAATCGTATCCTTCGCGGCCGCGGGTTCTTCAACTCAGAACATTACAACAATCTCGGCCGTTTCATGGTCGCAATCGGACTCGTCTGGTTTTATTTCCGTTTCTGCGACTATTTAACGGCCTGGTACGGACACCTGCCGGAAGAGTGGCTGATTCAGCAGAGCCGAACTAGCACGTTTCCAGTCCTTGTATTGCTCATGATTATCGGGTGCTTTGGAGCCCCTGTCTTTGGCAATATGATTCCGGCCATTCGCAAACAGCCCTGGGCCTCCTGCACGATCAGCCTGCTGGTGCTGGTGGGGCTGGCTGCGCAGCGGTACCTGGACACTGTGCCAACTTTTGCTCCAAGATACGGGACGCAGGCGCTGCTGCCGACCCTGCCGGCGATCGTCGTATTTTTCGGCATTGCGGCAATGTTTATTTTGACTTATCTGCTGGCGATTCGCTACATCCCGATCATATCCTGGTGGGGAATCGGGAAAAGCCAGACACGCATCGCCCAGCGCAAAATGGGAAATACGATCGTCACTGTCATGGTCGAAGATCCACCGCTATGGGAGACTTAAACTATGTACGATGAACTTCCGGTTCCGCTGACAGCGGCTCAAGTCAACACAGATCTTACGCGGAACATCACCCAGACCGGCTGGCTCTGGTGGGCTATATTAGGCTTATTCGGCTCTGTTTTTGGGTGGGGGGCGCTGGTCTTCGCCTACCAGATCTACAATGGCATGGGAGCGTACGGCAATAACCGCCCGATTTACTGGGCATTGCCCATCATCAACTTCGTCTTCTGGGCCGGAGTTGCCCTCTCGGGAACGATGATCTCCGCGATCTTACGCCTACTGCACGCTGGCTGGCGACGATCCCTGACACGAATGACCGAGACGCTGACCGTCTGCGCCCTGGCCGTAGCGGGTGTCTTTCCACTGCTGCATATTGGGCGAAACTGGACATTTTTCTGGATGCTGGCCTACCCCAATGAGCGGCAGCTCTGGCCAAACTACAAAAGCCCACTGCTCTGGGATGCAACGGCAATCTCGGTCTATCTGACGACCAGTGTTATCTTCTGGTACAGCGGTTTGATCCCCGACTTTGCAATCCTGCGCGAACGGACACAGGGTTGGCGGCGGACACTGTACACGGTACTTTGTTTGGGCTGGCGCGGGACAGACCGGGAATGGCGACGTCTGAAAGTGCTGTTCGGTATCTTGACTGTCATGATTATCCCAGTCTTCGTGTCGCTGCACACGATCGTCGGCTGGGACTTTGGAATGAGTATCGTCCCTGGCTGGCACTCAAACATCTTTGCACCTTACTTCGTCTGCGGGGCACTCTATTCCGGCTGCGGTGCCGTACTGATTATCATGTACTGTGTCCGCCGTTCGTTCCACCTGGAACAGTACATTCTGCCGAAGCATTTCGACAATATCGGCAAGGTGCTTTTCTCGATCTCGCTGCTCTGGTTCTACTTTTTTGCCGGCGATGCCTGGTCCGACTGGTTCTCGCGGGACCCGAGCCATATCAACTGGCTGTATTTCATGTTCCACGGCTACAAATGGGTACTGGCTTTGATACTCGTATTTGGTATCCTCGTGCCCTTTTCGATGCTGGCGTTCGGAAAAGTGCGCCGAACACCCTGGCTGATGCTGCTGGTGGGGATCTCAGTCAATATCGCCATGTTCTCGGAGCGGGTCACGGTCGTAATTCCCGCGCCATCTCGCAACATACTCACCTGGGGAAACTATACTCCCAACTGGGTGGGGATTTCCGTGACGGCCGGGGCGATCGGCCTGTTTGGCTTTCTGTATACGCTTCTGAGCAAGTTTATCCCAATCGTCTCGATCTGGGAGTTCCGGGAAGGCGACCATGCCGAAGGGCTGGAGCGTGTCGGCGGCGGCGAGATGCCGGTAGTAATTCGTGAGGAGGCGATAGGCTGAGATGGCGGAAACAACAGTGTTAGGTTTGTTTGAAGAGATTGAACAGGCGGCTTCCGCGCTCAACCGACTGCGCGGGGAAGGCGGCAAAGCGACCGAAGACCTGATGGTGATGTCCTCGGTTCCCTTCCCGGAAGGTGTACTGGAGTCAGACAAATCGCCGATCCGTCTGACGACGGTAACGGCAGTGTTTGCGTTTGTGGGCATCGCTTTCGGCATCCTGCTGGCAGGCGGTACGGCCCAGCTATACTTGATTCCCGGGGGGGGCAAGCCGATCTCCCCGGCTCCCTCTATCGGCATTATTGCCTACGAGATGATGATGCTCTTCGCACTTACGGCGGCCTTCATCGCCGCGCTGTACGAAATGCGTCTTCCGAGCTGGCGATCAAAAGTGTACGATACGCGGATATCGGAGGGACTGATTGGTATCGCCGCACACTGCGCCGATGAAGAGCAAGCGGAAAAAGCGGAGCAGCTTTGCCGGGATGCCGGGGCTGCCGATGTCCGGCGCGATGCGAGGGCATTCGAATGAGACGGATTGCGCCACTTTTACTTTTGACGATTCTTCTGACGGGCTGCGGCAACCAGATGTACCGGCAGGCTTCTTACTCACCTTTGGAGACGCCGCGCGCCGCGCCGCCGGTCGAGTCGGTCACGGTCAGTAATGCCCTGACGCCGATTGACGGGCAGCCCGTTGCGTCAGCCGCTTACGGTGCCCGTGTCGCGCTGCCCGGTGAAACGCACACGGAAGCAGTCGCTGCGAACTTCACCAAATATCCGCCCAAAGAGCCAATTCTGCCACCGGCTAATCTTTCCGACAATGCTCGTTACGAAAAAGCCCCGGCGGCCGTCGATTTAATCAAAAGCCCACTGCCGAACGACCCGCGTATCGTTCGTTCCGGGAGCATACTATTTGCGAACCGGTGTGTCCAGTGCCATAATCCCAGCGGCTACGGCTATGGCGCAGTCGGGGCGTACCTGGTGCCGCACCCACCGGATCTGGCTTCTCCGCTGGTACAAAACATCACCGACGGGGCCATGTTCTGGCATATCACCATGGGGCAAGGGAAAATGCCCGGCTTTCGGACCTGGACCACCCCCACTGAGCGGTGGGCAATGAGCCAGTATGTCCGCAGCCTCAAAGGCAGCACGAATATTGCGGACGCCCATAATCCAGACGCCTGGACCCAAACTCGCACCGCCCCGTATCCTGTGTACGGACTGACGGGCTACCAGGATGGCAAGAGTGCATATCCGTTCAAAGTCCTCAACCCGCAGGCCAGAGACCCGGATAGCCTGGGCGATGTGCAGAACCAGGGATTTGGTCAGCCGCCGCAGGAAGAATCGCGGACGAAGTGACTTGCAGAGAGGCAGCTTTCAGTGTAAAATAGCCCATCGGGGATTTGAACCACCGGTTTCCGCGCCGAGAAGCGCGGCGTCCTGGGCCAGACTGGACGAATGGGCCTTCGCACTCAGTATACCTCACGCGAAGCGTGGGAGCAGCAGCCCGAAGAGTGTGTAGACGTTCAAACCGATCAGGCCCGTGACCATTAAACCTGAAAACACCCGAAACCAGAGCGTCTGTGTAAACAGCCCCGACCAGCCCCAGACGAAGAAAAACGACAGCGGCAGCAGTGCCGGATACAGATACCGACCCTGGGCCTGAAAGAAGTGAAGATTATAATTCAGAAATGCGATGCCGGTAAAGAGTACTTGGATCGCCAGAGCGGCCAGGGCAAGCGAGCGGGTGAAACTCTCGCGGCTGCGCCGCAGCCGAAAAACAATTCCTGAGAGCGGCAGCAGCGAGAAGGCCAGGAGCCATAAGTAAGTCGGCGACAGGCCAGCCAAGAAATTCGGATGCGCTTTAGACGGGTTCTGATCCCAGAAGAGGCGCATCGAGTCGAAACCACCCCAGTAAGAAGCAAACGTCCACTGCGCGACTTTGACAAAATAGCCGCCGAGGCCGCCGAATAGGGCGATCATCTGGTCAAGAGGGACGTTATTGCCTCCATTGTTTAGCTGGACAAAGAGTACGTGCTGGGCCAGTGCATCGCCGTACAAAACGGTATTTCGCGCCAGCCAAGGCAGCCCCAGCAAGGCCCCCACCCCCACCACATAAGTGGCGCCCAGAGCCGCCTCTTGCCCAGAGATCTTTCCGGAACGGGCGAGCAGCAGAAATGCGATCAAAACAGTAGGAAACAGCGAAAGTGTCAGGGACTTTGTCCAGATTCCCACCCCGAGAGTAACCCCCAGCCAGATCGCCTGCCTTCGCCAATCCCCCGGAAATGCGCTGCCCTCTAGGTGCCGTATCAAGCGTATCAGCTGCCAGAGCGCGACAGCGCAGATCAACGTCGTCAGCGAGTCGTTAGTCACGGACGCCGAAACGGCTAGGTTCGACGGAAGCAGACCGACCACTGCGGACGCTGCCAGTGCCAGCAGGGGCTCCTCGGGCACCAGCGCAGTGACGGCGAGAAATGTCACCCAGATCAGCACTCCCCCCAGCAGAATCGAGACACAACGTACGGCTTTTGTCGCAATCCCTTCCCCCTGGCCACGCGTCGCCAGGTAGACAGGAACGCAGAGGGCGTAGTAAAGGGGCGGCTGATGAAACTCATAGCCGTGCTGCGGATCCGTGAAAACCGGCAGATGCCCCGAGGCCATCTTGGCGACATATTCCATATGCGCATTCTCATCCGGATTATGCTGGTCCGCCGTCGCCGCTGGGGTCACGATGCTGTAGCCAGCGGCCAGAGCGAAATACACGAGAATCAATAGTGGCAGGAAGATGCGCTTTTCCATTTATTTCTTCTCCAATGGCAAAGCGTATACTGCCAGGCCGTGCGATTCGAAAAGAGGTGGCCCGCTGCCGTCGGTCAGTGCGTAGACCTTATGCAGATACCCGGACGATTCCGGACCAATTGAAAAATACCGGCGATTCACCAGAATATGCGTCACGCCCATTCCCTGCAAATTCGCCCGCAGATCGTCCGCAGTTTTCAGCTGTGCATAGGGAATCAGCGTGCTATGCTGAGCGTCCCCCCAAAGATAGGAACGATCGCAGTAGAAGCCCATCGGATTACCGTAGAACACGACCTTTGAGTTTTCCGGAAGCTGCGTGTTGATATAGTCCATGGCTGGATACGTCGTCTCGTTCTGCCTAAGGTATGCCGTTCGAGACTGCAGTCCAAAGGCAACCGGAATTTCCACGGTCAAAAGACTGACCCCAATATACCCTGTCCAGCCCAGTGAACAGACACCAAGGGCAGCCAGCGCCATCCCGGCGAGGGAGCGAACTGCGACTGCCTGCACCAGCACCCAGGCCGCGAGCAGGCAGAGCACGGGGACAAGTGGCAGCAAGTAGCGGGCATACTGCATCGTCGCAAACCACACGAGTACCGAGAGGACAGCAAAGATACTCAGAGCTTTCAGTCCTATCGGTGCTGCAGGCCCGCGTCGAAAGACTGGAAAGAACAGCGCGGCCAGCAGGACGGGCGACAGGGCGGAGAGCACCGTCTGGATATCGGTAAAAGGCTGAAGCGATGCCGATGGCGCTTTACCGGGCAAAGCTATTCCCGAAGGGGGAAGATGTCCGGGGACAGGGTACATCGTCAGGTTCCAGGGCAGCAAAACCGCCTGCGCGGCACTGCGCGCATCTTGGGGCGAGGTGCCAACACCAAAGTTTGCCTGTGCCGCACTATACTGTTTTGCGAGATCTGAATTCCAGTAGTTGCCACCTAAGAGATGATAATAAAAGGGGTAAATCGGGTTCCCTGTCGTAATTGTGGACTTGATGAACCAGGGAGAGCCGACGATCAGTGCCAGCCCGCACCAGAGTGCCACGGACGAGATTGCTTTCACCGGAGCTTCGCGCTTGAAGCGCAGCCGCCAGAGCAGCAGCCCAAGTGCCAGCAGCAGCAGGGTCGAGAGGGAAGTCGCTTTCGTGCTCAGAGTCAGGCCCATCAGCACCGCCCCAGTCTGAAGCCAGCGCTCTTCGCGCCTGACGATACCAGTTCCAACCGCCAGCAGCGTCGCTGTCGCAAAAAAGGTCGGGGCCAGGTCCGCATACGCGATCCCCGCTTCCCAGAGGGCCAGCGGGGTGGAGGCGAACAGGAGTGCGGCGACCTGCCCGACACGCGGCGAAGAAAGCCGCACTCCGAAAGCATATATGGCGAGGCATGTGCCTATCCCGCAGCTGAAATGGAACAGCTTTGCCAGCACCACGCCGCTTTCCGTCCCCCGCACTAAGAAACTAAACAGGTACCACATCTCGGCGGTAAACGCAAAATTTGAGTGGTGTTCCCAAGGTAGTGAGTAGATACGATGCGCCTGCAGATAGATCTTCGGATCGGCCAGGTGGTAGGAGAGAGCGTCCCATTCCAGGTTCAGCGTCGGGGGGGTCCAGACGCCGATCAGGGCCACACTCGCCAGCAAAGCGAAGCACGCTGCGAGCCCCCACCCCCAGCGTGTGAGGCGGATCCCCGCCCGGATTGTCGCCTGTATTTCCAAAGCCATCGCCCGGTGCTGCCCGGCACCCAGCCCTGCCAGCAGCACAATTAGCCCCCAGCCTGCCGCCAAATAAAGACCGCCCAGCAAGCCGAGGGACAGCATCGCATACGCCAGCAGGCCCAGGCCCAGGGCGTAGCCAAAAAGGTTTCGCTCCAGCCGTGTCGCCGTATCCGGCAGCCTCAGCAGCTTTAGGACTGTCCGTCCTGCGGCTGTTGCCGCCCATGCCGTCAAAACGAACAAGAGAAATTCCAGCACTACTTTTCCTTCAGCGGCACAAGCCGCCCCGTAACACGCGGCTTGACGCCAGCGATATCCCACTCAAGGGTTGTCTGGCCCAGCCAATGCCCGAACCAGCCCGCCTGCGCGATCGGCACACCCGCGACGACTTTGAGTTCTTCTAATACATTGTGGCTGTGTCCGCCGACAATCAGGTCCAGTTCCGGGCAGGCCGCCGCGAGCCGTTCATCTTCACGCAGACCGATATGAGTGAGAGCGATCAAAGCATCTACGTTTGGCCGCATGAGCGCGATTTGCTCCTGCGCTGCACGCACCGGGTCATCAAAAACGAACGCGCTCACCAGCCGAGCTGCCATGCGAGTAGTTACCATCGGCACGGTCAGCCCAAAGACACCCACGCGCAGACCATTTGGTAGGGTTTTGAGGAAGTGCGGGACGGTTGGCAAACTCTCTCCCTGGTCGTCGCGCCAGCGGATATTGGCGGATAAAATAGGGAAGCTCGCTTTGCTGATCTTAAGCCGCAGCAGCGCATCGGCGATATGAAACTCCCGGTTGCCCAAGGTCATCGCATCGTAGCCGGTTTCGGACATCAGCGTTAAAATCGGCTCGCCGCCGGGCCGAACCCCGACATTGCCCGCCGAGATCGCATCCCCTGAGTCGAGCAGAAGCACGTTTTCATGGCTGGCCTTTGCTTGCCGTATCGTCTCAGCCTGAAGGTGGCTGAGATGGTTATGGAAATCGTTGGTGTGGAGAAGATGGAGAGTTTTCATTGTGATGTTTCGGAGTTCGGAGCTCGCCTCGCAGCATTTTGGAATCCACCTCGCAGCCTTAGGAACCCACCCCGCAGCAAGCTGCGACCCTACCCGAAACGGGAGGGTGGACGGTTGGTAGACAGTGTGTTTAGCGATCTTAGTGGGAGGCATTCTCAAGAGCCTATCTTAAGAGCCTATTTGTAGGCGACAAGACTCAACAAATCTCTTCCCGCTCACCCTCCCGTTTCGGGAGGATCGACACGGAGTGTCGGGGTGGGTTCCGAAAGGTCACGGGGTGGATTCCCAAATGCTGCGAGGTGGGTTCCTATCCTGCGGGGCGAGTTCCTAAATGCTGCGAGATGTGCTCCTATTGCTTTACTGTTCCGTCATTGACTCTCGCCTGTTCCAAAAACGCAGATTCGGCCTCTTCCAGCCGGCCCTGACGCCGTAAAATCTCCTCGATTGCATCCCGTACCGCCCCTGCCCCGCCGGACCGCGGTGTTACCCAGTCCGCTTTAGCCTTCAGAGTTTCCGCAGCATTCGCGACGGCGATTTTGACGCCCGCGACTTCAAATGCCGGCAAGTCATTAATATCGTCGCCAACATAGGCGACTTCGTTTGACTGCAGCTCATACTTACTCATCAAGACGCGCATGGCGCTAGCTTTATCGCCGCACTTCTGCACTAAATCCTTGACTTTCAGCTCCGCCATGCGGTTTTCCACAGCACGGCTTGTCCGGCCCGAAATGACCGCAACCCGTAGGCCTACCGCCTGCGCCATCACGATCCCCAGGCCATCGGCAACATGGAAAGCTTTTGCCTGCACACCGTCGTCGCCATACAAAATCGTCCCATCAGTTAGAGTGCCATCGACATCAAGAACGATGAGCTTAACGTATCGCATAACCCTTAGACAATCCCCGCCTTGACTAAATCTTTGAGCATCAGCATACCAACAGGCTTGCCTTCGGTATCTACGACCGGGGCATCGCCGGCTTTCTGGCCGGGGAGCGGGTGGAAGTCGTCAAGTTTTCGCAGGCCTTCAGTCGCAAGGAGATCGGCAGTGATGACGCCGGGGTTAGGGGTCATGGCGGCGGTTGCAAGACGCGAAAGGAGCTGCGGATCGTCCAGCAGATGCCGTCGAATGTCGCCATCGGTGATGAGACCGGAGACACGGCCATCGGCATCGGTCACAATCGTTGCTCCGGCGTGGGCCTGCGTAATGGCAAACATCGCTTCCAGCACGGTGCAGGTCTCCGGAACCACCGCAACGGCCTCGGCAGTGCGCATCACGTCGGCGACGCGCAGGGTCAGGCGGCGGCCCAGAGTCCCCGCCGGGTGCAGGTGCGCGTACTGCTCGGGGGTGAAATGACGGGCTCCCATCACGGCCACTGCTAGAGCATCGCTGAGAGCCAGCATCGCGGTGGTGCTGGTCGTCGGGGCAAGGTTCAGGTAGCAGGCTTCGCGATCGACACGGACATCGAGCACGACGGCGGCGGCGCGGCCTAAGGTCGAGTTTGGCTGGCTGGTAAAAGCGATCAGCGGCGTCTCCATCTGACGAATGGCGGGCAGGATGGCGGCGATCTCATCACTTTCGCCGCTGTAAGAAAACGCAATCACAACATCTCCAGGCTGGAGCATTCCCAGATCGCCATGAACTCCCTCGGCAGGGTGTAGATACAGGGCGGGTGTCCCGGTGCTGGCAAGAGTCGCCGCCATTTTTCCGGCGATTTTCCCGCTTTTACCCATGCCGGTCACGACGACCCGTCCCTTTGTTGCCAGAAGCAGCCGAATGGCAGCGGCCCAGGCTTCCGAGTCCAGCGTTTCTGCCAGCGAATTCAGCGCGAGAGCCGCTTCGGTCAGGACACGCCGTCCTTCCGCCGCCCATTCATTTTTGCCGCTCAGTGACATAGTTTAATTTTTCTGCACCTGGGGGGAGAGTGCGTAGCTCGTGACATCCGCTTTGCCATCGGAGACGCGGGAAGGGCTGGTTCCATCTGGGCTGATGCGCCAGAGGTCGTGGCCGCCATTCGGCCGCCGCGCCAGGAAGTAGACGTATTTCCCGTCCAGTGAGAACTGTGCTGCTCCGGCATCGCCCCGGGCGAGAGGCTGGACCGTCCCACTGCCATCTGTAGGAACCCTGAAGAGCCCGAGGCGTTTGCGGGAAGCGAGATCGGGCTGCTGCCACAGCTCAAAGAGTAGGGCGCTGCCATCAGGCGAAAACACCGGGGCCTGCGGGCCAATCGCGGGGTCTGCAATCGGAGGGACCAGGCTGCGCTGAGCGATTCCTGACGCATCAAACTGCGCAAGAAGCGAACCTTTGCGGCCGCCGGGAAGTCCCTGCACATGCAGCAGGGCCACCGCAAGCCGCGCACCGTCTGGTGCCCAGGCTGGGTTGACAGAATCCGCGGAGGCGAGAGGAGGTCCACCTGCCTGACCGTTCTGCGTGCGGATGAGAGAGCTGCCAAGATCCGGAAGAACGACAAGGTTCTGCACCCCCGCATTTTCCTCGACGGCGGCCAGGCCAGGATTGGTACTGTCCGCTGTTTTTCGCCAGGCAAAGCCCGTGATGACTGCCTCCGCCTCCGGCTGCTGACTTTTGTCCACAGAACCCGGATGAGCACTTTGCAGGGAGGAGGGCAGGAGCGGGGAGCTTTCACCCTTTGTGACGTCACCCACGACCAGGGTTCCGCCGGCCAGATACCCCAGCAGAGAGTTGCTGGCAGGCGCAAAGGCGGGCTGGGCTTTCGCCCCAGGGTTATGCGTGATCTGGGCAACATTCTTGCCATCGCCGTCCATCACATAAATTTGGTTTTGGCCTTGGGTACGGTCCGAGACGAACGCCAGCTGATACCCGTCCGCCGTCCAGGCTGGACTCGCGTCCGAGAAGGCTCCGGAAGTCAGTGGATGCGCCCCGGTGCCATCGGCCTGAGACAGCCAGAGGTGCGAAATTCCCGGTGAGTTGGCATCGGACGCGTAAATTAGCGTTCCGGCTGTCGCGACGGCGTGACGCGGTTTCGGAGCAAAGAGGAGGAAATAAAGAAGGGCAGCCAGTGCGATTAGCAGGGTCGGGATAACTAGCCAGGGAGAAAATCGACGACGTTTATGGGTTGTCAGAGCCGCTGGCTCGTAGATGGGACGACCGGTCGGACGCGCGGCATTCAAGTTGAAACGCTCACTGCCGGTACGGACTTCAGGTTCCGCTGAAGAATTGTGATCAGGATTTGGAAGGTCGGTCATAATGCCTCTTTGCAAAGGAGCGTATTTTGAGCCCTATTATACCCGTCACCGCAATGCCTTTATTTACTTTTCTGAATCCCTTCCGCTAAAATGTCCTGGGCCGCGAGAGCTCCCGGAGATTGGGGGTGAGTTTTGGGCAAATATTTCTCGCCGTAAGCGTCACCAAAGTCATAAATTTTTCCCAACAGTCCGTGATTTTCTGAGGCGGACCGTCGTATTGACGCCATCAGACAACACCTCAACGGAATCGACCAGAGCCGTTATCAGGCAGAAACCCCGGCCATGAGTCGCGAATTCATCGGCTTCCGGCAGGCGCGCGAGAACGTCGAGGTCGGGGTGAAACCCGTTGCCTTGATTGCTGATATCGACGCGCAGTTCGTCGCTGCTCAGGCGTGAACAGGCGACGGTGAGAAGAGGATCAAGAACATCCTTCTGTCCATAATTGATCGCGTTATTACAGGCCTCGCCAACCGCCAGCAAAAGGGCGTCGGCGTCATCTACGCCCCAGAGCTGACGGCGCGTGAAGTCCGCGACCTGACGCCGCACCAAGCCCACCTGTTCTGGCATGGCGGGGACTTGAAGAAAGAGGTGGTCGGAGTCAGCGAATTCGCTGTGATCATCGGAATGGATTGGCTGAGGAGAATAGCTGTACATCTTTTACTAGTTCCTAAAAATAGACGATAGGTGATCGAAATGTAAGTGAGTGTCAAAACCAGAATAACGTGTTAAACATAATCGGCATTTTCCAGGTAATTAAACAGTAACAGAGTCAATGCAGACGAGCAGACAGCAGATTGGCAGCCGTTTCTGCAAACTGCCGCTCGTGTCCATCGAATCCATGGCTCTGGGGTGCACGCACAAAAATGAAAACAGCACGCTGAGTTTCTCCTGCGAGCACGGGCACGACCAGCGCCGGAGCGGCCGGGTCGGAGGGGAGCTGGCTCAATTGATGCGAACTCTCCACTTGTGTGGCCAGATCCCGAAGCAGCGTGTCTATCGCCTCCGCTTGTTCTAAATCCAATGCCTCCACGCGGCGATACAGGTGTGTTTCAGATGATGGAGCAAACCACCGCAGCACACCGGCATCGGCACGTATCGCGCTACCCACCAAGCGTAGGACATCAGGGAGAAGTTCCGGAGCAGCCTGTGCAAGGCGTGAAGCAAGTGCGCTCAGGGCTTCGAGGTCGTCTAGGCGGCGGCTTGCCTGTTCGACCAGCAGTGCATTTTGCAGCCCGATACTCGCCTGGCTGGCAAATGTCAGCATCAGCCGCATCTCATCCGGTGTAAAGCGGCGAGGCTCCCGTGTGTAGACTTCCAGCACACCGAGCATATCTTTTCCCAGCTTCAGAGGGACCCCTAAATAGCCTGTGATCCGCTCCCGAATCGCAAAGGATGGCAGAACAAAGCGCAGGTCCTGAGAAAAATCTTCCACGGTCAGAGAGCGGCAGCGACGCGCAACAAACGCCGTGGGAGTCTCCGGGCCCCGTCCGCTTTCGGAGGCAGCAACCGTCGGCAGTGCCGAAAGTGCCGATTTAAAATTTGACGCTGCACGGGGAACGAGGTTCCCCTGAGCATCGAGTGCCAGCAGAATACTCCGGTCGGCTCCGGTCATTTCCAGTGCCAGGTCTGCGATTGTCTGCGCCGTCTTGCGGCCATCCAGCGAAGACCCCAGGGCACGGGCGATGCGCCGAACCCCTTTTCGAATCTCCTCCGTCTTATGCCGCGCCTCTTCATACATCTGGGCGTTCGCGATCGCCGCCCCGACTTGATTGGCAATGGTGTACAGCAGCTCCATTTCGCCGACCGTAAAGAGGCGGCGGCGGCTGCTCATGGCATGGAGAACGCCGATCACATGATCGCCCGATTGAAGCGGCACGCTGACTAGTGATGTTACGCCTTCACTGTGGATCGGGCAGGAACGATTTCGATGGTCTGCAGAGACGTCCTGAACTGCGGTCGGGGTTTCAAATTCCAGCACCCACCCGGCAATACCTTCGCCCATGCGCGGCTTCATACTCTGGGCCGTTTCGCTGCGAATATTGCGGGAGACTTTGATTTCCAGGCAGTCGTCATTGGGATTATAGAGGAAGAGGGCGAACTTGTCCACATGCAAAAGTGCCAGGACGCTGTCAGCGACGAAATGGATCACACGGTTAAGGCTAAGGGTCGCTCCAATGGACTGCGACAGTTCATAGAGTGCCGCCGCTTCCTGCGCCCGCCTCGTGGCATCCTCGTAGAGCCAGGCATTTTCGAGGGCGACTGCCGCCTGACTGGCCACTGCCGAAAGAAGCGATGCGTCCGCTGCACTGTAAGCACCCGCCTGCCGGGAGCCGACCACGAGAAGACCCTCCGCGACTGACCGGGCCACCATCGGTGCCAGCAGCAGAGAACGCATTCCTGGCAACGGCGTGTCATCCTGGGAATCTTCCTGGACATCGTTCAAAAGAAGCGGCTGACCCGCCGCCAGGGTCCGTGCAGCCAGCCCCGTTCCTTCGCCGGACATCTGCCGATCGTGGTCTTCCTCGCCGAGGCCGCGATCTGCTCCAATATAAAAACGGGTGCGCTCATCGTTTAGCAGGTAGACAGCCCCCGCTGTCATCTCCATGCTGTCAGAGACGGTCGCGAGAACGCTGCCGAGGACTTCCTGCACGTTCAGGGAGGAGGAAGTTGTCTGGGCAGCTCGGAAGAGGATATCGCGCTCCTGCTGCTTCTGGGTCGCCAGTTTTTTAAGTTCGTCGGTATAAAGAGCCTGCGCGGCGAGATTGGCCAGAGTTTGCAGGCAAAGGAGATCCGCCCCACTGAAGGCACCGTCATCCAGCCGGTTAAGAACGCTGAGTGCTCCGGCGGGCCGTCCGCCAAGAAAGACAGGGACGACCAGCGCAGAGCGCAATCCGATGGCAGCAATCGTGGGATCAGAAGGTTCAGCCGTTGTCGGCTCCGGGTGGTGGGAAAGATACAGCTCTCCGGTAAGGGCAGTATGTCCCGCGAGGGCATCTTCCACACGCACAGTCTGGCCGACGATGTCTGCAGCGTCCAGCCCCGAAACGGCAGCGAAATCCAGCAGGGAGCGTGTGGGGTCGAGCAGACACACCGCAGCACTGCCGGCTTCGGTGAGTGCTCGGGCCTTTTCGGCGATCAGTGCCAGGGGCAGGCGCGGGTCGGTCTGCCGCGCAACGGCTCCAACCACCTCATGAAGTGCAGTCAGATGGCGGTCCAGCGTCAGGCCTCTGGGCAGCGGCACAAGCACTGCTGACAGCGTACCGGCAGAGGCTTCTGAGCCGGAGATATTTTCAGAATTTTGGGCGGTTTCGGAAACGATCGAGGGCAACAGTCTGTCCTTCATGCCCTCTTCCCACCGGGAAAGACTCGGCGTGACAAAATGGGGGCGGGTGCTTGCACGAATGTCGTCATTGTGTCATAATCAGACCAGTCTGTCAAGTCGTCTTTCGGGTTGGTGACGGAAGTCTCTCCCCGGGAACCCATAAAGTGCTTTTATGTCTTTCGTCCGCCTGATGAACCACACGGCTCTGCTTCTGCTCGCACTCTCCCCGCTCGCAGTGACCGAGGCACAGACCCCGGCAGTGATTTCCCTCAAACCAAATCCTGCGACGATAATTTCTTTGCCGCCGCCAACGGACCAGCCTCCGCCGGAATCTCCACTCCCCGACCCCATTCCAATCGGACCGGGTTTTCTGATCAATGGGGCATTGGACCTTCGCACACGAACGGCTGACACCGGGCGAACGGGCGGATTCTGGCTCAACACGGCAGAACTGGATATTCAGCACAACATCACGCACCGTAAAACGGCCAGGGGAAATATTTACCTGCAGCTTCTCGCAGAGGATGCACCGGACATTCCACACGGCAGCGACATTCAGATTGGCGAAGCCTATGTCACCTACCGCCTCCCTATCGAGGCGGATTTCAATTCGACGGCCTATGTTAAAGCGGGGCAATTTCAGATCCCATTCGGCCTGCTGGCCGTTTATGACCCGCACCTGCAGATACTTCAGCCGCTGAATGCACAGTCTCTCGGCCTTCGGACTGACTTCGGACTCGCAGTCTCCGGTCGGCTCTATGGCTATTTAAACTATGACTTTTCGCTAACCACCGGCACCGGCCCAAACCATATTGATGTCAACCCGAGCCGAGTGGTCTGCTTCCGGCTGGGCCGGACATTCACGACCCGTAACGGCGTCGTCAACATCGGAGGATCGCTGCTTCAAGGCCGTCTTCCCAACACGGATCTGACTGACGACAATCCGTTTGCTGTCGAGCTGCCGCCGTCAGGTCGAGTTCGTGCTGACCGCCTCGTCAATGGAGATCGTTTCGTCAGTAAAAGTCGTATTGCCGGAGACGTCTCATATGGGTATAACCGAGTAACGGCACGCGGCGAGATCGTCGCAGGTGCCGACAAAGACCAGCGTGTGCTGGGTTACTATGCCGAGGGTAACTACCGATTCACGCGTCGTCTGAGCGCCGCAGTCGCACGCTCCCTGTTTATCTACCCGACCGGAAACAGTAATGCCACTCGCGAGTCAGTCGGCCTGACTTATGCTGGCAGCCGCAACTTGACTATTCGCGGCCTGTATCAATATTTACGCGATGTCCCACGTGATGAAGACGGCCGTGTCCGGCACCGCTTCACCGTGCAAGTTTTATTACGATTCTAAATTTTTACGTCACGCACTAGAAAGTACTTGCAACCATGATGATTCGTTCTTGGCATCTTGCCACGGCCTTCACGGCCACTGTTTTTGTCGGAGCAGGCCTTCAGGCTGCACCCTCCCCCGCACTTCATATTCGCGGTACGATTCAGCTCGTACAAGGCAAAGTCCTGTCCCTCTCGACGGCAGCCGGGCCCATCCGTGTACAGCTTCCCCCAAAACCCTTCATCGTCGCCGTCATCCCCTCTGACCGGGCACATATCAAGGACGGCACATTTCTCGGTATCGCCTCCGTGCCGGGACTAGGCGGAACCCAGCGTGCTCGAGAAGTCGTCGTTTTCCCGGAAGCGGGTCGCGGCACAGGCGAAGGCAGCTACGCCTGGGATCTGCCCGGTGGCGGAGCGGCAGGCCATTCCAAGATGACCAATGGCACCGCGATGCACTCCAAGATGACCAATGGCACCGCTCATAAGTCCAGTGGTGACGCCCTGACTTTGCAGTACAAGAGTGGCACTGGAACCGGATCGCAGACCATCACTCTCCCGGCGAATATCCCCATCGTCACCTTTGCTCCGGGTCAAATGTCGCTGCTCAAGCCGGGTGCACACGTCTTTATCGCCGGCCATCATCTGCCAAACGGCATGACAATCGCCGACCGTGTCCTTGTTGGAAAGAACGGCCTTGTACCGCCAATGTAAGGTAACCTGACACACGCAGACTGGAAGTCATCAGCCTGCCTTCCAATCCGAAGTTTAGCCCAGTGACTGCCCACCAGGATATTCTGCATTTCTAAAGCATTCAGGAGAAATCAATGAATTACGCTAAGCTGGGAAAAACCGGCCTCAAAGTCTCGAGAATCTGCCTCGGGTGCATGACTTATGGCATCCCTGAACGCGGCAATCATCCCTGGACACTCGACGAATCGGAGAGCCGCCCATTTATCGAACGGGCATTAGAGCTAGGTATCAATTTCTTTGATACGGCCAATGTCTATTCCGATGGCACCAGCGAAGAGATTTTAGGCCGCGCCCTGCGCGACTTCAGCACACGCGACTCGGTGGTCATCGCGACGAAGGTACATGGCCGTATGCGCCCCGGCCCGAATGGAGCAGGTCTGTCGCGCAAGGCAATATTCGCGGAGATCGATGCCAGCCTGCGACGACTGGGCACAGATTATGTGGACCTGTACCAGATACACCGATGGGACGGCGAAACGCCAATTGAGGAGACTTTGGAGGCACTGCACGATCTGGTGAAAGCCGGCAAAGTGCGTTATCTCGGGGCATCCTCGATGTACGCCTGGCAGTTCTGTCAATCCCTTTATCTGGCTGACCTGCATGGCTGGACACGCTTCGTTTCCATGCAAGACCACCTGAATCTCCTCAGCCGCGAAGAGGAGCGGGAGATGCTCGGGCTCTGCACAGCGGAAGGCATCGGGGTGCTGCCCTGGAGTCCTCTGGCTCGGGGCCGTCTGACCAGGCCCTGGGAGGACGAACCCAGCACAAAACGGGGCGAGACGGACGAGTTCGGCAAAACCCTATACCAGGGAGCGGAAGATTCCGATCGCGCAATTGTGAAGCAGGTAGGCCTGATTGCGGCGGCAAGGGGAGTTCCCCGCGCACAGGTCGCGCTGGCCTGGGTGCTTTCCAAACCGGTGGTAACGTCACCGATCATCGGAGCGTCGAAGCCGCATCATTTGGAAGACGCCGTAGCGGCACTGGAAATCAAACTTACGCGAGAAGAGATCGCCGCTCTGGAAGGGCCGTATGTGCCGCATGCTGTGAGCGGGTTTTCGTGACACGCGGCAGGTATAATAGACCTATGCCCTCTGCTGACACACTTCCTGCATCACCGATAAAACCCACCGCCTCACCTTTCTGGAAATGGCTGATGCGTCTTTCCGGCACGCTCGCGATTGCGCTGTTTCTGACGCCCTCGTTTTATGTCGTCAAGTACTACGCCTTTGACTTGCCACGAGAGAAAGCAATTGCCGCGCCGGGTTCTGCGAAGTGGAATAACGATCCACAGAACCCGGATTCGATGATGGCTGAAGTTCAGGCGGCGAAGCAGCCGCCTCACGGAGAGGCCGCGCAGGGGCAGTCTGATCGCATTCAAGCAATTCGGGAATTAGGAAAAACGCTTCGTCTGCCAGGTATGGGCTGGCGCCGCCCTATGGAATCACTTTCGGCAAAAGCCGCACTGGCAGAGTTGGCTTCTCATTGCATCGATCCAAAAGTCAAATCAGCGGCAGCAGAGGAACTCAGAAACCTAGCGCGTGGCGGGGCGACCCTTCAGCGATAACGAGGTGGCGGGTTGAAAAGGTCGATATTTGAAACGAACGCCGGGACTGGCTTTTATCTTTGTTACACTGCTGATCGATGTTCTCGGGTTCGGACTGCTGGTTCCCATTCTGCCGAAGTTCGTCGCGATGCTTTCCCACGGCAGCATCAGTGCCGGAGCACGGGACTACGGCTGGTTGTTGTCGCTTTACGGGGCGATGCAATTTTTGTTTTCCCCACTCTTAGGATCATTGAGTGACCGCTTTGGACGCCGCCCGGTGCTGCTGCTGTCCCTGTTCTTTACAGGTGTCGACTATGTGATCATGGCACTCGCCCCAAGCCTGATCTGGCTTTACATCGGGCGCACACTCTCGGGAATCACTGGGGCAAGTTTCACGGCGGCCTCAGCATATATCGCGGATGTCAGCCCGCCGGAGAAGCGGGCGCAGAACTTTGGGCTGATCGGCGCCGCCTTCGGGGTCGGTTTTATCATTGGCCCTGCTCTCGGCGGCCTGCTGGGTGAATGGGGCGAACGTGTGCCGTTCTGGGCTGCTGCGGGATTGTCGTTTGCAAATCTTCTCTATGGGATATTTATCCTGCCGGAGTCGCTGAAACCGGAAAACCGGCGTCCGCTTCGCATCAGGGAAGCGAATCCTATCGGAGTCTTCACCGTGCTGGGAAAATACCCGCTGGTCTGGGGCCTCGCCGGGACCCTGGCGGCGAGCAACTTGGCTCTTCAGTGCCTTGCCAGTACCTGGGTGCTCTGGGGGACAGATCAATTCGGCTGGGGCACGCGTGCAAACGGCCTCTCTTTAGGGGCCTTTGGGGCAGTCTCCCTGATCTTCCAGGCAGGACTGGCCCGCTATTTACTGCCCCGCCTTGGCGAAAAGCGGGCAGTCATCATCGGCCTTGCCGTCGGGGTGCTGGAATATGCCGGCTATGGCCTGGCGACACAGGGATGGATGGTCTATGTGATTATGCTGATGGCAGGCCTCTCCTATCTGGTCGGACAGGCAGCGCAGAGCATTCTGTCGCATCAAGTCGGCGATGATGCCCAGGGAACACTCCAAGGGGGACTGACAAGTCTGAACAGCCTCACAGGGATCGCTGGCCCGATACTCGCGACAGCGCTGTTTGCCTATTACACCCGTCCCCATGCCCCTCTGCACCTCCCAGGCATTCCGTTCTTTTTGGCCTCGGCTCTGGATGCCGTCGCTCTTGTCCTAGCTATTCGTGCGCTGGCCACGCGCCGAGGCCCTGTTTCTGCCACATGAAGAACCGATTTCAGACTGCGAGAACGCACTGGGTCCCGGCGGCGGGGATGCCTGAATGGCCGCAGGGCGAAGTACATCTCTGGCGCATAGATCTCCGAACTGCTCCCACTAACACCTCCGTTCTCTCGTCCGATGAGCAGGCACGGCCAGCGCATTTCCAGCAGACTCGCAGCCTCCTGCGCACCCTGCTTGGGCACTATTATAGTCAGCCGCCCCAAAGTCTGCACTTCGACTATGGAACCAGCGGCAAGCCATTTCTCTCCTCTCCTCCGTTACTCTCCCCTCAGCCGACACGGGAAATATTGCATTTCAACCTTTCCCACGCAGACGAAATGGCACTGATTGCAATAACGGCGAGCGCCGAGGTTGGGGTCGATGTGGAAAGACTTCGGTCGGTCGGCCATGCCCAAAAAATCGCCCGGCGCTTTTTCACCGCGAAAGACCTGAGTTGGCTTGAGGAAGAGCCAAGCGAAGAGCGGTTTTTTCAGGCCTGGACCCGCACGGAAGCCAGGCTGAAAGCGCGGGGAAGGGGGGTATTTGCAGCGTTGAGCGAAGCCGCCCCCGTTTCGGTGCTGAATATCGACGCTCAGGTGGGCTATGCCGCCGCTGTCGCCGTGCATGGCGAGATGCCGATTCTCAGGTTTTGGGAGTGGAAGCCAGAATAGTTCTACTCTTCAGGAACTTCGGACTCTTCAGGAACTTCGGATCTGCCAGCAAGTGTTATTGCCGTATGGCATTACCGCTTTCGATTCTTGATCTGTCCCCCGTCAGCTCCGGCATGACGGCAGGGCAGGCACTAAATAACACGCTGGAGCTGGCACAGACAGCGGAGCGGCTAGGATATCACCGATTCTGGCTCGCGGAGCACCATAACATGCCCGGCATCGCGTCTTCGTCGCCGGAAATACTCATCGGCCAGGTCGCCCGCATGACTTCGAGAATACGCGTTGGGTCGGGCGGGGTGATGCTGCCAAATCATGCACCGCTCAAAGTCGCTGAGTCGTTCCTCACGCTGGAAGCACTTTTTCCGGGCCGGATCGATCTGGGAATTGGGCGCGCTCCCGGCAGCGACCCACGAACTGCACAGGCATTGCGTCGATCACAGAAAATTGGGAGCGAGCTGCCCGAATTGCTGGAGGATCTGTTTGCCTTTGCCGGCGGAGGTTTCCCGGAGGGGCATCCATTCCAGTCCGTTTCGGCAGTTCCAATGGGGGTAGCCCTGCCTCCAGTATGGCTCCTCGGTTCGAGCGATTACAGCGCCCGGGTCGCGGGGCAGATGGGCCTCGGATTTGTGTTCGCCCATCATATCAACCCACACGGAGCGGCTGCTGCGATGCAAATTTACCGCGATCACTGGGCAGCCGCAGGGTATCAAACTGATCCGCGGTCGATAGTGACCACTTCCGTAATCTGCGCCGACACGGATGCCGAGGCAGACGTTTTGGCCTCATCGTTCGACCTGGCCTGGCTGCGGCTTGCGGCGGGTCGTCCGAGCCAGTTCCCCAGTGTCGCCGAGGCGCAGGCCTATCGTTACACGGGTCGGGAGCGAATGATGGTGAAGGAGACGCGGGCGCGGCTGATCGCAGGTTCACCGCAGACCGTCCGCAGTGGAATATGCGCCCTTGGAGGCCAAACCGGAGCTGATGAAGTAATGGTCACGACCATGGTTCACGGCCATGCTGAACGCCTGCGCACTTATGAACTGCTTGCGGAGGCGTTCGAGCTGGATCATGCTACCGGGTCGTAATCCGGTCTTCCACCACGGTGGTGATCGTGGGATGCGCTGCAAGATAGCTGCTGAGACTTTTTGCGATCGGAATCCCTGTGTCTTCGGTGATGTCTTTTTGACCAAATATCTGGAAATAGCCCAGGCTGCCTCCGGCCAAAGGACGAGGGACTGCCACACGGTAGGTTTTCCCGGCATCCATCTCCCCGCCACCCACACCAACCAGCGAAACGCGGCTGCCAGCGGCCTGCGTTGGATTATAACGAATCTGCAGCCCGGAGATCTGGAGAAATCCATCGAACGGCTGCGGGGCACGGGAGACCGACCGCTCGGCAACTTTGAGCAGCTGGGCCCCGGTGAGGTTCAGCACAACTACGGTATCACTCGGGTCGGCAGCATACCGAAGCGTGGCAACAAGGGTGCTGATCTCCACTTTACCGGCGGAGATTTTTGCGCTGCCGTCGATTTCGTCCGCAGGGATTAAAGCAATCTGTGTATGCCCAGTCTGACGCAAAGCATCGGCGATGAGATTACCTAAGCTGGTTTCCCGTGATGACACACCAGACGCCGACAAAGCATTCTGCACCTGCACGGTGTCCTTGGTCGAGGCAGCCGGAGAAGCCGCGAAAGCCGGCATAGCCATCAGCACCAAGCCAAAGATTGTCATAGGGAGCGTTTTCATAAGTGTTCCGTTAATCCTGCATCTTCTGGGTCTGCTGCCAGCGCAAAAAGTCGTCGATAAAGTCGTCGAATTCCCCGTTCATCACACGCTGAATATCGCCAGTTTCATGGGCGGTTCGCGTATCTTTCACCAGCGTATAAGGCTGAAACACATAATTCCGAGTTTGGTGCCCGAAGGCGATATCTTTGCGCTCGCCGCGCAGATCGTCGATCCCCGTGCGCTGTTCCAGCCGGGCGATTTCCAGCAGCCGGGCCTTCAGGACGCGCAGGGCGCGTTCATAGTTCTGCAGCTGTGAGCGCTGATCCTGGCAGGTCACCACGATATTTGTTGGCAGATGGGTCAGGCGGACCGCCGTTTCGTTTTTCTGGACATTCTGCCCGCCCGCACCTCGGCTCAGCGTATGCTCGCGCTTCAGGTCTTTGGCGGGTATGTCCACGTCTTCGACTTCCGCAACTTCCGGCACGACATTTACGCCCGCAAAGGACGTTTCACGCGTTTTGTTGAACGGCGACATCCGCACCAGCCGGTGGACGCCATGTTCGCCCTGCAAAAGTCCATACGCATTCTTGCCTTCGATGCGCAGCGACGTACTTTTCAGTCCAGCGACATCCCCTTCAACTTCATCCATAATCTCGGCTTTAAAGTGGTGGCGGTCCGCCCAGCGCAGGTACATCCGCTGCAGCATGGAAGTCCAGTCATTGGCATCCGCCCCACCCGCGCCGGCATTGATCTCTAAAATAGCCGGGGCCGCATCGTGTGCTCCGGAAAGGAGTGTTTCGACTTCCAGCTTATCCAACGCCGCGCTCAGCGAGGCCAGCTCAGTGGACAGCTCAGGGGCGTAAGTATCGGGATCGTCTTCCATCCCCGCCAGCTCGGCCATCGTCCGCGCATCTTCCAGCCGTTTTCGAGCCGCCACCCACGGAGCCAGACTCTCTTTCAGCACATTCAGGCGCTGCATCTGTGCCTGCGCCCCGATGGGATCATCCCAGAACTGCGCCCCACCTGCCGCTTCTTCCAGCGATTGAATCTCCGCGCTTCGGGCTTCCAGGTCGAGCGGCTTGCTCAGCGATTCCAGCCGACTCCCCACATCTCCAATTGCTTTGACGACTTCTTCGAGCACTTCGTTCCCTCTTTGGGTACAGTATACCTGATGGCTGTACGCATGAGGAATTTGGCGGGTGGATGTCAAAGTTTTTACCCCAGAGATGGCCCTCACATCATCCAAACTCAGGCTTTTGCCCGCGAAGGCGGGGATCTGCACTTTCCAGGCACGGGGGTTTAGACCCGCGCTAAATACTATCAATCTCTTTTAATAACCATCACTATCTGTGAAAGGATATTTTTATGAGCGCAATTCTCAACGAAGTTCTCTCCGCCAACGCCGCCTACGCGTCGACATTTGGCGACAAAGCAGACCTGCCCCTGCCTCCCGGCCGGAGCTTTGCGATTTTGACCTGCATGGATGCCCGGCTTGACCCCGCCAAGTACGCGGGGCTGTCTGAAGGCGATGCCCATGTGATCCGCAATGCCGGGGGCCGGGCAAGCGACGATGCGATCCGATCGCTGGTGATCTCGTATAAGCTGCTGGGAACGAAGGAGTGGTTTATCATACACCACACGGACTGTGGCATGGAGTATTTCACGGACACCGTCATACGTGGCCTTCTTGCCAGCAGTCTCGAAACGGCTCAAATCGGGGCATCTGGTTTTGTGGATGTCGGGACCGGGCCCGGCTCTAAAGAGGGTGAGTATATCGACTGGCTGGCAGTCAGTGATCGTGCCGGGGCAGTTGTGGACGATGTACGGCGTGTTCGGGCGCATCCACTGGTACCGAAGGCAATCCCGATCTACGGCTATATTTATGATGTCAAGTCAGGCAAGCTTGTCGAGGTGCCAGAGGCAACAGAAGCCGGAAAGTAGTAGGGGCGGGGCATGCCCCCCTCTTTTCTGAAGGGGCGGGGGCAAGCCCCGCCCTCCTCTTATCATCCATCCCTACACGTCCGACACCGACAGGCTGATCACCACGGATTTCGAAGTCGGTGTGTTACTGATGTCCGCAACGCTGCGGATTGGCACCAGGACATTGGTTTCTGGATAATACGCCGCAGCGCAGCGGCGCGGGATGGCGTACGGCACGATGACAAAGTGATAGGCCACCCGCTCCTCACCCTCAAAGTGACTGGTCAGGTCCACAACCTGCCCAGCAGCCAGCCCAGCTTCAGCAATATCGACAGCGTTTAAGAAGATGACACGGCGGCCATTATGTATGCCCCGATAGCGGTCGTCCAGGCCATAAATCGTCGTGTTAAACTGGTCATGACTGCGGATACTCGTCAGCAAGTAATGCCCCTGCGGGAGGTCATGATGCGGGATCGGATGTACGGAGAACCGTGCCTTACCGGTTGCCGTCGGGAATTTCCGCTCCCGGGCGGAATTGGGCAGAGGGAAGCCCCCTGGGTGGCGAACTCGGGTGTTGTAATCTTCAAAACCGGGGACGACGTGCGAAACATGGTCTCGGATACGATCGTAGTTGCCGGACAGAGCCTTCCAGTCAGTAGGACCGCCGACGGTCGCCAGTGCTAACCCGGCGACGATTGCGACTTCGCTCCTGAGAAATTCCGATCCCGGATGCAGCGTCCCGTGAGAAGAATGAATGACACTCATTGTGTCCTCAACACTCACAAATTGTGCGCCTTCGGCTTGAATATCTTGTTCCGTTCGGCCGAGACACGGCAGGATCAGTGCTTGACGCCCCGTAATTAAGTGTCCCCGGTTGAGCTTGGTGGAGACTTGCACCGTCATCGAACAGCCTCGCAATGCATCAGCCGTGTATGCGGTATCGGGTGTGGCTGCGAGAAAATTTCCACCAAGCCCAAAGAAGACCGTGGCTTTTCCGGCATGCATCGCTTCAATCGCCTGCACCGTATCGAAGCCATGACTTCGTGGCGGCTCGAAGTTGAACTCAGCACCTAATTTGTCCAGGAAACTATCGCTCATTTGCTCCCAGATACCCATGGTCCGATCACCCTGAACATTGCTGTGGCCACGGACGCAGCACAGACCCGCACCGGGCCGTCCGATGTTGCCGCGCAGGAGGGCTAGGTTCACCAGCTCCTGGATATTGGCGACACCGTTTTTATGCTGCGTCAGCCCCATCGCCCAGCAGATCATGGTCCGTTCGGAGTTCCCCGCGATCTCCGCAGCCGACCCAATTTCCTCGCGAGAAATGCCGCTGTGCTCGATGATCTCCTCCCAGGGAGTCTGTCGCAGGTCGGCGGCAAACGCTTCGAACCCATCAGTGTACTCGGCGATAAATTGGTGGTCTAAAACGGTCCCTGGCTGGGTGTCTTCGACTTCAAGCATCGCTTTCATGATGCCCTTTATCAGCGCGACATCGCCGTTTACCCGAACAGGCAGGTGCAGACAGGCCAGAGGTGTCCCTGGCCCCAGCAGGCTCAAAGGTTCCTGGGGATGGATGAACCGTGACAATCCCGTCTCCGGCAGCGGATTGATGCTGACGATTTTACTGCCATTTCGGGCGGCGATCTGCAAAGCGGAAAGCATACGCGGGTGATTCGTGCCAGGGTTCTGGCCAATCACAAAGATCGCATCGGCTGCCTCAACATCTTCCAGCGTAACCGTGCTTTTGCCCGTGCCAATTGCTTCGCCTAGCCCCCATCCGCTCGATTCGTGGCACATATTTGAGCAGTCTGGCAGGTTGTTCGTGCCATACATTCGAACGAACAGCTGGTAGAGGAATGCAGCCTCGTTGCTGGTTCGACCCGAGGTGTAAAAAATCGCTTCATTGGGGGAGTTCAACGCATTCAGCTCATTCGCGATCAATTCAAACGCTTCGTCCCATTCGATCGGCTCATAATGCTCGCGGCCAGCCCGCAGGACCATCGGATGGGTCAGGCGCCCCTGCTTGCCCAGCCACATATCCGATTGTTCGGAAAGCTGCGACAGGGACCACTGGGCGAAAAACTCCGGCGGGACATGCTTTGTCGTGGCTTCCTCGGCCACCGCTTTAGCCCCGTTTTCGCAGAACTCAGTAGGGGAGCGATGCCCGTTCGGATCTGGCCAGGCACAGCCGGGGCAATCGAAGCCCTCTTTTTGGTTGACCAATCGCAGCATTTGAACACTACGCTCGGCCCCCATTTCGGCGTAGGCATGCTTCATGGAAGCAACGACCGCGGGCACCCCACCCGCCACGGTTTTCGGCGGAGTCACTTCGATCCCCTCCCCTTTGTCCGGGGCTATCGGAAAAGGGAGATGTGGCAGTTTGCCTGATTCGCTATTCATACTATCTTTTTACCCAAAAAGTATGATATTTGTGCCAGGAGAGTAAATATCTGTACTTTTCTCCTGCATTTTGTGAAATGACCGAAAGCTTCCACTCGTCAGGGCGATGCCCGCAGGGGGCAAGATGCTGTGAGTCATGCTATTCCCGGGCCGCTGGGAAACCGCCGCGAAAGAAGTCGTGCCCCGTTAAGCTGTCAGGCTGGGTATCATTTAGGCATGGTAAGAAAAGGGTCATATTTCTGCTTGCTCTTGATGCTATCGTTAGGACTTGCGGCGTCATTTCAGCCGTTGCGGGCGGCGGAAACAGATTGCAGCCTGCGCGATCCGTCGACGATCGCCAAAGATCGCGGTGTCTACTGGATTTACGGCACGGGGCGCGGTATTCCAGAATACTCCTCCCCCGATCGCCAGCACTGGACTTTTCGCGGGGATGTCTTCCCTTCGGCCCCAGCCTGGGTCGCGGCTGCCGTACCCGCCAACACTTCGAACTTCGCCTGGGCGCCGGACATCCGATTCTTTCACGGCAAATGGCACCTATATTACTCTTTCTCGTCATTTGGCAGCAATATCTCCGGGATCGGGGTCGCTACTAACAACACACTCAATCCGCACTCCTGGATTGATCAAGGTCTAGTGGTACAGAGCGGTAAAAACACAGACTACAATGCCATCGACCCGGCGATATTCCAAGAGCCAAACGGTGAACTATGGCTATCCTTCGGGTCATTCTTCAGCGGTATTAAGTTAGTACAGCTAGATACGGCGACAGGCAAGCAGCGTGCAGGCCAATCAAATGTCTACACCCTGGCAGAGCATCCACAAAGCCCGGTCAATGCTATCGAAGCCTCCATGGTCACCTATCACGCGGGATTCTATTTTCTGTTCGTAAATTGGGATCGCTGCTGCAATGGAAATCAAAGCACCTATAATATCCATGTCGGACGCTCCAAAAATATCACCGGCCCTTATCGCGACCGGGCCGGTCTGAAGATGCTGCAAGGGGGAGGAACTTTATTTCTCGGCGCAGTCAAAAGCTCGGCAGGGGCAGCGATCAGCGATGAAGTCGGCCCCGGCCATGCAGGGATTATCTCTGAGCGTACCGGAGAATATTTCAGCTGTTCCTATGAGTGGGCGCGTGACCGGGCGGACAAATCGACGGTGAACGTATCCAAGCTGACCTGGGACCGCGGCGGATGGCCGCAGATTTCAGAATAGAACAAGCCGCTCAACCTCATGCAGGAAATATACGACATTATTGGGGATGTTCATGGCTGTTCCGACGCTCTGCGGCGGCTCTGCGAGACTCTTGGCTACGATGAGAATTATTATCACGAGGACGGGCGGCGGCTGATCTTCCTGGGCGACTTGATTGACCGAGGCCCCGACAGCATCGGAGTGTTAAACTTAGTCTCGCGTTTGGTGACACGTGGCCGCGCCCTTTTGACCTTGGGAAATCATGACGATGCACTGATGCGCTGGCTGAAGGGGGAGCATTTCGACACGTCAAAAGGCGGCCTTGCGCAAACAATTGCCCAAATCGAAGCACGGCCGGAGAAGAAGGCGCTAAAAAAGGCGATCCTGACACTCTACCAACGCGCTCCGCTGTACCTGGTGCTGGACGGAGGTGCGCTGATAATTGCCCATGCCGGGATCGAAGAAGAGATGATCGGCAAAACTGACCCGGAAACGCGTCGCTTCGTGCTGAACGGGGAAGCTGTCGGTAAATCGCCGGAAGGTAAGACGCTGCGCCGGGATTGGGCACTGAATTATCGGGGATCCGCATTCATCGCCTACGGCCATACCCCCCAGGAGAAAGCCTTCCTTCGCGGAAATTCCGTCAATTTAGATACAGGAGCCTATCGGGGGGGGATGCTGACAGGCTTTCGCTGGCCGGAACGCGCTCTGGTCTCCGTCCCCTCCCGCTTTCGGGCAACAGAGTAGCGGCCCGGCAGACGCACGATATCCGATCTGGAAGTTTCAACATCTGAAACTTTTTTCCCGCCCCAGAGTGCCACTCCGAACACTCCCAAAGCCCAGAGCCAGGCGTACGAATTCGGCTGTCGGACTGACACGAGCAGCGGCTTCTGAGCGGAAGTGGGGGCGAAGAGTTCTGCTTCCTTGCCTGCTGCCACAGAGACGCCTTCAAGTGCCGCCAGCCGCGGTTTTTCCACCGCATAAACAGCCGAATAGTGGTCGACCAGCCCGTGGATCAGCGCGACATAGAGGCCCTGCCGCCGCTGGAAATCACTCGTGTCCGTGGCGATACCAGAATGGGTCTCTACGAGCAGGCTGACATACGACTTTCGGGTAAACCAGCGGTGGGCGAGGTATGGATCCGTGTCCGGACCCCAGGCAGTTGGATGCACTGCATACCCGCAGGCTGCAAGCTGGCGGACGGCATTCTGCTGAACGCTGTGATCGGCACGTCCCAGCGCAGTCTGCATTTCGCGTGGGACTTCGATGCAGTCAGCATTGTATTCATCGCTGCCGTCCCAGTTGTGGGCATCAACGACGACATTCGGATGTATCAGGGCGGCTGCCTTTGCAGCAGCGCGTGTTTCTGGCTGATGAAACACGCCCCAATCACGATTTAGGTCAGCTCCAACTGCATTCGCACGGATATTTGCATCCGCCCCGTCTGGGTTTACCATGGGGATGAGATAGAGCGAGACATGGTTAAGCGACCTCCTTACAAGGGGATCACTGCCATTTGCGAGCCGGTGAATCAAGTTCAGCATGGCTTCCGTCGAGGCTGGCTCATCCCCATGCTGACGACAAAGTACGAAAATCTTGATTGTTGCCGACGTGTCCTTTAATGGGGCAGCAATCCGCACGAGCCAGAGATCTTTTTCTCCCCCTGCCGATTTCCCAACCGAGACAACCCGGATCAGGGGGCAGCGTGCGGCATCGGCTCGAAGCTGGGCTGTCATATGGGCGTAGGTAGTGACATTGGGCTCAGACGCGGCCCGTCCACCAGTTCCAAACAGCACTCCCAGCCCAAGCAGTAAAAGCCAGCGTATCACGGAAATCGCTCCTCGTAAATGCGGGGCAGGCGGGGGCTTGCCATGATGCGTCGCGCCAGGATGGTAACGACGTCCCCAACCCGAACATTGGGGATGTCTGTGACATCGACAGTGCAAATCTGCATGGCGATGCGACCAACGACCGGGGCTTTTCTCCCCTGTATCGTCACCCTCAGCGCCTGCGGCCGCAGCAGGGCTTTCAGGCCGCGCCAGCCCCTCGACGCACTGGCCGGAGCCACAGAGAAACCGTCGGCATACCCGATAGGAAGCACGGCGAGAGTGGTAGGACGGCGCGTAACGAATTCACCTCCGTAGCCGATCGCACTCCCTGCCGGGACCTGGCGGACACTCACGACCCGTGCCGACATCCGCCAGGTTTCCTGTAAATCGAGAGACCGGGGCACAGCAGCCGATGGGTATTGCCCATACAAAATCGTTCCAGGCCGGACCGCATCCAGCCGCATCTCCGGGAACCGCACCAATGCCGCCGAGTTGGCACAATGGCGCAGACCCGGATGGATCCCAGCTTTCTCCAGCTGGTTCAGCACGGTCTGAAACACGCGAAATTGCTCCCGTGTCGCGAATTCGTCTTTTTCGAGGGCGCGGGCAAAGTGTGTGTAAATCCCCGCGAAATGCAGAGAGCTCTCTCCGCTAAGTCGCTGTGCCAGGGTAAGCGCTTCCGCAGGGAGCACGCCGAGGCGCCCCATGCCAGTGTCTACTTTCAGGTGAACATTGACTGTTTTACCCTTGCTTCGGGCGGCTTCAGCCAGAGCCGGAAATCCAGATTCGTCGGCGAGTGTTAAATCGCAGTCGGCATTCATCAGGGTCTCGAGCTGCTCAGGCAGCGGCGGCAGAAAAACGAGAATTCGAGTCGTTACCCCTGCCCCGCGCAGCTCCAGGGCCTCCAGGGGAGTTGTCACGGCAAAGAAATCCGCCCCGGCTTCTTCAAGGATACGCGCCGTCTCCCCCATCCCATGCCCAAAGCCATTGGCTTTCACGACGCTGATGATCTGCGGCGGTGGTACAGTCGACGCAAGCAGGCGCTGCAGCGCGGCGAAGTTATGACGCAGTGCGCTGCGGCTGACTGTTATCCAGGCATCGGGCCAGATTTCGGATGGGTTTGGCGTACTCAATCGGCTCCTTTTTCCTGAGCGGCAGCGGGCGGCGGACCGGGCGGGCGCTGAAACTCTTTGTGGCGCGAGGCCAGCATCGACGAATGCGCGGCTCGCCAGATATCGGCTTCCGCAACTAACTGCTCTCGCTCCCCGGCCATGTCGCGAAACACGATCAGCATAAACTGCAAATGGGCCTCAGCACGAGTGGCTACAGAACGACCTGGAAGACGATTTGTTTCAAACAGCACCGCCGGCACTCCGGCGACGATACTGACATAACGGTGGGCAAGCCGGGCTGGGTGCGTGTCCGTGACCAAGTGGCTCACGGCGCTGTAGCCTTCCGCCTGCATTGCTCCCTGCACTACGGCCTGGGTATCGCCACACGCCGCGATGATTTCCGGGCTTGCCCCGCTGCCCGGCCCGGCAGTCTCCGTGAAGTCAGGCCGCGCATCGTCAGGATATAGCTCATGCTGGTCCGTCACCACTGTGGGACGCAGCCGCTGCAGGGCCGAGTACAACGCACGAGTTTCCGGCTGCGTGCGCCTGAGCCAGTCCCGATTCAGGTCGACATTGCGTGCATTATGCCGCCGGAAAGCCTCGGACCCGTCAGGGTTTGCCATCGGGACAACGTACACCGTCACATTTTCGAGTAAGTGTGCTGTCGGCGTATCGGCATCGGCTTTCACCAGTGTGTTCAGAAAGGCCAAAGCCCCTTCGGTGCTGGCCGGCTCATGGCCATGCTGGCGGCAGAGGTAAAAAATTGACTTCGGCCCGTGCCCCACCGTCGCCATCCAGAGGCCCCGGCCCTTCACCGATTGTCCGAGACTGGTAAGGGTCATTTGCGAAGCATGGACTTTGTCGTATTCCACAAGCGCCGTCAATTGCTGTACCATCGAGGCGTACCGTGTGGTGCCGGGCGGACGCACAAGATTTCTTTCGGCCTGCGCCGAATTCACCCACCCGCAAAACAGAAATGCGAGAACTGTCAGAATAAAACGAGGCAAAACTTACTTCCTCTCTTATTAACGAAGCGGTCACCGTGCAAATTTCTATTGGACAGCGTATTCCGGTTTCAGTCGAACGGCCTCCACAAAATGCGGCCGAGCAGCGGTCACTTCTCCCCGATTAGTCAACAGAATGCCCAGATTGTAGTGTGCCATCCAGCTATGCGGGTTCATCTCCAGCGCAGTTTGAAACAGCGAATAACTGTTCTGCCAGGTCGTTACCTGCAGCGCACTCCCGAAGCAGAGCAGCATCAGTATCAAACCGCAGGCGCTTCCAGCTGCGAGGACAGCCCGCGGTGAAAGCGTTTTTGGAAGTCGGGATAATCCGCTGGCAAGAGCGAGCGCAGGACCAAAGAGCGCAGTATATAAGTAGCGGTCAGCCACTGTAGAGTAAGTCTGAAAGCGGAACGATACCAAGCCCAAAACTGGCAGCACTGCGAGACAAAACAGCAAAATCGAGGCCGCCAGCCATGGGACACGCTTTCGGAGAGCCCACACCGCCGCCCCGAGCGCAAAGGGTACCGGGGCCATGAGCCAGACTTTCCCGCCTGCGAGAACGGCCCCGGGAGAACGTCCGTAATCAATTCCCAAATGTACCGGCCAGAGCAGCTTGCCACCATAAAATGCCAAGGCGTCACCCGCGATCAGCGGACGCAAGTACCAGGGAGTAACGACACCGGAGAGCGTGACATGCTCCGCCAGATGCGCCATTCCAATGGCGGATGCGGAGAGACCCAGCCAGAAAGAAAGCGGCTTGAGCCAGAAACGCCAACTTCGGCCTAAAAGAAAATAATCAATCGCGATTGCCATCAGTGGCACAGTCACCGCGCTTGGCTTTGACAGCAAGGCCAGAATGAAGCAGGCGGTCGCACCCGCGATCTGTGTCCACTTCCCCCCAGCGGCCCAGCGCAGGTAAAGTCCCAGTGCCAGCAAGGAGAAAGTCGCTCCCAGCAGGTCAGTCAATCCCGTCACCCAGGCCACGGCTTCGACCTGTACGGGATGAAACGCAAACAAGGCTGCCCCTGTTCCCGCCGCCCAGTCGTGCCCTCGTGTCAGGCGTCTCAGCAGGCCAAAGACCAGCAGAACATTCACGATATGAATGCAGAGACTCACGACATGGAAGGGCAAAGGGTTGAGCGCAATCGCCCCGAATTCGTTTACCCGTACTGGAACGGCCGCGAAGTGTGCAATCAATGCATACACGGTGTAGACAACCGGGCGATACGCCGTCAAATTCGGCCCCAGCGTCGTACTGGTCCAAAAATGCAGCGTATTTGCAGCGGTCGCCGGGTTCAGATACGGACTATGGTAAACATTGATATCGTCGTCCCAGGCCACAAAACTCTGCCGGCAGACTGCGCCAAAAACAGCGAGGCACACAAGTGCCAGCACCAGACTGAGCAGGACCGGACGGAATTTACAGGACACCATGCTCCTATTGTCGGCAGGGAGCCAGTAGGTTTGCAGGGTTTCCCCTGCTGATTATCGCCCTTTCAGCTTCCGCGCCAGCTTCTGCGCCGCAGGTTTGCCTTTGGAATAAGCCCAGTAAGCTGTTTTATTGTAGACCAGATCAAACTCGCCGATGTACTCGACGTAACGGGTGCCAAAGCCCTCTTTGAAGCGGTTCAGGCCCTGTAAATGATCTTCTTTTTCGACATCAGCGGTCGACTCGCCTTCCTGGCGGCGACGGGGACTAACTCCGCGAAAGTCGTACCACGCGCAGCCCGACGCTCTGGCCCACTGGATCATCGCCCACTGCATCGCATAGTTCGGCATGACGTTGCGATGCTCGTTTGAGGATTCGCCGTAGACATACCAGGCTTTGTCTCCAATGATAAAGCAAAGTGCGCCGGAGAGAATTTCACCTTCATAGCGCGTCATAAACAGCTTCGCCAGACCGGCAGGAACCAAGTTATCCCACAGCGTCTCGAAGTATGACAGCGGGCGCGGGCGGAAGCCGTTACGCTCCCCCGTTACTTGCATCAATTCGTTGAAGACTTGAAGATCGGCGCGGGTCAGGTTCTCGGCCATCTCGACGCCGTGCTTTTCGAATGCCAGCTTGATATTGCGCCGCACCTGCGGCTTGAACGCCGCCAAAAGTTCAGCTTCACTGCGGCCTGTCAGGTCAAGCTGCATCACGCAGCGCGGCTGGATACCGCCGAACCCCTGCACATCGGTTGTCGCCGGTGGTGCGAAGCCGTGCCTTGTGAGCATTTCTGTCACCTCGGTGCGCTCGATCGGCACGGCGGGGTCGATAGTCAGAAATCCGGCCTTGTCTTTTTCGGCACGCACCTGAATGGCCTGAAGCAGAGTGACGAACGCCGCCTCATCGCTCCAATCGTCAAGAAGGGGGCCACGGGGGGCATAGTAAAAGTTACCGACCAAGGGGACCTTACGGCGCAGGATCAAGCAGCCTCCGGAGAGAATATCGCCCCGAAAAAGACCGAGTCGAATGGGTGTCCAATCAGCGCCTTTCACTCCTCCCCATTCCCATGCCTGCAGAACATCTCCTTCGGGAACATGTCCGACAAATGCATTCCAGGCAGCATGGTCCCGTTCACCAGAAAGTTCACGCACGGAAAGTGGAGATGAAGAGGCATCAGAAGGAGAAGAAAAAGTCATAAGAAAGTATGGCACACGCTCGGGGGTATGTCAACCACGCTCGCGCCGCTCGACCTGCGCCTGCACGATGGCCAGGAAGTTATCGAGCACCGGAGAAGGGTCATTTCGCCGCGAAACCACTGCCAGCTCCGTCCGGGGCGCCGGCTCTTTCAGCGGGAGCAGAGAGAGGCCGGTACGATGCAGGTTGGCGACCGAGGCGGGCAGCAATGCAATCCCCAGCCCCGCGACGACCAGGCTGATGGCAGTCTGCATCTCGCGGACCTCCTGTACGACGCGCGGGGTAAAACCCGCCTCTTCACAGGCCAGCCGGACACTCTGGGCATACGAGGGCAATGGCAGTTCCGGAAAGGAGACGAATGGCTCAGAGGCCAGCTCAATCAACGACAGCTCTAACTTGCTGGCCAGCGGATGTGTTTGCGGCAGGGCAGCGACGAATGGCTCGTTGAGAATCGCTCCGACGAGGAGTGTATCACCTACTATCGGCGGCCGGGCAAAACCAATGTGAATGCTTTGGTCCTGCAGGGCAATTGCCTGCTCGGCTGCATTGAGCTCTACCAGAGACAGCTCGATGGCCGGATAACTTTCTCGAAAGTCATGCAGAACCGCCGGCAGCAAATCGTAAGTCGCGGAAGCTGCGAAACCGATCCCCAGCCATCCCTCTTCCCCGCGTGCGGCCCGCTTCGCACCGGATACTGCTCGCTCTACGTCTGTTAAAATCTGCCGAGCGTCGCGCAGAAAGATCTCCCCGGCCGGGGTTAGCTTGACGCTGCGACTTGTTCTTTGAAAGAGAGAAACGCCGATTTCGCGCTCCAGCTGCTGTATCTGCTGGCTGAGCGGTGGCTGGGAGATAAAGAGTCTCTCGGCGGCCCGCCCAAAGTGCAATTCTTCGGCAACCGTAACAAAATAGCGAAGATGACGGAGTTCCATAGCTTAAACCTCTCAATAGTCGCTTAAAGATATATTGGACACATGGGTAATTATGGCATATAATAGTGATATGGAAACGGTTGCTACTCTATTGCACTCTTCCAAAACTCAATTCGATACACAGGCCGCATTGTAAGACACGCAGTGGAATACTTGGAGCGAAGCAATATTGGACTGGATGCTCGAACTCGACGTCTCCCCAAGACTGCTGACTGCGAGTTTTACTCAAGGCAATGAAGGGGTAAAGGCAAATCGCCTGGACAATCATATCAGGTACAATCTGACAACCGATAGGAACAAGACCATGCGAACACGTTTTTTTGCTTTTGCCCTGCTGCTTTCTCTGCTGATTGCTTCCACCGCCCATGCGGCGGGGACGCAGCTGACCTGGTACGGACACGCGGCCTTTAAGATTACGACGCCCTCTGGCAAGGTCTTGATGCTGGACCCCTGGATTACCAATCCCGCCAACAAGAACGGCGCGGCGGACCTGGCAGGGATTACGAAGGCCGATTTGATTCTCATCACTCATGGTCACTTCGACCATGTCGGAGATTCGGTTGCCATTGCCAATCTAACCGGGGCGAAACTGGTCGCCACCGGTGACCTGGCCGATGCGCTGGTCGCTTACGGCGGTTACCCGAAGGCCCAGGCAGGCATGGACACGCAAGGTAATGTCGGCGGTGAGTTGTCTCTGCTCGGCGGCGAAGTCAAAGTCTTGTTCGTGCCGGCTATCCATAGCTCGGCGGTCTCGCCCCCCGCGGGCAGCCTGAATACCGACCCGCACAGCGGCGGAAATCCCGGCGGGTTCGTGATCTCCATCGCCGGCGGGCCGACGATCTACGCCACAGGAGACACGGATGAATTCAGTGACATGTCACTGATTGGCAAGGCTCATAAGATCGATGTGATGCTTTGCTGTATCGGCGACCACTATACAATGGGTCCGGTCCGTGCCGCCGACGCTGTCAAGCTGGTCGGCCCACGCTATGTCGTTCCGATACATTACGGCACGTTTCCTATATTGACAGGGACTCCGGCGGAGTTCGGTGAGGCTTTGAAAAAGAACGGCTCGAAAGCCCAGATGACGGTAATGCGTGTTGATCAAACACTAAATCTCTAGGATAATATTATGCCCAAAACAATGTTCGAAAAAATCTGGGAGGCCCACGTCGTCCGCGAGACCGTGGGCCAGCCCTCCTTGCTCTATATCGACCTGCACCTGGTGCATGAGGTCACATCGCCACAGGCTTTTGAAGGTCTGCGTCTGACCGGGCGCAAAGTACGCCGCCCGGACCTGACGGTCGCAACGATGGACCACAACGTTCCCACAACTAGCCGCTCCCTGCCGATTCTGGACCAGATTTCCAAAAAGCAGATGGAAGCACTCTCTGATAACTGCAGAGAGTTTGGGGTAACGCTGTACGATATTCACAGCAAGCGGCAGGGCATTGTCCATGTGATCGGACCCGAGCTGGGTCTCACTCAGCCGGGCCTGACCATCGTCTGCGGCGATAGCCACACGAGTACACATGGAGCGTTTGGGGCGCTGGCATTCGGCATCGGTACCAGTGAAGTCGAACACGTACTGGCAACGCAGTGCCTGCCGCAGTCGCTGCCGAAGACGATGGAGATCCGGGTCAACGGCAAGCTGGGCGAAGGCGTGACCGCGAAAGACATTATTCTTGCGATTATCGGCAAGATCGGCACAGACGGTGCGACCGGCTATGTCGTCGAGTACACTGGCGAAGCAATTCGCGCTCTTTCGATGGAAGGCCGGATGACGATCTGTAATATGTCGATCGAAGCCGGTGCCCGCGCGGGCCTGATCGCCCCGGATGAGAAGACATTTGCTTATATTCAGGGTAAGACGTTCGCCCCCCAGCACGCCGAATGGGACGAAGCCGTTGCCAGCTGGCGGCAGCTTCCCTCCGACCCCGGTGCCAAATATGATACGCTTGTGGAGCTGAATGCTGCCGAGATCGCCCCGTATGTATCTTGGGGGACCAGTCCCGGTATGGTTATTCCGATCTCAGGGCTTATCCCCTCCCCCGACGACTACGCCGACGCGGCCGATCGCCGGGCCGCAGAACGGGCTTTGGAGTACATGGGCCTCACCGCGGGCGTTTCGATCCAGACTGTCGCTCTGGACACAGTTTTTATCGGCTCCTGTACGAATGGCCGGATCGAAGACCTGCGCGCCGCCGCGGGTATCCTGAAAGGCCACCATGTTCGTGCGGGGATACGGGCACTGGTCGTTCCCGGCTCCGTACCGGTCAAGCTGCAGGCCGAGGCCGAGGGCCTGGATACGATCTTTAAAGACGCCGGGTTTGACTGGCGCGAAGCAGGCTGCTCCATGTGCCTGGGTATGAACCCGGATATTCTGCAGCCGGGGGAGCGCTGCGCCAGCACGTCGAACCGCAACTTCGAGGGCCGTCAGGGCAAAGGGGGGCGAACACACCTGGTCAGCCCGCAGATGGCCGCGGCAGCCTCTATCGCCGGACATCTGGTGGATATTCGAGAATGGGATAAGAATTAGCACAGCCACACTCGCGAAGAGGTGAATCGCCCCTTCCGCTGGCGGCACCACATATCCGACACCATATTTCAGGAGAAATAGTTTACGATGGAATCCTTTACGAAAGTCACTGGCCTTGCGGCCCCCCTGGACCGGGTCAATGCCGACACCGACCAGATCATTCCGAAGCAGTTTCTCAAGCGCATCGAGCGCACTGGTTTCGGCCAGTTCCTGTTCTTCGACTGGCGCTATGAGGCGGACGGCACAACGCCAAACCCGGAGTTCGAGCTGAACCAGCCTCAGTATTCGGGTGCCGTGGTACTCATCACGGGTAAAAATTTCGGCTGTGGGTCGTCGCGCGAACACGCCCCGTGGGCACTGGCAGACTATGGGTTCAAAGCCATTCTCGCCCCATCTTATGCCGATATTTTCTACAACAATTGCTTCAAAAACGGGATATTGCCGGTGGTCTTGGCAGAAGAGACGATTGCCATGCTTTTGGAGCGCGGCAAGACGGCGGGTTACACGATGACGGTAGATCTGGAAAACCAGACTGTCACGGACAGTGAAGGCTTTTCGCAGCCGTTCGAGGTCGATCCGTTTCGTCGTCATTGCCTGCTGAACGGGCTGGATGACATCGGCCTGACGCTTCAGCACGAGCCGGATATTACCGCTTACGAATCGAAGCGGCCACTCTGGAAGCGCGGCGCGGTGGCGGCTTGATGGCGGCTGCAGTGTGGAAAGAAAAAGAGTATTCCGAAGAAGACTTCGATGGCAGCGATCTCTCCCTGACGGAGATGACTCGCTGCCGGTTTTCACACTGTCGTTTTCGCGGGGCCGTTCTCAGTGAAGTTAGGCTTAAAGACTGCCACTTTGAGGAATGTGATTTCAGCGGTGCGAAGATGAATGCGGCGGAGTGTGTAACATCAGCCTTTAGTAACTGCAGCTTTATCGGCTCGAATCTCTTTCTGGCCCGATTTGAGAGCTGCCGCCTGCTGGGATCAAACTTCGCGGAGGCAGAGATGGGGGGAATCGCCCTCGTCGGTGGCGACTGGTCGTGGACCTCGCTGCGCCACCAAAGCTTAGCGAAGCAGGATTTGTCGGGAATTAAGTTTGCCGGGGCCGATTTCTACGGCGCGGATTTGACGGAGGCCGACTTGCGAGACTGTGATCTCGTGGAAGCGAGTTTAGATGCGGCGAAGCTGACCGATGCGAACCTGCGCGGTGCGATTTTAGACAAGGTAGATTTGAAGGGCTTAGACCTAACCGGAGTCAAGATGGACATGGCCCAGATCATGCTTCTAGCGTTGTGCTATGGGGTGAAGATTGGATAAAGTATAGGGGCAGGGCAAGCAGAAAAGGGCGCAGAGAACAGAAGAGGGCGCAGCAAACAGAAAAGGGCGCAGCAAACAGAAAAGGGCGCAGCAAGCAGCGCCCCTACATCTCACCTACCCTTCCGGATACGACCCCAGCACGTTGACATAAATCGAATGTGAGCGCAGGGCTTTCAGTGCAGCTTTGACCGGCTCATCGTTTTCATGCCCCTGGAAGTCGGCGAACTGAACATATTCCCAGGCGGCGTTCCGGGAGGGGCGCGAAGCGATCATGCTCAGGTTGACGTTGTGTGTTTCGAAAGCCCGCAAGGCACGGCCTAGGGAGCCCGGCTCGTTTTTAACTGCAAACAGGGCACTGGTCTTGTCCCGGCCCGTCGCCGGAGGCTCGTTTCGCCCGATCACCAGGAAGCGTGTCCGGTTGTGCGGGCTGTCTTCGATGCTATCGTGCAGGATCGGGACTCCGTAGACTTCGGACGAGCGCTTCGGAGCGATCGCGGCTCCGTTTGGGTCGGCAGCAGCACGTTCAGCAGCTTTCGAGGTCGGCATGACTTCGATGATCTCGGCGTGGGGCAGATGCGAGTCGATCCATTGGCGACTCTGAGCGAGGGGCTGCGGCCCGGTGTAAAGCCGCTGGATGTCGCTCAGAGACTTGGCGTGGGTCAATAAGTTTTGAACGATCGTGACATAGATCTCAGCGCAAATCTTTAGCGTTGTTTCATGAAACATATCCAGCGTGTAGTTGACAACCCCCTCAGTGGAGTTTTCAACCGGCACGACTCCGTAGTCCGCCCGGCCGCGCTCGACTTCACCGAAAACGTCCGGGATGGTTGCGCAGTCGTAGTAACCAGTCGAGGAGCCAAAGCGTGAGACAGCGGCCATCTCGGTGAAAGTTCCTGGAGGCCCCCAGTACGCGACCGTCATCGGCTTTTGCAGGGCGATGCTGGCGGAGATAATCTCCCGGTACACGGCCAGCAGTGAGGCCTGCGGCATAGCTCCGGCTCCGCGCAGCTGCATCAGACGCTCGACCAGGTCGCGCTCACGCTCCGGCGCAAAATAACGTGCGCTCTTGTTGTCGGCTTTTTCTTTGCCAACTTCCAGAGAGACTTCGGCCCGCTGGTTCAGGAGGCTTACAAGCTGCTCATCAATGGTGTCAATTCGGTATCTCAGGTCTTCTAAACTCATGGTCCGCCAATGTTCGGCAGGGAGGCCCGCAATTCCTTCTCAAACATTTCCTTCCCTTGACTTCCCCCCCCGCCGCCGTGCTACAATAACCCAGAGGCCCTATGTGACCGAACCAACTGAAAACTCAAACAAATCCCTGGCAGAGACACTTAAGCGGCTGGCCGTTCTGGTCAGCGAAAACGGACTGTCGGAGCTGATGGTCGAAGAGAACGGCGTCACCGTGACGCTGAAGGCGACGGCGGATTTGGGAGCGATTTCAACAGCACTTTCCGTGCAGGCCCATCCCCATATTCTGACCGCCGCGCAGTCCCCCGCCTACTCGCAGGCCGCCGTGACGCTCCCGATTGCGAACCCCAAAGCGGGCCGTGCAGCGACTGCCGTGGCACTGGAATCGCCAATGGTCGGGGTCTTTTACTTGTCGTCCTCGCCGGAAGACCCGCCCTTTGTTGCCGTGGGCGACATGGTGAAAGCAGGTCAGACAATTGGCCTGATCGAAGCCATGAAAGTTTACAGCGAAGTGCCTTCCGAAGTTTCGGGCCGAGTAGCAGAGCTGCCGGTCGCGAGTGGCAAACTGGTTCAGCAGGGCCAGGCACTGATCTATGTGGAGCCGTCGTGACATCAAATTCGACAACGAAAAGCCAAATTACAGTCGGAATCCTAGGCCTGGGAGTGGTGGGCAGCGGTACGGTTCGTGTTCTGACGGAAAACGCCGCCGACATCGCCCGTAAAGTAGGTCTGCCGGTGGTCATCAAGCGAATCGCCGTGCGGGACCGCTCAAAGCCGCGCGATGCGGTCATCGACCCGGCCCTGTTAACAGAGCGGCCAGAAGATGTCATTGATGATCCCGATATTGATATTCTCTGCGAGCTGATCGGCGGGGTCGAACCTGCCCATGGTTATGTTTTGCGTGCGATCCAGTCTGGCAAGAACATTGTTACGGCAAATAAGGAAATGATGGCGAAGGCCGGTCATGACCTCTTGCACGAAGCTGAAAATCGCGGACTGGACTTTAATTTCGAGGGCAGCGTCGGTGGCGGTATCCCGATTATCCAGCCGCTGAAGCAGGCACTGACCGCGAATCACTTTACCGAGGTGATGGGGATAGTGAATGGCACGACCAACTATATCCTTTCCAAAATGACTGCCGAAGATGCAGATTTCGGGGATGTACTCGCTGAGGCCCAGACACACGGTTACGCAGAGCCAGACCCGACCAATGATATTGAAGGCTTCGATGCCCAGTACAAGACGGCGATTTTGTCGTCTATCGCGTTCACCTCGCGCGTCCTGCCCGAGAATATCTACGTCGAAGGCATCACGAAGATCAGCCGACGCGATATCGCCGTCGCCCGCGACCTGGGGTACGTCATTAAGATCGTCGGGATCGGTCAGGATTTGGGCGAGGCTTTACAGATACGCGTTCACCCGGTTCTGCTGCCGAAAGGCCACCCGCTGGCCTCGGTCAACGATGTTTATAATGCCATTTATTTGAAGGGAAATGCAGTCGGCGATGTCATGTTCTACGGTCGCGGTGCCGGCAGCCTGCCGACCGGCAGCGCAGTAGTCGGCGATATCATCGAGATCGCTCGAAATATCGTGCATGGTGCGACCGGACACATCGGCTGCACCTGTTTCGATCAAAAGCCGACTTTGCCGATTTCCCACCTGCGTACGAAATACTACATCCGGCTAATTGCTCATGACCTTCCCAAGGTACTTGCCAGTCTCGCCAGCGTCTTCGGAGACTTCAACGTCAGTATTGAGAGCGTCGTCCAGCGTGCCTTGCCGGATGGCGACGCCGAAATTGTCTGGATCACCCATCAAACTTTAGAAGCGAACCTCCGATCCGCTCTCGACGTCATTCAGAGACTGCATATCGTCTCCGGCATCGAGAACTGGATTCGGGTAGAAGAGTAAGACATGCATTTAACTATCGATCAGCTCCCACGAAACCTGCGGGGCACCATCTGGGCGTGCCTTATCGCTCCCCGGCCCATTGCACTGATCTCAACTCAGGACAGTTCGGGCATTCCTAACATCGCGCCGTACAACTCCTTTTCTGGCCTCGCGAATAACCCGCCGATGCTGGGGATATCTTTTAGCCGCCGTGAAGATGAAGAAAAGACGACCCTGACCAATATCAAAGAGACAGGGGTCTTTGTCATCAATCTCGTGCCACGCTTTCTAGCGGATATCATGAACAAGTCCGCCGAAAATTCCGGCAAAGTGGACGACTTCGACCGGCTTGGCCTGACACGGGCCGAGGCCAGTACGATCACTTGCCCCCGGATCGTGGAAAGTCCAGCGTCGATGGAATGCCGCCTGATTAACTCAATGCTCCTGTCACCGAGCCGGTGTGATTTCGTTGTGGCCCAGATTGTGGGCGTGACCATCCGTGACGAATTTTATACCGCGGAGCACGGCTTCGACCCTCAAGCGGCCGACTTGCTGGCGAGTATCGGGCCCGAGGACTACATTTCCCTCAATGGCGAGGCGCTGCACCTGCCGAAAACCTGGTAATAATTATGCGACAAGGAATTATCAATACCTATCGGGCCTATCTGCCTGTCACCGAGAGTACGCCCGTTGTAACACTCTACGAAGGTGACACGCCTCTGATCCCTGCCCCTCGTTTGGCGCAGGCAATCACTCCAGGTCTCAAGCTCATGCTCAAATTTGAGGGGATGAACCCTACGGGATCGTTTAAGGACCGTGGCATGACGATGGCTGTCACGAAGGCCGTCGAGGACGGTGCGTGTGCAGTCATGTGCGCCTCTACGGGCAACACCAGCGCGGCAGCTTCCGCCTACGCCGCCCGGGCGGGCATACGATGCGTCGTGCTGCTGCCGAATACCGATGTTGCCCTGGGTAAGCTGTCACAGGCGCTGATACATGGGGCGAAAGTGGTGGCTATTGAAGGCACGTTTGACGATGCTCTGGTGCTGACCCGGCAGATCTGCGAGAAATACCCGATCACGATCGTCAACCATATCAACCCGCACCGCATCGAAGGCCAGAAAACGGGGGCATTCGAAGTCTGCGACGTTTTAGGTGATGCTCCGGACTTTCATGCTCTCCCCGTTGGCAATGCTGGAAATATCACGGCCTATTGGAAGGGCTATAAAGAGTATTTTGCTGCGGGATTATCGACCAAGCTGCCGAAGATGATAGGCTTCCAGGCCGCGGGTTCCTCCCCAATCGTCGACGGTGCCCCGGTGCTGAACCCGCACACCATCGCTACCGCCATTCGTATCGGCAATCCGGCATCCTGGCAGCATGCACTGACAGCTCGAGATGAGTCTGGCGGGCTGATCGGGAAGGTCACCGACGAAGAGATTCTGAAAGCTTATTTGATGCTGCCAGCTCTGGAAGGCGTTTTCACCGAGCCAGCCTGTGCCGCCCCAATCGCCGGATTGAAAAAGCTTTATGACGCCGGATATTTTGAAGAGTATGACGGTGCAACGGTCGCGATCACGCTGACCGGGCATGGCTTGAAGGATCCAGACCGGGCCATTAAGAGCGTGGCGCACCCGGCGACAGTTCCGGCGACGCTTGAAGCGGTCGTCAAAGCGCTGGATTTCTAAGTCATGACGCCTCTTCCGACACCAGAAGCAGATAAACAGCGTCAAAAGATACTTCTGCGCCGTGTCGAATGGGCATTTCTCGCGGTGTTTCTGGTCGGAGCACTAGCCGTCTACTTTACGGTGCAGCGAGTGGTCGTGCATGGCCGCTCTATGGAGCCGACACTGCACGATGGGGATGCTCTCATTGCCTGGAAAGCGGAAGCCCGAGGGAAGCTGCGTGAGGGTAATGTCATCGTATTTCGGGACACGAATGGCGAAGAGCTAATCAAGCGAATTGTCTTTGTTCAGAATGATCAGGGCACGGCGAAACCACCGGAGAATGTGCAGATACCCGGCAGTGCCCGAGCCTGGAAAACGCTTTTCCGTGAATACAGCGAAGAGATAAAGTCAGGAAGACTTCCACATCCATCCCCGGCGAATACGATTTGGGTCATGGGTGATAATACAGACAATTCCGAAGACAGTCGTGTCTTCGGGCCAGTCCGACGTGATCAGATTGTCGGCGTGGTCTATGTTAAAGATATTGGCCCGGAATGAACCGAATTCGTAAGCAGACATGGATTGCTCTCGGCTTTTTGGTACTCTTTGCGCTGGTGCTGCGGCTGAATGTCCGGCAGGGCCAGGTGCATGGGCCGTCGATGTCACCAACGTTCGAAGATGGTAACACGGTCTTGGTCTGGAAGACGTTTCCCGTCTCGAAGCTCCAGGCGGGTAATGTGATCGTGTTCCGGGACACAAACGGCGATGAGCTGATTAAACGTGTGGCCTTTATTCGTCCCGTCTGGCAGCCTCTTCCACCCCCTGGAACGTTTCGCACCATCAATGGCGGCCGGGATGTGCCATGGACGATCCTCTTTGGCCCATACTTCGCGAATGTCGGCGTCGGACAGACGCCTCGGCCAGGTAAAGACCGAACGATTTATGTGCTTGGCGACAATCTTCTGAACTCTGACGATAGCCGTCATATCGGCCCGATCAGCCCCAATCAGGTGTTAGGCAAAGTTATTCCATGAGCCAAGTTATTCTCCAGACCGATATTCCCGGCTTGCCCAAGTTTATCACCGGCAAAGTGCGCGACGTTTACGACCTCGGCACGGAGCTGCTGATTGTCGCGACCGACCGGCTATCGGCGTTTGACGTCGTGCTGCCGACCGGCATTCCCGATAAGGGCCGCGTCCTGACTGCCCTCTCCCATTTCTGGTTTGACAAGGCCAAAGACATCGTACCAAATCACCTCCTCGCGAGTGACATGGATACCATCGGGGCACGTTTGCATGATGCCGGTGTCGTCGTCACCGCCGAGATGATCTCGATGCTGGAAGGCCGGACCCAGCTTGTCCGCAAATGCGCCGCACTGCCGGTTGAATGCGTTGTGCGCGGGTACCTCGACGGCTCTGCCTGGAAAGACTATCAGACACTCTTTGGCCACGGTGGAGAAGTTAAGCTCTACGATATACTCGTCCCAATCGGCCTGCGTCAGGGTGAGCAGTTCCCATCGCCGCTCTTCACCCCCGCGGCCAAAGCCCACACCGGACACGACACAAATATCACGGCGTCGCAGGCCGCTGAGATAGTTGGGGAGGATGTTGCCGCGGAGCTTTCGACCAAAAGTATCGCCCTCTACAATTTCGCCCGCGCCTACGCCGCCGAGCGGGGCATCATCATCGCCGATACAAAGTTCGAGTTTGGCCTTCTGGACGGTCAGTTAATTTTGATCGATGAGGTCCTCACCCCTGACTCCTCCCGTTTCTGGGAAGCATCGGCCTACAAACCCGGCAAAGCACAGGCCTCTTTCGACAAACAGTTTGTGCGCGATTATTTGCAGACGCTTTCCTGGGACAAGACTTATCCCGGCCCGGAGCTGCCGCAAGAGATAACCGACAAAACCGCCGACAAGTACCGGGAAGCTTACCATCGGCTGACGGGCGAAGAATTGCCACAATGAAGTTCGGCTGATGAAAGACTGCACCGCCTGGCTGACGAGAGTGCTCTGGAGAATTTGCTTTGAAATATCTTATGATTGTCCCCGACGGCATGGCAGATCTGCCGATGGCAGAGCTGGACGGAAAGACGCCGATGCAGGCGGCGCGAACGCCTCACTTCGATGCGCTGGCGGAAGTCTCTCTGGTGGGGAGTGTGCTGACTGTTCCGTCCGGGATGTATCCGGGCAGCGACGTCGCAAACATGAGCCTGCTGGGGTATGATCCGCGTCGTTATTACACCGGGCGTGGTCCAATTGAAGCCGTCGCGATGGGAGTCCCGCTCGACGACGGGGATGTGGCTTATCGCTGCTCTCTGATCACTACGGACGGCGAGAACTTGCTGGATTACTCCTCGGGCCATATCTCGACCGAAGAGGCCAAGCCGCTGATCGAGCTGCTGGATAAAAAGCTGGGTGGAAGCAAGCGTAAATTCTACCCGGGAGTCCAGTACCGGCACATCATGGCCGAGCGCGGCGGAACGGTGGACGTCAAAACAATCCCGCCACACGACTTCTCCGGACAGCCCCTTTCCGGACACTGGCCGGAAGGCGACCGGGCGGAGCAGCTGAAGCAGCTGATGTTCGACTCGCTGGAGCTGCTCGACGATCACCCCGTCAACAAAAAACGGCGCGCAGAGGGTAAAGCCCCCGGCAACATGATCTGGCTTTGGGGACAGGGCTACGCTCCGAAACTGCCGAATTTCCTGCAAACTTTCGGTAAGCGCGGCGCGGTCATCTCTGCGGTGGATGTGGTGCGTGGTCTGGGCCGGGCGACGAGCCTGAAAATTATCGATGTGCCGGGAGCCACCGGGTATATCGACACGGATTATGTCGCGAAGGCAAACTATGCGCTGGCGGCACTGGACACACTGGACTTTGTTTATCTGCATATCGAGTCGCCGGACGAGTCGGGACATGAAGGCAATCTGGAACACAAGCTGCGCTCGATTGAAGATATTGATCGAAAAGTGGTGGGAACAATTCGGGAGGGTATGATGAAGCGCGATGAGTATCGCCTGCTGATCGTTCCTGACCATAAGACTCCCGTGGCACTCAAAACGCACCAGGAAGGTCCCGTGCCTTTTCTGCTTTATGATTCGAGCCGGGCGCATTCAGCGTCGCATTTCCCGTTTGACGAACGTGCGGTGGAAGAAGCAGCAACTCAGATAGATGTGGGAACCCGGCTCATCGAGATGCTGTTCGCGTCGTAGCGAAATATTGGAAAGATAGGAACGAGCCATTTGCGAATTTTAGTGACAGGCGCCGCTGGGCGCATCGGCTCGTACGTCGTACAGGAGCTTGCTGCCCACGGACACACGGTCCGCGCTCTCGATCGCAAGCCCCTCTCAGCAGAGGTCCGAAAAGTCTCTGAGCCCTGCTATGCGGATTTGACCGATGCTCTCGCGATGCTCAATGCAGTCAGCGGCTGCGACACAATCGCGCATATCGGCGCTATCCCCAGTCCGAGTCTGCCGGCGGACGAAATGTTACGGCTGAACGTCATCGGAACGCAGAACATTCTCGAAGCGGCGGCAGCCCACGATATTTCTCGCGTTGTGCTGACCAGCAGCGTCGGAGCCCTGGGCTTCTCGTTCCCTACCCACCCCTGCCTTCCGGAGTACTTGCCAGTGGACGCAGCACATCCCCGCCGCCCGCAGGATATTTATGGTCTTTCAAAATTGATGAATGAGGAAAGCGCGGCCGCCCGAACGCGCCTCTCAGGCATGACGACTATCGTCTTGCGTCCGCCTGCAGTCTGGGATCTGGAGCGGGCGCGGCGGCGCGGCTGGCTGAAGCATACTGCGGAGCGGCAAGGCGAGGATCGGGATTCGTCGCTGTGGGGCTATATCGATGTCCACGATCAGGCTGTGGCTTTTCGCCTGGCCTTGGAGACGGACTTGACCGGCCACCATATCTTCTACACCATGGCTGATGATTTAGGCGTCAATGCCACAATTCAGGAGCTGACGGCGCGGCATTTTCCCGCTCTTCTTCCGCATCTCGACCGGCTGACGGGCAAGACTTTTTATGATCTGACACCCGCCCGCGAACAGCTTGGCTTCGTGGCCGAGCGGACCTGGCGGCACGTTTTGGAGCGGGAAGATTAGTTCAGTGGTCCCGCCGCTTTGATGGCATCAGAGACTTCGGGGAAGCGGGCAAAGTTTGTGTGAAAGCGCGCCGCAAGTGCTTGGGCTGCGGCATCATAAGCATCGCCGTCAGACCAGGTTGCTCGTGGCTGCAGGATGGCGTCTGGGACACCGGAAACGCGAACGGGAATGTGCAGGCCGAAGACTGGATCAGTTGCGGTAGGTACGTTCTGCAGATCGCCGCGCAGAGCGGCGTGGATCAGGGCGCGTGTCGCATTCAGATCGATCCGGTGGCCGACCCCATAGGGGCCGCCAACCCAGCCGGTATTTACGAGATAACAAGTCGCACTATGCTCCTCGAGGCGACGGCCCAGCATCTCGGCATACTCCATTGGCGGCAGTGGCCAGAATGGGGCTCCAAAGCAGGCCGAGAAGTTGGGTTCCGGCTCGGTCACTCCCCGCTCCGTTCCCGCCAGCTTGCTGGTATACCCGGATAGAAAATGATAGAGTGCCTGGTCTCGGGTCAGACGCGAGATCGGGGGCAGGACGCCAAACGCGTCCGCCGTCAGAAACAGTATCGTCTTTGGATGGCCGCCGACACTCGGCATCAGCACATTCGGGATGAAGTCGAGTGGGTACGCAGCACGGGTGTTTTCCGTGAGGGACGTGTCATCGTAGTCCGCGAGGCGCGTTTGCGGGTCCAGCACGACGTTTTCCAGCACCGTGCCATAGCGTATGGCATCCCAGATTTCCGGCTCTCCCGCTTGGCTGAGATGGACACACTTCGCGTAGCAGCCCCCCTCGAAGTTGAACACGCCATTGTCGGACCAGCCATGTTCATCGTCGCCGATCAGCCGCCGCTCCGGATCGGCAGAGAGCGTCGTTTTCCCGGTGCCTGACAGCCCAAAAAAGAGGGCGGTGTCGCCGCCTAGACCAAGATTGGCAGAGCAGTGCATGGGGAACACACCGCGTTGGGGAAGGCGATAGTTCAGCAGGGTGAAAACGCTTTTTTTAATCTCCCCGGCGTACTGTGTACCGCCGATCAGGCCAAGCTGACGAGTGAGATCCAGGGCAATGACGGCCTCTGATCGAACCCCATCACGTTTGGGATTGGCTTGGAAATCAGGAATATCCAGCAGGGTGAATTCAGGGGAGAACCCATCCAGCTCTCCAGGAGTCGGACGGATGAAAAGCTGATGTGCGAACAGCGAATGCCAAGCATACTGCGTGATAATACGGAGGGGAATGCGAAACTGAGGGTCCGCTCCGGCATAACCTTCAAAGACGAACAGCGGCTCCCGTCCGGCGGCAAAAGTCATCATCTCCAGCAACAGGGCATCGAACTTTTGGACCGAGAGAGGCTGGTTAGTCTTGCCCCAGTCGACGCGGGCATGTGTCTCGGAGTCGTCAACTAAGAACTTGTCTCCAGGAGAGCGCCCGGTGTACTTGCCCGTGACAGCAGAGATAGCTCCGGTGGCGGAGAGCCGCGCTTCACCCCTTCGCATGACTTCCTCAATCAGAGCGGGGACTGAGAGATTTTCAATCAGCCGAGCCCCTCTTTCGGTAAGCCCAACGCGGATATCTTTGGGAGTGGGCATGGAGCTAGGCCTCGCTGCTCATTTGACGTCTGAGCTGATGCAGGGCACGGTTTTGAAGGCGGGAAACGTGCATCTGCGAAATATTCAGCTGCCGGGCGACTTCCGCCTGGGACATGTCCTTGAAGAAGCGGTGAATAATAATCGCTCGCTCGCGCGGGTCCAGCGACGCCAGGGCGTGGTCCAGATCGCCGTAAGCTTCCAGGTTTAGCAGAGACTCGTCTTCGGCTCCGACGAACTCGGCAAGGGAGAGCGGTGAGCTATCCGAATCGTGCATCATCTTGCTGTCGAGCGAAACGGTATCATAAGCATTGCCCAGTTCAATCGCTTCCAGAGTTTCTTCTTCGGTCGCTCCGATTCGCTGCGCCACTTCCTGAATAGTCGGAGGTCGCCCCAGCCGGCTGCTCAGGTACTCTTGAGCTTTCGACGCGGTCTGGTTCAGCTCCTGCAGCCGACGCGGTACTTTCAGACTCCAGGCTTTATCCCGGAAGTAGCGACGAATTTCGCCGACTATCGTCGGGGTCGCGTAGGTTGAGAACTTCGTCCCGCGCTCCGAATCGAAGCGGTCGATGGCGTTGATCAGGCCAATGGAGCCAACCTGGATCAAATCTTCCAGCGGTTCGCCGCGGTTCACAAATTTCCCTGCGAGGTAGCGGACCAGATTTTGATGCATAACCACGAGGCGGTCACGCATCTGCGGGTCGCGATGGCGGGCGTAGCGTAGAAATAAAGACTCCGCATCGTCCTGTGTCCAGTCAGTCGCCTTTTTCGGATTCATAAGAGACATTTCAGCAGCAATTTCTACTCAGGAGCGTATTTTGTGAGCACGACCCGTGTTCCAGAAGCATCAGTTTCAACAGTTACGTCGTCGACCAGGATTTCCATAAGCAATGCACCCAAACCCTGATGGTCCACGCCTGCTTCCTCCAGAAGGCGTGCCTCTTCCGACTGTGTTGCCACAGCATCTGCGGCGACATCGTCGGAGACTTCAATTTTTAGGGCATGAGCGCTGATCGTGCTGACGATGCGAATGGTCGCAGCAGCGGATCCGGCCCGCTCGACAGCGTGGGTGCAGGCTTCCCCGACCGCGAGGCGTACGTCTTCGACCTCATCGTAGGAGAAAGGCATCCGGCTGGCAATGCCTAGGATGGCAAGCCGCGCCACACCCACATACTCCGGCCGGCAGGGAATAATGAGCTGAACTGTCTCAGAATTTAAATTAGTTTCAGAATGCGATTCAGCCACTACGCTACCCCTTCTTTCGCGAGTGCTTCTTCTTCCGTCGCATGGATTTCGAAGATCTTATTTAGTCCAGTGATCTCGAAAATACGCTGGATACGCATTCCCGGCCCCACCAGAGAAAGATTGCCGCCTGCTTCGCGCATGCGCTTCAATCCCCCGATCAGCACACCCAACCCGGTGCTGTCTAGATATTCCACCTGAGAAAGATTGACAACTACTTGCTTGACACCACGCTCAGCCATCTGTACAAGGTCATGCTTAAGCTGAGGCGATGTGTAAACGTCCACTTCACCGGCAATATCGAGGATGCAGGTCGTTTCACTGGGAGTTCGGCTGGTCATCGTGAGGTTCAAATTACTTCTCCATTTCTGTCAAAAATGCAATTATAAAATCGGGATGGTAGGATGCGTGCTCAATGACAGCTCTTCCAGAATCTTCTCGGCCCGCCGTTTCAGATCGTCGACCGTCTCCGTAATCGCGACTTCGCTCAGGCCGCGGGGACGACGAACTATCATCAGGCCCAGCAAAGCCCCACTTAGAGCGCCGGCTCCGATAGCAGCGAGTAACACAAGACCAAGACTATTGCGATTTTGGGAATCAGTCATAAATTATTTCTAGATGCCCCGGGCGATCGTCGCCCCACCCAGCACGGAGTCGCCCTGAAGGTCGTAGAATACGACGGCTTGCCCCGGTGTCACCGCTCGCTGGGGTGTGTCAAAATGCACGATAACTTCTGCACCATCAGAGCTATTTTGCAAGGTTGCAGGCACAGCGTTCATATTATAGCGTATTTTCACCATAATCGGCCGTGTCTCCTGCACGCCGGCAATCCCAACCCAGTTAATATCGTCGGCAACCAGTCCGTCCGCAAGCAAATCGTCATTTCCGCCGACCGTGATTGTGTTGGTCTCTGCATCTATTCCGATCACGTAAAGCGGAATTGGAGAGCCAACATTAAGTCGTTTTCGCTGTCCGATCGTGTAGAACGCCACACCATCGTGGGCCCCGCGGCGCTTCCCCGAGGTGTCTACAATGTCGCCGCGCTGCACAGTTTCCGGCGCGGTCTGTGCCAGGAAATCCGTGTAGGAGCCTCCCTGTACGAAGCAGATTTCCTGCGAATCAGGCTTGTTGTGTACCGCCAGGTTGAGGTCTGCAGCAATCGCCCGTGTCTCAGCTTTGTTGGTGACAAGCCCCAGCGGCATCATCGTGTGGGCCAGCTCTTCCTGCGTAAAGTGATAGAGGGCATAGGTTTGATCTTTGTCGTAATCGAGTGCCCGCCGCAAAGCCCAGCGGCGCTCGTCTTCGTCGAACTCTACCCGAGCATAGTGGCCGGTCGCAAGGAAGTCTGCACCAAGTGCACGCGCTTTGGTCATTAAGGCATCGAACTTGACATAGCGATTGCAGCTGACACAGGGATTTGGAGTACGTCCACGCTTGTACTCGCTGACAAAGTTATCAATGACTTTGTCGGCAAAGAACTCGCGGAAATTCAGGACATAATGGGGAATATCGAGCTTCGCAGCCACGCGGCGGGCATCCTCAACCGCCCCTAGTGAGCAGCAGCCCGCTCCCTTTGTTTCCGTGGTGCTCTCCTGCCAGATCTGCATGGTGATGCCGATGACATTGTAGCCCTGATGCAGTAAAAGACCGGCGGCAACGGACGAATCTACGCCGCCGCTCATCGCAATAACGACTGTCTGATTGGAATTATTCTGATTTGTGTTCGGCATATTATAAACTTGCAAGCCGGGCCAGCGCCTTCGCGTAGATTTTCGTGGCACGTATCAGGTGCTCGACCGGCCAGCATTCATCTTTTTCATGCGGGCCACCGTCGTGCGGGTCTTTGTCACGAAATTCCGGTCCAAAAGCGACACCATTTGCCATTGCACGGGCATATGTCCCGCCGCCCATGGTCATCGGCGCAGTTTGATCCCCCGTCTCCGCTCGGTAGACTTCCAGCAATGTGGTCACCAGCGGATCGTCTAAGGGCACATACAGCGGCGGCTGATCGGTGAAAGACGAAAGTGTCCATCCTGAGCTCGCGATCCCAGTAACTAAACGCCTCCTAAGGTCCTCTGAGTTCCAGGTCACCGGATAGCGTATATTAAATGTCAGTGAGGCTTGCCCGTCACCAATTTCAGCAACACCAAGATTACATGTCAAAGGACCTGTCACCTCGTCCTGTCCGGCAATTCCGAGTGCTGCCCCGGTAGTATCCTCAGCCCAGGCATGAATCTGCTGCACTATGACGACTTGATCTTCATGGTGGTCCAGCAAAAGCAGCGCATCGCAGAGAATACCCACCGCATTCACTCCGGCTTCCGGGGTACTGCCATGTGCAGAGATCCCCTGAGCAGCAATGGTCAGGTGCTCCCCGCCGTTTATTTCCTCAGTATGTATGCCGACGACAGCATTCAGCCGTGCGACAGTGGCCGCCCAAGGAGCGGGTGATTTCAGGATGGCCACCGCCGTATCCGGCACCATATTTGGGCGCTGTCCACCACTCAGTGACACGACATGAATTCTCTCGCCTTCGGGCAGCGCAGCACGGGTCAAAACCGCGTTCACGATGCCCTTTTCTGCGTGGACCAGCGGGAACATGGCATCCGGAGTGAAGCCTGTCACCGGCATTTCTTCGTGTGCGAAATAGTGTTTCACACACTCAAAACCGCTCTCTTCATTGGCCCCGAGGATCAGCCGGACCCGGCGAGTCAGGGGGGCAGCGCAGGATTTGAGTGCAAGAATGGCCCAAAGCGCGGCCATTGCAGGGCCTTTGTCGTCAAGGACACCGCGTGCGTAGATCTTACCGCCTTCGATCTCCGCGCCAAAGGGCGGATGGGTCCAGCCGGTGCCGGGTGGTACCACATCGACATGAGCCAGCGCACCGACGATGGGAGCATCGGAAGGGATCCCCGGTGCGCAGTATTCGGCGTGGGCGGCGTAACCGTCGAGGTTTTTTACCGCTAAACCGCTGGTCTCAGCCAAACTCAATGCGAAGTCTAGTGCCTGACGGGTTTCCGCTCCAAAGGGTGCTCCCGGGGCAGACGTGCCGCCGACACTGGGGATGCGCAGAAAAGCCTGGGTAGTCTCGATGATTTCTGCTCGATGTAGTTCGACCCATGCCGACAATTCATTTTCCAGCAGTGTATGTTTGTCCACAGGTTTGCTTTCTAGGTCACGCCAAATCGAGGCGAATATGCCCTTTGATTATCCACAAAAAGCACGACAGCGTCAATGGCAAGTCTTCAGGAGAACGTTACCACAACCGCTTCGGGGGAACGTAAAAGGCGCAGAGGCAGTGCCGACCCTTCAATCCCGCGGCTGACGATCAGGGTGCGTCCGTTGACCTCGCGCCGCCCCGCCCAAGTCACTGCGCTTCCGGGTGGCAGGGCCGGGTGTAACCAGCGATGGAGGGGGCGGCTTATCCAGTCCAGGAGAATCAGCTGACCGCCATGCGTGTGGCCGGACAGCACGACCATCGGTTTCAATCCAGGAAGGTAAACGGCATCTGGGTTGTGCGATAAGATGAGGCGCGGCTCCTGTGGGTCCAGGGTGTCAAACTGGGAGTACCAGAGTATTTTCGAAGCCACTTTTCGATAGTCCGCCGGCGCCTGGTAAGTGTTTTCTTGAAAGTACTCCGGCGACTGCTGCAAATCATCCAGACCGATGACCTGCAGGCGCTGGCCTCTGACCGTCGTCAGCAGCTCTGCCTCATTGCGGAGCACTTTCACCCCTTGCCCTCTCAAAAGCGCAACGACCGGGGTAATATCGCCCCCGTAAGTCGTATAATCGTGGTTACCGGGGACGGCAAAGATTGGTATCCCCATCTGCCGCAGGATTTCCAGCGCGGGAACCAGCTGCGTCAGATATTCGGCTTCGATGTCGATATAGTCTCCGCCCAGCAAGATCACATCCAGAGGCTCGCTCTGGTGCAGGCGGAGGAGCCGGTGCATCTTTGCTTTCAGAACATCTGGGCGGCTCCAGCGGCCCAGGTGCCAGTCCGTTAGCAGCAGAGCGCGGACCGGATGCGCGAGCGACTGATCCGGGTCGGCGACGGCATGATCTGTGATCGCAAGCCGGGCAGGCTCGATCCACCAGCAATACGCTGCGAGCAGGGCAACAAGGCCGGTCAGTGAGGCGAGGAGGAAGTAATAAAGCTGCGGCATGGTCTATTCAAACGTTTCCAGTCGCAGTGCTGCCAGACGCAGTTTGATCGCTGCCTCAAAACCGTTTTCAGTCGGCTCATAGTAGGGCTGGGTCTGGACGCCTTCAGGGAGATACTCCTGCGCAACATAGTTGCCAGGGTAATCGTGCGGATTAACGTAGGGAATGTCGCCTTTGGCGGCTCGCCCCGTGCCGCTGTGCGAGTCACGCATGGGCTTAGGAATGGGCTGCGAACGCTCGGCCTCAACATCAGCCAGGGCGCGTTTCAGGCCAATATACGATGCCTTGGACTTAGGCGCAGAGGCCAGATAGGTCACAGCCTGGGCCAGGTTAAGCTGGGCTTCGGGCAGGCCCACAAACTCGACGGCGTGGGCAGCGGCATTCGCGACTACGAGGGCCATGGGGTCGGCATTGCCAACATCTTCGGAAGCTAAGATAACCAGGCGGCGGGCTAAAAACCGGGCATCCTCCCCAGCAGTCAGCATCTTCGCCAGGTAATATAGCCCGGCATCCGGATCGCTGCCGCGAATGGATTTAATAAAGGCTGAGATTGTGTCGTAGTGCGTGTCACCCGTTTTATCATAGGTCAGTGCCCGCCGCTGCAGGGCTTCTTCGGCGATAGCCTGGGTCACCCGGCGAACGGCATCAGCTTTACGCGATTCAGGCCGTGTCGTGGTGGCGGCCAGCTCCAGGGCGTTCAGGGCGGTGCGGGCATCGCCATTCGATTTGTCTACCAGATGTGCACGAGCATCGGGTTCCAGCACCACACGCAGCTCCCCGAGACCGCGCTCCGGGTCGGTGACGGCACGGTCGAGCAAGCCGCCGATCTGTTCATCGGAGAGCGATTCAAACGTGAAAACTCGCGCACGGGATAAAAGTGGGGCGTTGACCTCAAAGTATGGGTTTTCGGTCGTCGCCCCGATCAGTACGACTGTGCCATTTTCGACATGAGGCAGCAGGGCATCCTGCTGGCCTTTATTGAAGCGGTGAATCTCGTCAATAAACAGCACAGTTTTCTTGCCGTACAGCCGCCGGCGCAGGCCAGCGGCTTCGATCACCTTCCGAAGGTCCGGAATGCCTTGGGTAACAGCAGAGAAGTTCTCGAAGTGCGCCTTTGTATGGTTTGCGATGATATTTGACAATGTACTTTTGCCGACACCGGGTGGTCCGAAAAAGATCACGGAGGTCAGTGCATCCTCTTCAATGGCTCGCCGCAGGAGGCTGTCTGTCCCAAGGATACGTGCCTGCCCTACGAACTCTTCCAGAGTTCGCGGCCTCATCCGTGCGGCGAGAGGGGTGTTCGGTGCCGTTTGTGCAGTTGCTGGAGTATCGTCAAAAAGATCCATGCATGTTTTGTTCGAGATTTCGCCCGGCGTTTCCTTCCCATCGGTCATTATGGGTACACTCGGACTATGGACACATTATCCCTATTTGAGGATGACACTGACAAGACTGCAGCTCCCCCACCCCCTCTGCCGGAAGATTGGCTGGCGGCGCTGAGCGGCGAATTCGAAAAACCGTACTGGCCGAAGCTGCAGGAATTTGTCGCGGAGCAAAGGCGCCAGGGAGCGGTCTATCCGCCGGAGGAAGATGTCTTCTCGGCATTTCAGCTGACACCCTATGACAAAGTGCGTGTTTTTCTGCTGGGCCAGGACCCATATCATGGAGCCGGACAAGCCCATGGCCTGTGCTTCAGTGTCCGGCCCGGAATCGAGACTCCCCCGTCTCTGTGGAATATCTACAAAGAGCTGCGCGAGGATGTCGGATGCCAGGTCCCAAACAATGGGTTTCTGGTTCCGTGGGCGAAGCAAGGGATACTGATGCTCAATGCAGTCCTGACAGTCCGCGCCCATGAGGCAAACTCGCACAAGGGCAAAGGCTGGGAAACGTTTACCGATGCCGTCATCAAGCAGGTCAATGCGAAAGCAGAACCCGTGGTGTTCGTGCTCTGGGGCGGCTATGCCCAGAAGAAACTGCCCCTGATCGATACCTCGCGCCACCTTGTGGTGCAGTCGGTCCATCCTTCCCCACTTTCGGCTCGAAACGGATTTTTCGGCAGCCACCCATTTTCCCAGATCAACGCGGCACTTCGGGCCTCAGGCGGGCCTGAAATCGAGTGGAAAATCCCAGATATTTAGTCAGGATTTCATCAAAAATGGAACCTTTAACCTGTGGCGAATGTTTAAACAAGTACAGGAGAACGTCAAATGACTTTTAGTTTAAAGACCCGTCGCCGCCTGCTGGCGCGTGCTTCGATAGCTGGGCTGGCTGCGTGTCTAGTTCCGGCGCTGCTTGCGGGATGCACGCAGGCAGTCTCGGCACCACTGCCGCAGATTTACACGAAAGTCGCGCCCGGTTCGGAGACGGCGACCTTAGCCGCCGGATGTTTCTGGAGCATGGAAGCTATCTTTCAGCAGCTAAAGGGTGTCGAGAAAGTGGAGCCAGGCTACGCCGGAGGCCGGACCGCAAATCCGACTTATGAGCAGGTGGAGACCAGCCGAACGGGACATGCCGAAACGATCAATATCACGTTCGACCCGAAAGTGATCTCGTATCGGAAGCTGCTGGAAGTTCTGCTGACGGCACGGAACCCAACGACGCTGAATCAGCAAGGGCCGGATGGTGGCCCGCAGTACCGCTCAGCGATCTTCTACCGCAATGCCACGCAGAAGCGGGAGGCAGACGAAGCCATCCAGAAGGCGGCAGCTTCACATCTCTGGCCCGGAAAGATCGTGACTACAGTTCAGCCATATACAAACTTCTATCCGGCGGAGAAGTACCATGATGACTATTATCGCCTGCACCCGAACGAAGGCTATTGCCAGTATGTGATTGCTCCGGAGATCAGCGAATTCCGCGAAAAGTTTAAGTCCCAGCTGAAGAAGTAAGACAACAATCCCTCTGTGCCAGTTCAGGTACAGAGGGTGGTCCAGCATAACTTCTAATACTTACTCACTATCTTTTCTATTCACTTTCTTTCCTATTCACTGTCTTTGGTGAACATCTGCGTCACCCAGAACTCACCACGGGCATTATGGTGGATGCCGAGACCGATTTTCGTGAAGCGCGGATCCAGAATATTAGCCCGGTGACCGGGACTGTCCATCAAAGCACGATGTCCATACTCAGCATTGTAAACGTTGTTGAAAATGCTGCAGTAAAAGATATTTTCTCCGACCAGCAAGTAATCCGGGCTATTCGTACCCAGCGCTTTCATCCCAGTCAAATACCGATCCATCGGTGAGGCCAGCCCAGAGGTCGGTGAATGGTGGCTGAAGTAATTCAAATCACACATCTCGCGAGAATGAGCGCGGGCAGTCTGCACCAGAAATGGGTCGACGATCAGAGAATTCAGTCCGCGTGAGGTCCGCTCGGCATTGACCCGCGTGACAAACTCTTCTTCGTCAGAGGAAAGTGTCTCCGGAGAAGCCATTGCTGCGGGGTAATCCCACGCAACACGCGATTTCGAAAAACTTGCAAGCGAAGCCATCTGCACGGAATGAGGCGCTTCAGCGGCGGCCATGATTGGCATTGGAGGCTGGCTATAAGCAACTGCGATCGGAGTAACGACCGGAGTAACGATCGGAGTGATGGGCATGAAGTTGGCGGAGGCCCAAAAGAAGCCTGCCAGTATGACGGATTTTAACATCCCAGGGTAACCTTTCAGAACGACTTACCGAAACAAGCGAGTGGTTTACAGCGATACTTTTATCTTCGGTAAAGCCCGCCATATCAACAGGCAACAGGGAACAATTTTACGAAAATCCGGTATCTTTGCGGCCCGCAATTTTGCTGTGCCGAAGGAATTTCTTTCCTGAGAAATCTTGACAAACCGGTGTTTTCGGGGGTACACTATATCCGACAAGTTTAGTCGGCATTTGCGTTTTCAGACGGCGTTTTTTAGAACTGAGAGAAATCACAATGAGTGCAGCAACCGATACGATCGAAGAGTTTGCAAGCAAAGAATATCAATATGGCTTCGTCTCGGAAATCGAATCCGACACGATCCCGATTGGCCTGAGCGAAGAAGTCATTCGGATGATTTCGAGCAAGAAGAATGAGCCCGAGTGGCTGCTAGAATGGCGGCTCAAGGCCTACAAGCTCTGGCTGACCATGACCGACCCACTGTGGCACAACGTGGATGTCAACCCGATCGACTACCAGAAGATCGCTTACTACTCCGCACCAAAGCCCAAGAAGGTTCTGAACAGCCTGGACGAAGTGGACCCGGAGATGCTGGCGATGTTCGACAAGCTGGGGATTTCGCTTCAGGAACAGAAGCGCCTTTCGAACGTCGCAGTAGATGCGGTCTTTGACAGTGTTTCCGTCACCACAACTTTCAAGGGTGAGCTGAAGAAGCAGGGAATTATCTTCTGTTCTTTCTCGGAAGCCGTTCAGGACCATCCTGAGCTGGTGCGCCAATACCTTGGCTCAGTCATTCCGTACTCGGACAACTTCTATGCGACCCTGAACAGTGCAGTCTTCACGGACGGCTCTTTCTGCTACATCCCAAAGGGTGTCCGGTGCCCGATGGAGCTGTCCACGTACTTCCGTATTAATGCGGCAAACACGGGCCAGTTCGAGCGGACCTTAATCATCTGCGATGAAGGCGGGTATGTCTCCTACCTCGAGGGCTGCACCGCGCCGATGCGCGATGAGAATCAGCTGCACGCAGCCTGTGTCGAGCTGGTGGCGATGAAGGATGCGACAATCAAGTACTCAACCGTCCAGAACTGGTATCCCGGAGACAAGGATGGCAAGGGCGGTATCTACAACTTCGTCACCAAGCGTGGTATCTGCAAGGGTGACAATGCGAAGATCTCCTGGACACAGGTCGAGACCGGTAGCGCGATCACCTGGAAGTACCCATCGTGCATTTTGCAGGGTGACAACTCTATTGGCGAGTTCTATTCGGTGGCACTGACAAACAACAAGCAGCAGGCAGACACCGGCACCAAGATGATCCATCTGGGCAAGAACACCCGCAGCACGATCGTCTCCAAGGGCATCTCGGCGGGCAACGGCCAGAACACCTATCGCGGGCTGGTGAAGATCAATCCCGGTGCGGAGAACGCCCGCAACTATTCGCAGTGCGACTCCTTGCTGCTCGGCGACCGCTGCGGAGCGCACACGTTCCCGTATATCGAAGTCAAGAACCCGACAGCGACTGTGGAGCATGAGGCGTCGACGTCAAAGATTGGTGAAGACCAAATTTTCTACTGCAACCAGCGTGGAATTTCAACTGAGGACGCCGTTTCGATGATTGTCAATGGCTTCTGCAAGGAAGTCTTCAAGGAACTCCCGATGGAGTTTGCAGTCGAGGCCCAGAAGCTGCTCGGTGTCAGCCTCGAAGGCAGTGTCGGGTAAGTCATGAGAGGCAGACGAGGCGACGAATAGACAAGGCCGCCCTGACCCATTGCTCCGGAACCGGACAATGGTGATGGGCAGTCGTCCTCGATCTCACAACGGAAATTGAGAACAGAAAAGAATAACTATGCCATTACTAGAGATCACTGACCTGCACGCTCGGGTCGCCGAGAAAGAGATTCTGAAAGGGATCAGCCTGACGGTCAACCCCGGAGAAGTACATGCAATCATGGGACCAAACGGTTCGGGAAAGAGCACACTCGCGGGTGTTTTGTCCGGGCGCGATGCCTATGAAGTAACGGGCGGCGAAGTGACCTTTGATGGGCATGACCTGCTGGAATTGGAACCGGAAGAGCGGGCACAGCTCGGAGTTTTCCTGGCGTTCCAGTACCCTGTCGAAATCCCGGGTGTCAATAACACATATTTTTTGCGTGCGGCCTTGAACTCAATCCGCAAGTACCGGGGCGAAGAAGAGATGAGTGCCCCAGCATTTCTGAAGCTGGTCCGTGAGAAGATGAATGTCCTGCACATCGACCAGAGCCTGCTGAACCGCCCGGTCAATGAAGGCTTCTCCGGCGGCGAAAAGAAGCGCAACGAGATTTTCCAGATGGCCGTCCTAGACCCGAAGCTGGCGATTCTGGACGAGACAGACTCCGGCCTCGACATCGACGCCCTGAAGACCGTTGCCGAAGGCGTCAATGCGCTGCGTTCGCCGGAGCGGGCGATCATCGTCGTGACCCACTACCAGCGGCTTCTGAACTACATCGTCCCGGACTTTGTCCATGTGCTCTCTGCCGGGCGAATCGTCAAATCCGGCGGAAAAGAACTGGCCTTGGAGCTGGAAGCGCAGGGATACGGCTGGCTCGAAAGCGGCAGTACCTCGGAGCTAGTTGCAGCCTAGTCGCAGCCAATTCTTTACCCGCTTAAGAGATGGAGTTTCTTTTGAAGACCGACATGAATAGTGAAAAATTAACTGCCCCCAATAGCTACCTGCGTGATTTCACCGGCACGGATACCGGTAGCGACAATCCCGGCCCCAGCTGGCTCAGCGCCCTCCGGCAGAACGCCGCCGCACGGTTCGCCGAAGTTGGCTTTCCAACCCGGCGCGATGAAGAATGGCGATTCACCAATGTCTCACCGATTGCGGAGACTCCCTTTACGCTGGCGACAAAGGCGCAGAGTGAATTGTCTGCCGAGGGCCTGAGCCGCTTTACCTATCAGGATTTGGCCGGAACACAGATGGTGTTCGTCAATGGCCACTTCGCCTCGGATCTGTCCAGTGCGACGTTTCCCGATGGTGTTTCCGTGAAGACTCTAGCGGCTGCGATGGCCGATAATTCGCCGCTTGTCGAAAAGCATCTGGGGAAGTCCGCAAAGTTTGATACCGAGTCGTTTGTCGCGCTGAACACGGCAGCACTGGAAGACGGAGCCTTTGTACACGTCGCTGCCGGGGCAATCCTGACCGCGCCGATCCACCTGCTGTACATTTCGACCGCGGAAGCTGGTCCGACCGTATCGCATCCGCGCACGCTGATCATCATTGAAGAAAACTCAGAGGTCACGCTGATCGAGTCGTATGCCGGAGCGTCAGGCCAGGTCTACTTTACCAATGCCGTCACCGAAGTCGTGGTCGGCGAAAATGCCGTCGTGGACCATTACAAGGTTCAGCGCGAGAGCGAGAAAGCTTTCCATATCGCGACGATGCAGGTTAGCCTAACTCGAAGCGGGAACTTTTCGTCTCATTCTATCGGACTTGGCGGGCTTCTGGTGCGTAATGACATGAATGCGTATCTTGGCGGTGAGGGCATCGAATGTACGCTCAATGGCGTTTATTTGGGCAAAGACAAGCAGGTCTTTGACAATCATACATCTATCGATCATGCCATGCCGCACTGTAACAGCCACGAGATCTACAAGGGCATATTAAACGATTATTCACGCGGCGTTTTCAATGGCAAGATCTTTGTTCGTGAAGACGCGCAGAAGACGGATGCCAAGCAGACGAACCAGACCCTGCTGCTCTCGCCGAATGCGCAGATCGATACCAAGCCTCAGCTCGAAATCTTCGCCGATGACGTCAAGTGCACGCATGGTGCGACGATCGGTCAGCTGAATGCTGAAGCACTGTTTTATCTTCGGGCACGCGGGATCAAGAAAGACGATGCCCGAGCCCTGCTGACCTACGCCTTCGCCAGCGACATCGTCCGCCGCATCAAAGTGGACGCCATCCGCTCCCAGCTTGACCGCGTACTGCTTGCAGAAAGCGCTTTGGAGGGAATCGCGGAGTGAGAAGCGGGGAAAGCAATTCCTTATTCAAACCCTGCAAGAGCCACGGATTAGAAACCCGAGGCTGGATAAAACCTGCCGTCCAGGGGGACAAAAGAGAGAAATGCAAACCCAGTGTGTCCCTCTCTGCATGCCGCTTCGGCAGCGGGTAGTTCTAAGCCTCGGATTCCCAATCCGGGGCTATTTTGGAAAGAGTTGACATGATTACTCCATATGATGTCGCTAAAGTCCGCGCGGATTTCCCTATCCTTCACCGGCTTGTCAACGGCAAGCCGCTGACGTACCTCGACAATGCCAATACCACTCAGAAACCGCAGAGTGTTATCGATGCGGTCACAGATTTCTACACGACCTACAACGCCAATATTCACCGCGCGTCTCATTTGCTCGGCGAACTGGCGACGCGGGCGTATGAAGAGGCAAGAGTCAAGGTACAGACCTTTCTCCATGCCGCCGATGCGCATGAGATCATCTACGTCCGCAACGCCACCGAAGGTGTGAACCTGGTTGCGCAGACCTATGGACGGCGCAACATCCATGCGGGGGATGAAATCATCCTCTCGACGATGGAGCATCATGCGAACATCATCCCCTGGCAGCTGCTCTGCGCGGAAACCGGTGCAAAGCTGAGAATCATCCCTATCAACGACGCTGGGGAGCTGATGATGGACGAATACGCGAAGCTGCTCAGCGAGCGTACCAAGTTTGTGGGCATCGTGCATATGTCCAATGCGCTGGGGACGATCAATCCGATCAAGCAGGTGATCGAGATGGCCCATGCTTACGGCGTCCCCGTGCTGGTGGACGCGGCCCAGTCGGCGTACCATATGCCAATTGACGTTCAGGAACTCGATTGTGACTTTTTAGTGTTCTCAGGGCATAAGCTCTACGGCCCGACGGGAATCGGAGTGCTCTACGGCAAGCGAGCCTTGCTGGAAGAGATGCCGCCCTGGCAGGGTGGCGGGGATATGATTGCGACGGTGACGTTCGAAGAGACCACTTTCAACGAAATACCCTATAAGTTTGAGGCGGGGACACCGCATATTGATGGAGCAATCGGCTTGGGCGCGGCCATCGATTATCTGGCAGGTCTCGGTATGGACAAGATCTCTACTTATGAAAATGAATTGATGGCGTATGGCACGGATCTATTGACAGCCGTCCCCGGCCTTCGGATGATCGGAACCGCGCGTGCGAAAGCCAGTGTCTACTCGTTCGTCCTGGATGGCATCCACCCCTATGATATCGGCACGGTGCTGGACCAGGAAGGCATCGCGATCCGAACCGGACAGCATTGCGCTCATCCGGTGATGCAAAGATTTGGCGTTCCGGCAACTGTCCGGGCATCACTGGGCCTGTATAACACACGAGAAGAATTAGATACGCTGGTGCGAGGACTGCACACAGCGCGGGAGATTTTTGGCGAATGACCGCAGAAGTACTTTCTGAAGCACTGACGATTGATAAAGCCCAGGAAGAGATTGTCGAGGAGTTCGATTATCTTGGAGACTGGACTGAGCGGTACAAGCACATCGCCGATCTGGGCCGCAAGCTGCCACCGTTTCCGGAAGACCAGCGCCTTGAAGAGAACAAAGTGAAGGGCTGCCAGTCCCAGGTTTGGCTCTCCGGGCACCTGAACGGCAAGCAGATCGTTTTTGATGCGGACAGCGATGCGCTGATCGTGCGCGGCCTGATCGCACTGGCACTGCGCGTCTATTCGGGCCGGACCCCAGAAGAGATTCTTAGCACCCCGCCCGAGTTCATCAACAAGATCGGCATGAGCGAGCATCTGTCCGCGAACCGGGCAAATGGTCTTCAGGCCGTGATCAAACAGATCAAGCGCTATGCCGTCGCTTTTCAGGCGAGAACGGAGACCGAATGACGACAATCAAGCCCGACAAAATATACCCTTTGGTGATCGAAGCCGAAGTCATGGAAGCCCTGCGGGGAGTCTACGACCCGGAGATCCCGGTTAACATCTACGACCTTGGGCTCATCTACGATGTGGAGGTAGACGAGTTTGGTTTCGTCGAGATAGACATGACGCTCACTTCACCGGCATGCCCCGTTGCGGGAACACTGCCCGGTGAAGTCGAGAATGCTGTCCGCACCGTGCCCGGCGTTTCGGATGTCCATGTCGAGCTGGTCTGGGAGCCGGCCTGGAGCATGGACCGGATGTCCGAAGGCGCAAAGCTGGAGCTGGGATTTTTCTAAATCAACCTGCTTGGAGAAATAATTATGACTGAGACTGCCACTTATCCCGTGATCGTGACCCCTGCCGCCGTCGCGCAGGCACGGCGGCTGATCGCAAAGAAAGACAATCCTAACCTGGCCCTGCGCGTCGGCGTCAAAGGCGGCGGCTGTTCCGGTCTTTCGTACGTGCTGGCATTGGAAGAAGCCCCGCGTGCAAACGACATTGTTTATGTCGTTGAAGGATTGACCGTGATGGTCGATCCAAAGAGCGCAACTTTCATCGACGGCATGACCCTGGATTACAGCACGGCGAACTTGCTGGAGGGCGGATGGAAGTATCTAAACCCAAACGTCGTCAAAAGCTGCGGGTGCGGAACCTCCTTCACGCCGAAGTAAGAACTGCGCCTTGGCTGCAAGACGCCGACAGATTCGACACACGAGTGGTTTTCAACCACTCGTTTTTTCTCTTTAAGCAGTTACCCAATTGAATGATAACCTTGCCGAATTTCTTCTCGACACTCCCGGGCGAACTCTGTTAGATGCGGCGCAGGCACTACGGGACAGCCGCGCTGAAATCCTGACGGCACTCACTCGCCTTCGCAAGAGCGCAACCTCTGAGCAGGCGTCGGCAGCGTGGGAGATGACGGAATTGCGGGGGCGAGGTCAAACCAAGTTTGGACCCGATGCTGCCAAAATGTACTTCGTGCGCGAAGCACTGGAGCAAGCTTCCGGAGCCGCTACTGCTGCGTATCATGCCCGGAGGCTAGTGGCGGCTGGCGTCAGCGAAGTAGCCGATTTAGGCGGAGGGATCGGGGGGGATGCCCTCGCATTCGCACGCGCTGGCCTGCAAGTAACGGTGTATGAGCGTGATCCCATCCGTGCCCGTTTCGCAAAGGAAAATATTGAAATCTCCGGCTTCACCGATTTGGTCCGGGTCGTCGCGGAAGACGTGACAGCTTCGCAAATTACGGCGGAAGCCATATGGCTTGACCCCGCACGCAGGCGTGACAGCCGCCGTGTCTCCGACCCCGAAGAGTATTCCCCTCCCCTCTCTTACCTGCACACTCTGACGGCAAAAGCCATCGGGGTTAAGCTTTCCCCGGGAGTAGATCATGCACTCGCTGAGACGTTTGGGGCGGAACTGGAGTTTCTTTCCGAGGGAGGGGAATGCCGGGAAGCACTCCTTTGGAAGGGGAACACCCAAACGGGAGAAAAGCTTCGCGCGACGGTTCTAACGGACGAGGAAGTACAAACGCTGGCAGGGGCCGTTGATCGGCCCGGCTCAGGCACACTTCGTGCGAGTGGCTCCGTACTTTACGAACCGGACCCGGCGGTCATTCGGGCGCATCTCGTCGGAACTCTGGCGGGTCAGCTCGGTGCTGGACCGATGGATTTCCATATCGCCTATTTACTAGCCGATAGCTTTCAGCAAACCCCATTTGCCACGGGATATACAATTCTCGAGCAGCTCTCCTACAATCCCAAGCGCCTGCAAGCCGCGCTTGCGGCTCGAAATGCGGGGCGTTTGATCGTGAAGAAGCGCGGATTCCCGCTGGAGCCAGATGCGGTTCGAAAGCTTTTCAAATTGCGCGGCACCGAGGAACTCACGTTGATTTTAGCGCGTGTCGGGAGTGGCCATCAAGCCTTTTTGTGTGTTCCAGCCAGGTGATGACCGGAAGCCGCTTTGCGGTGCATATGGCGCGCCAGCAGCATTTCGCTTTGTCCCAGCGGCCGGATGACCGGTAATGGATCGGTGAGGACCAGCAGCCCGCCCAGGGAGTCAATTGACTGCCCCTCGACCTGTACCTGCACCCACGATACGGTTGGAAACTGTCCCATCGTACGCAAAATCGAATTGACGGCACGCATCTCCGCAGAGTCTCCCCCCGAAAAATTATCCGCGAATTCCCGCGAGAAATCAACCGTCGCCAGACCATCAGCGACACGGATGCCAAGGAGCTTTGTTCCCATCGGCAGCGGGGACGACGGGGTGGTGAGCAGCATCGTAATTGCCGACTGCGCTGGGGCTGGTGAGGTTGCCGAATTTGCCTGAATGGCCGAGAGGGGCAGCAGCGATCCGGCAAGCAGGGAAAATACTGTCAGCGATTTCGTGAGAGTATTCATGAGAGTATTCATCGTTATTTCTCCTTTGCATCTCGCTTTCTTTGTATTTACCCGTAGTGCCACACAAAGAAACGCCGGTCAGCCCTTGTGGAGGCTGACCGGCGTCTTTCTTGTTTTCAGAGACTCTGTGATTTAGTGCACCCGGTGCAGATTGCCCTTTGGTGTCACGATCGTTTTATGGCGTCGGTTTCCGTTGTGGCGGCGGTCGACCGAGTTTTGGCCAGTCGCACGATGAGCGTTAATGCTGGCATTATTGGCGTTTTTGCGCGTACCGTACTGGACGTCTTTTGCGCCCTTGCGGGTCGACTTGCTGACGTTCTCCCCAGCCTTGCGGAAGGGATACTGGATGGATTTCCCCAGTTTATGCAGACTATTGCTGTCATGCTTTTCTGGAAGAGCACCACGCTCTTTTGTCTGCGCCGACACTGGAGCAGAGCAGAAAGCGGCGGCGAGTACGGCGGCGATGCCGCAGAGCATTACTTGGTTTTTCAGAGTAGCGGTCATTGAGAAAATTCTCCTTAAGGTAGTCCCGTGATCAATCGGTCGAGCAGGACGCGCGGCGGATGCGGGTGCGGCCAAGCAAAGGCATGTCGGAAGGCAGCATCCTGACAGGCGGCAAGCTGGGTGAAATCGATAACATCCTGTGTCAGCAAGTTCTCAAATTCCCAGGGCAGCCGGACATTGTGCAGCCCCGCATTATCCGTGCAGATGACGACATCCACCCCGGCAGCTTCGCAGCGCTCGAACACTGTCCGTAGCGTCGTTAAATCCGACAAAGTTCCCGTTTTCAGATAAGTTGTCGGACAAACTTCCAGGCACTGGCCACGTGCCGCAACTTCGGGCAGCAGCTCGGGATAGCGCAGCGCGATCTGGATACCATGTCCGATCCGCGATAGATACGGGAGCAAGCCAGGATGACAGCCATCCGCCGTTTCATATAAGTGGCCCGTTGTCTTAATGCCTTTTTGCTGAGCCAAACGAAACATCTCTATCCATTCGTGAATCCGAGCGGCATAATAGATGTCCGGCCCCGCCAGGTCCACGCCGCAGACATACTGCGGCAGGCTCTCCGCCAGCTCGAGCGTGGCTTTGTTGACTTCATGTGGAAGCTGGGAATGCATGCACATGATCTGCCGCATCAAAAGTGGGTACTGAGGGTCGTGTCCAGCCTCACCCACTGCGATCACAACATCTTTCATCTGGGCAATCCGATCCGCCTGGGATAAATTCGGATCGGTACGATAATAGGGGGTATGGCGAAGCTCTAAGTAGCAAATTCCCTCGAACACATATGCGCCGCGGACCAGTTTGGAGACAAAATACGGCAGCGTTTCCAGTGTTTGGAACGGCTCGACTAGCGCATGCAGCTCAAGATACTCGGCCAGCGATGCCCGAGGCTTTGTCACGAATGCTTCGAATTGTTCGTAAGTGGGAAACTCTTGGACCAGAGGATGTTCATTGCGGACGAGATACCGCCAGAAGACGCGTGGGACAACCGCACCGCCGAGGTGGCGATGGAGTTCTGCATAGAGGGACATAGAATAGTGTACCTCGAAATGCTGAGAAATTGAGAGAAGTGCAGACCGCCGATGCTAAGCCGGCGGCCTGGAGCTGTTATACCGCAGGAAGTGCTTTTCTTTTGTGGGCTAGGAACACTCCACCGAGACCCAATGTCAGCAGAAGCCTGAGCGGAATAGCAGCAGAGGTTTCTGGGACGGGAAATAATCGCCACAAAGACGCATGGGGGATTCCAAATACACCTTGGTTTCCAGTTGCAGTGAAAGCGACGCCAACGATATCGCCGTTCGCATCGATTCCCTGCGCAAACGCGTCCGAGTAGCCAGCAGGTAAAAATTGATTCAAATCCACATAGTTGCTGGCACTGCCATGCCAGAGCAGAGCATGATTAAACCCATTGAGTTTCCCTGCACCCACGACATCCGTGCCAAAAATGCCCGTCCCCCTCGAAAACTCATACCCAGAGGGATTAAGATCTTGTACCGTTGGGATCCCGCCAATGCCGCCAGTTAGACTCCAAAGAATGGCATCAGCTTTATAAGAGTTGGTACCAGTCTTAAAAACGGCTTGTCCCGCCGCCATGTCACCTGAAATAGCGTATGCCCGAGAGGATCCCGCCCCATCTGGATTTATGTCTATGGCAGTCGCAGCGGTCCCGGACCATTCGGTGGCATGACTCGTTTGACCGGAGTGTAAATTCCCTCCGCATAGCCTACCTGATGCACACCTGATGTCGCAATCGCTTCAGAAGAGAGTGCACTTGCCGGGTTCAAATCCACTGCACTTGCCGCCG
>JANXMY010000227.1 GCA_025354405.1 Armatimonadota bacterium
GCGGGCTGGGTTCCAATCTTGCGGGCTGGGTTCCCAAGGGCCGCATTGGCTAGGTTCCTAACTAATGCACGAGCTGGGTTCCTCAACAATCCCTCAGCTGCTCTACTCGAATGCAGTTGAATGCGCACTGCATCCCCCCCGCCTTCCAGGTAGTTATCTGAGCACTTGGAATTAAAGAATCGGGGCGATGCGTAAGTTTTCCAGACGCGCGGACTCCTTTGAGGCGAAGAAGCTCAGGTGCGTGCCGTGGTGGTCCCGGTCCAGCAGGTAAAAGAGGTGGAACATCTCGCCGTCCCAGTACGGCATCATGTCTCCGGCAAATTCGTTTTCGGCGCCGGGTTTCCAGTACTGCACTACGACTCTTTCTCGTTATTCTCTCAGCAGGAAGTCGGCAAATAGGCGCGAGTGGGAGACAATTTCGGCGTTAAGGGCGTCGTTCAAAGCAATGCGGGTGTCGGCCTGGGCGCGTGTCAGGCCCGAGGCAGACATATGGCGCCGGGCCAGGCGCTCCCGCGCGATCTCTAACGGCGTGCCCAGGTACCAGCGCTCGTCGAAGCTTTGGCCGACCGTCTCCCAGCCGTCCGAGGGGTGCAGCAGATATAGTCCCTCCACAAGAATGATTTGTGTCTGTGCCTTTACTTCCAGCGCGTCCTCCACAGGGTCGCCCACGCCATGCGCAAAGCCTGGCCAGAAGACAGCGTTCGTCCTGGCTCCTGCACGAATAGCCTGGAGACGGCTGGCGAGGGCGGCGGCATCGAAAGTCCACGGCGCCCCGCGCCGGGCCAGGGCGGCATCCGGATCAGGCATCTGTCGAAGCTGCGCTTTGGTCAGGTGAAAGCCGTCCATACTCAGCACGATCATGGAGTCGGGTCCCGCAACGGCGTTCACCGTTGTCGCCAGAGCGCTGGCGAGAGTGCTTTTCCCTGATCCGGGTAGCCCTGCTAGGGCAATGAGAGCCCGAGGGGCATTTGGATTTAGTCTGGAGAGAAGGCGTGCCTCTGCCTCCGCCGTGGAAAGTAACTGCATTTTTTTGTCTGTTTCCAGGGGCTGAAACCGGGCTGAATGTACCGGCGAAGTGGCTGGTCGGATTGATCAGGCGAACGGGGGAGAAGCTGTCGCCGGGGCTTTACAAACCCCGCTGTTTTTCACAAACGAACAGACTTGCCCGCCCCATTCCGGTTCGTCCTGACTGCTGCCGTTCTGCGAAAATTGCTCGTCATAGTCCTGATCGCATGCCTGGGAAGCATCGGCGGCGAAAATACTTAAATCTCCGCCGGCCCGCGACGACTCGTTGAAACACGAGGAATCATCTGAGCACGCAGACGTACTTGCAGCCCGCCGTCATTCCCCGCCATATGCTCCATCAGGAGGCGGGCGGCCTCACGGGCCATCCCCTGCATGGGGGGGCGCAGGCTGGTCAATCCCATAACTCGGGCGTCCGGGTCATCATCAAAGCCGAGTATTGCGAAGTCCCGGCCAGCTTTCAGGCCACGTTCGGAGGCAGCCTCCAGGACGCCGAGAGCAACACCGTCACTGATGCCGATAATGCCGCCACTCGGATGCCATCCGGTCTCCATCGCGGCCTGTGCGGTCCTGTAGCCATAAGCCCGGGGATCGGACATGATGTCCCAGGTATCACCATTTCCCGTCAAAATCTGGAGTGGGGTGGGCTGCTGTGTGAATGTCGGGGCATGGGCCAGGGCATCACGCACCCCTGCGATCCGTTCTGACACCCAGGTCGCGGTGAAGGGAGCCACCACCGTGAGGTCTCTCCACCCACGCTCTGCGAGATGCTGGGCGGCCTGATAGCCTCCGCTGCGGTTGTCATAGAAGACATGGGGGAAGGGCAGGGTCAGCTCTCCTGCCAGAATGCAGACGGTCGGCAGTGCGCCCAGCTTCATGCGGCTCATCTCAGAAGCGATCAGCGTCATGTCCATGTCCAGGCAGAGGACGACTAAAGCCACAAGATTGTTTTCGAGAATGGCCTCCGCCGCATCGGCGAGGCTGCGAGTCGGCACCTTGTTTTGCATCCGGTTCAGCACAGTCGTGGAAAAACCGCGCTGGGAAAGTACTTGCTCCAGCTCATGCAGGATCAGATACTCCTGGCCCTCATCACGCGCTAGTGAGGCAATGATCCCGATTGATCCGGTGCGCACGGGAACGAGAGACTCAAGGCGATCTAATCCCTCCGGCCTCGAACGCGCGGGGCTCCGTGTAAATGTCGGTGCTTCCGGCTCTGTGGACTTCGCTGGCAGGCGCAGAACAAATGTCCCACGTCGGTCGTCAGCCCGCAGCGTGCCGTCAGCCAGCAGCGGTCCGATGGCCCGGTCCAGAGTGACCAGTGACACGGAATACTGACGCGCGAGGGCACGTCGGCTTGGCAGCATGGCCCCGATGGACCAGTTTCCTTCTCCGACCTGTTCCCGCAGGACAAGCTCGATTCGCTTATATTCGGCGAGGCCGGTCTTTTTCGCCGCCGTACCGGTTTTTTTCGTCGGTGCAGGTGTTTTGAGGCCGTCCATTTTTGTCTTTATCGTTTGGCTCCTTTCTCGGCAGGATCGAAGAAAATGCCGCTGAGGGCTGGATTGGTCCAGCGGCTCGTGCTGACGACGCGGAAAATTACATGGCCCTGGACGTTCCAGATTAAATACTTGCCGGAGACATAGGTATTGAGATCCTGGGTGTCCAGCACCCCGCCGGTGGCGGCATCGATCACCTGAATGTCCTCGCTGCGTCCGTTCAAGTCCCAGTCGAGGCCGTAGAGTGCGACTCGGTGAATGGCGGCGTCTTTGAAGCTGCAGTCGATGTCGTAGCTTTTGTCGCTGGTGCCCCACTGGCCCGCCATGCGGTCTGCGCCGCCGCTGTTTCGCTCGAGGGCGCGGATGTCTTTGGTCAGGCCGTTTCCGCTCCAGTTGACCTGCCAGCCGGTTTTGCTCACAGTGCCATAGGCGGGCTGATGCGTATCGTCCCCGGCAATCAGGAAGCCGTCCGCTCCGTAGAGACCCTTCCAGCTGCCCTGGGTCTTGGTGTCGGTTCTGACGAATGTCGCCCCAATCCCCGGAACTTTGCTGACGATCAGGCTGCTATGGAAGTTAAATTCGCCGTTGTCATAGACCCATTTCAGCAGATGCGGGCCAGCCGACAGCGTCCCCGCGGAGGGCGCAGTGATCCAGATGCTTTTGCCGCCGCCCTTGGGTGCTGACACAGTCCCCGTTAGATTAGCCCCATTTTCGTCTTCCACATGAAATGTACTGCCGCTTGCCGATGGCACGACTTTGAACCGAAAGCTGTAGCGGCCGCTGGTCGGGGCCAGCACCTTCATGTTCTTATGCGCCGGCACAATGCCGGGGAGAACAACCGGTTTGGTCGGGTTATTTTCTCCATTTGCACCCAGATAAACGCGGCTGTAGTTCCACTCGTAATATTTCCCGTCGAAGGCCGAGGCCGTCAGCTCTTTATTAACGCTGCCGATCTGGTTATGTCCCCAGGAGGCGTCGAACAGGAAGTCCATATCGATGGGTTCATCTTTGGCCGTGTTGCCGAAGGTCCAGTAATAGTTCGAGCCGCTCTGGATTTTTATCCCATCCATGTACATGGCGAATGTGTTGTCTTTTTTATAGACCCAGGTCCAGATGTGATACTGGGTTCCGTCGAACGACTTGATTCCCTGCTTTTCCATCGCCGTGCCCCAGCTGCCATAATTGACTGTATCTTTCGTGGGGCTGGCGACGGTGTTCGAGTGCCAGTAACGCCCATCGTAATTTGTATTGCCCCCGCCGTTGTCGTACCCGAAGCCTTCGACGAGGTCATGCTCCGCGCCCTGAGCCTGGCCGTCCCATTTCCACTTGTTGCCCGCGGTCCAGAGCGCAAACCAGTAGTAGGGCGGGGTGACATACCGCACCCGCGTCTCCCACACGATGTCGCGGCCCAGCAGGGAGCCGCCGTGCGGCAGCCGCCACTTGGCCATAAACGAGCCGTTTCCGGTGTTATGGTTCCAGACCTGGACTTTCGCGACTTTCCCGATTGGGACCAAAAACGTCCGCAGCGAGTCTGCCAGGAATTTGCGCACCGGCGGGGTGTCCTTGCCTTCGGTGGCTTGGCCTCCGGTGGCGTTCTCGAAATCGGGTGAGACGGTATTCGCGCCGTACTTGCCGCCGTTATTATTTGTGCCAAATTGATCGTGATAGTAAAAGTTCGCACTCATATCGGCATAGTTTTTGATCGTGCCACCGGTGCCGAAGTGCCAGTTCTTGACCAGGGTCATCCCCGGCCCGCCAATGCCGTAGGCGGGGGCAGGCCCGACGGCGGGGCTGAGGACGCTGCCGCCACCGATGGTTTCTTTACTCCTTGCCGTCGCCGACTGGGCGAGTGTCTGGGAAGCAAGGCCGAAGCTGAGTGCCCCGGTGCCGAGAAGCACCGAAACGAGGGCACGGCGTTTGGTATAGTTCATGTCTGGAACGGATCCTTTACGGTATGTCTAATA
>JANXMY010000029.1 GCA_025354405.1 Armatimonadota bacterium
TTACTGGAGCAGGCGATGTCATATCTGGCGGCTATACGCAAAAGTTCCGTAAGCACTTTGGATACGATGATGTTGTTGACACCCATTCTGGCTACTATCATGCAGGCGAGGTAGCGGGCTATGCTCATGTGGCTGTTTCTACTTTTGTTGGAGGGGCTGGAATTGTCAGTGGAGTTCGTGCTGTGCGTGCAGCAGGTGGAGTACGTGCAGTACTCGCCGCAAGAGCAGCCGCTCCAGCAGTGACCGTAGCGGCTGCCCGGATCGCAGCAAATCGCGCAAATGGAGTTGCCGCCCAAAATCAACTGTTTGGTCTTGTTGCTGGTGCACAACAAGTTTTCTTCAGAACAACTCTAGGGGCAAGGTATGTTGACGTGCTAGATGCAACCAACATTGCACACGAGTCAAAGGTAGGCTACATTGTGTTGAGCAACTCAATAACACGACAGGTACTGAAAGATGCAGAACTTTTAACGACAGGGCAAGTCAGAGGAGTCACATGGCATTTCTTTCGCAGTCCTGCAACAGGCCTGCGTGGTGCTTCTCAACCTCTCCTTAATGAGCTTGCCAGGCATGGCATTAGTACGGTGTTTCACTAAATTTCATTTGGGAGGGAAGTGCATCGAATCATTTCTGAGCCGACTAAACAGAGAAATTTAGTATATAGCATTGGGCTTTGTCGCATAAACGCTCAGTCCTCAGCTTAAAAGGCCAATCAGAGGCTTATTAAGCTGAGGAACGAAAAACGATTTATGCGACAAAGCCCAAACGAACAGTCCGAAATATGTCAGAATATCTAAACTTAAAGCTGTTGCGTTTAGAGCGAGACAAGCCTGAAGCTGCTTTGTAGATGTTCTGATGTATCTGGAATTAATCAACTAAGCTTCAGTTTTGTCGGTCCAATGATTTTATGTGTTTTTGATAGGCCATTCATCTGATGTCAAATTTATCAAGTTACGAGATATTCAATCCGACATTTTCGTTTGCGCTCAACTTCCGAGAAATGAATCGTAGAGAAGCGGATGAATACTTCAGCTGGTTTATGCAACAAATCCCTGTACGCATAGAGATGTTGCAAAGCATAGTTGGTCTGGGTACCAACATCTCTGAATGTTCGCCTCAATCTCTTACTGTTCTGGGCAACCTCCTCGACGAGAATGTTGAATTCCGACACCTTTCTGATCCTGAGATTTTACATGAGCGAGCCAATTCGCCTTCGTGGTTTCAAGACATTGTTCCAGAAAAAGTGTTATCTGAACGAACGATTTCTCTGTGTGTGGATATGGGAATCGCCCTCGGCGAAATGCTGGCCAAACGCCATTCTAGGTTGAGTTGGGCTTTTCATCACAAGCAAAAAAACGATGTAAACTATCAACAACCTGTCATAGCTGGTTTCAAGCATAAAGTTGAACTCAATCCTGTGCGTTTATTGACCGTTGTTGCCTATAAAGTTGCCGATGGACAAGTTGGTCAAAACCAACTGACAGAATTATTTTATACATGGAATAGAATGGTGTAAGGACCGCACTATATTCTTGGAATGAAGCAATTGTTTGAAACAGCATAATCATACGGACTGCGGGCCAAGAAGACGGCGGGGGGCGTCACCACCTAATACATCTACGACGGGGGCACACCCATTGCCGAGGAAAGCTTCAACGGCACGTCGGCAACGTTCACTGCCCTGAACGGCGAGACCGCCGACGGCTGGCGTGCCCGCAAGCAGGGAAGCCTGGTGTACCAATTCGTGTACGACCCGCAGGGCAGTGTGCAGACCCGTCAGACGGACACGGCGTTCTCATCGGGCTTTTCGGCGTACGACCGCTCGACCTTCGAGGGGTACGGGGCACTCAGGCAAGCCAACAGATGCTCGACGGGAGCGAGGGGTGGGCCAGCATGACCCCACAGGAATTGGGAGCCAATATAAGTACTAATATCCGGGGACGGGCAAGTTTTGCGGCTTGCAAAACTACCGGGTGATATGCTATAATAGTGTATCAATTTCAGAGAACACACTTCTGAAAGAGCGGGCGTGAGCCCGCTCTTTCTTTCTGTTTCGTGTCGGTCGTTTGAGTAAGAAATTGGACGAAACACGGGGGAGCACGGAATTACACTATGAACGGCGATTTTATCGAAGCCCTGCGGCAAATTGAAAAAGAAAAAGAAATACCCTTTGCGACGCTGCTGAAAACGCTGGAGGTGGCTTTAGGGAAAGCTTACAAAAAGCATTACGCGATCGCCGGCGATGTCGCCGTTCACATCGACACCACCAAGAACGCGTTTAAATTCCAGGCGGAAAAAATGGTGGTGGAGACAGTCGATAACGAGCACGCGGAGATGTCTCTAGAAACGGCGCATAAGTTTAAATCTGATGCCGTGGTCGGTGATATGATTCCAGTGACGGTCACCCCGGAGAATTTTGGTCGTATCGCCGCACAAACCGCACGTCAGGTGATGATGCAGGAGTTCCGGGAGACCGAGCGCGAGAAGATCTTCGACGAATACAATGCGAAGATCGGTCAGGTCGCGACGGGAATCGTGCAGCGCACCGAGATGGGCAATGTCTACATCAATATCGGCAAGCTGGAAGTCCTGCTGCCCAAGCAGGAGCAGGTGCCGACGGAGCCGTACCGGTTTAACGACCGGATTAAGGTATACTTGCTGGAAGTTCGTAAGTCGACACGCGGCCCGCAGGTGATCGTTTCGCGTTCGCATCCGAGCCTGATTCGGCGTTTGTTCGAGCTGGAAGTGCCGGAGATCGCCGACGGTTCGGTCGTGATCAAGAGTGTGGCCCGCGAGGCGGGTGCACGATCGAAGATTGCGGTCGTCTCCGAGTCCGAGCAGATCGATCCGGTGGGTGCCTGTGTCGGGCATCGCGGGGCGCGTGTGCAGGCGGTAGTCGCCGAGCTGTACGACGAAAAGATCGACATTGTGCGCTGGAGCGCAGATGTCAAGCAGTTTGTGGCGGAGAGTCTTTCTCCGGCAAAGAGCGTGCAGGTACGGGTCAACGAAGAGAAGAAGTCCTGTTTCGTACTTGTCCCCGATGCGATGCTGTCTCTGGCGATTGGTAAGTCCGGCCAGAATGTCCGCCTTGCAGCCCGGCTGACCGGCCAGCGGATCGATATTCGCTCCGAATCACAGGAGGCCAAAGCGGCCTTCACCCGTGCCGAAGAAGAAGTCGAAGCGGAGGAGCGCGGCGCACCGCTGCAAGCCCGCGCCGGAGAAGGTGTACTGCCGACGATCGACGAAAACGGCGATGCACTTGCCTATGGCGAGGAAATCACGATCACGGCGGATATGCTGAAGGCTTTTGACGACGAGGATGAAGAGTAGTTAAAGCTGCCGAGGAGCAGGAAAGCCACGGGTTGTCAATCCATGGCCTGGTCAACGAAATGGCAACAGCACAAAAAACGCGCCGGACACCGCTGCGCTCTTGCGTGGTCTGTCGGCAGCCGTCGGATAAAAAAACTCTGCTGCGGGTCGTTCGTGCCCCGGAAAAAGACGGCGGCGGCGTGTCCGCAGACCCCTCCGGGAAAGCAAATGGGCGCGGGGCCTATGTGTGCGCCTCGGCAGAGTGTATCGATAAAGCCGTGAAGCAAAAGCGTTTCGAGCGGGCACTATCGGCATCTCCGCTGCCTTCGACGCTGGCGGAAGAGCTGAAAGCTTTAAGTGCGAAAGTGACAGAGTTAGAAGTGTTGACCGAAAAAGTAATGGCCGCAGCCACATCCACAGGAGCGACTGCAACATGAGTTAAGAGAAGCGAACGAGAGGGTAACTGAATTTATGTCCGGTGTGCGAATTTACGACTTAGCAAAAGAACTGAACGTTTCCAGCAATGATCTGCTGGGAGTGCTGAAGGAAATGGGCCAGCCCGCGAAGGCGGCATCCAGCGCGATTGCCGAAGACATAGCAGGGGCACTGCGTGCCCGCATAGGAGCCAGCACAACTGTCGCCGTGGCGGAAGCCGCGCCTTCTCTTGCTGATGCTCCTGTGGCAATTGACGCTGTTTCTCCGGCTCCCGCCGCGGCAACAAATGGGACGGCCCCAGCTAATGGTGTGTCTGCCCCTGCCAGCCCCGCTGCGCCCGCACCGGCTTCCCCCGAGCCGCCCCGCGCAGTTGATGTCCCCGATATTATCACTCTGAAAGACTTTGCGACATTGATTGGTGTCGCGGCACCCGATATTCAAAAGAAGCTGATGGGGCTGGGCGTGCTTGCGTCGCTGAACCAGAAGCTCAGCCCGGAAGTCACGACACGATTAGGCAAAAGCTACAAAGTTGTGGTCACCATTGTCTCGTCCGCCGGGAAGCCGCAGAGTGCAGAAGCCGCCGTGGAAGCCGCTCCCGTGGCCCCGAAAGTTGCCGTAGTCGCTGCCAAGCCCCGGCAGAAGCCGGTCGGCCCAGTGACGCGCCCGCCGGTCGTGACGATCATGGGCCATGTCGACCACGGCAAGACGACTTTGCTGGACGCACTGCGCAGCGCCAAAGTTGCCGCCGGCGAGTTCGGCGGGATCACCCAGCATATTGGGGCCTATCAAGTCGAGATTAACGACCCGGAGCATCCCGGACAGAAGCGCAAGATCACGTTCCTGGATACCCCTGGCCACGAAGCGTTTACGGCGATGCGGGCACGCGGCGCACAGGTCACGGATATCGCGATTTTGGTCGTGGCCGCAGACGACGGCATTATGCCGCAGACGATTGAAGCGATCAACCACGCCAAAGCGGCGGGTGTGCCGATCATTGTCGCCGTTAATAAGATCGACAAAGAAGACGCCAATCCGACACGCGTGCTGACCCAGCTGACCGAGTATGATGTCATGCCGGAGGCCTACGGCGGCGAGGTGCAGACGGTTGAGGTCTCCGCCAAAGAAAAGCTGGGCCTGGACGATCTGCTGGAGAAAATCCTGCTGGTTGCCGACGCCGAAGTCGAGCCGAAGGCAGATCCGAGCGCTCCGGCGACGGGAACTGTGATTGAAGCGGAGCTGGATCGTGGACGCGGCGTTGTCGCAACGATCCTGGTGGACCAGGGAACGCTGAAAATGGGCGATTCCATCGTCGCCGGAGCCACGTTCGGCCGCATCAAAGCGATGCTTGATGACCGCGGCCAGCGGATCACGTCCGCAACTCCCGCGACTCCGGTGGTCGTGCTTGGCCTCGGGAGCGTCCCGGGTGCAGGCGACCGGATCGAGGTTGTGAAAGATGAAAAAGCGGCCCGCCAGCTTGCGGAGAGCCGCGCTGTGATTTCGCGTGAGGAGAAGCTGAATACGCGTCGCCCGGTGACCCTGGAAGACTTGCAGAAGCAGTTCCAGCAGGGTTCTTTGAGCGAGCTGAACCTCATCATCAAGGGAGACGTCCAGGGGTCCGTGGAAGCGATTCGGCAGTCTCTGGAGAAGATCAAGCACACGGAAGTCGGGATCAAGTTCATCTCGTCCGGCGTCGGCGGTGTCAGCGACTCGGATGTCCTGCTGGCGTCGGCTTCATCGGCTCTGATCGTGGCCTTTAACACGAAAGCCGAACCTGCCGCCGTGCGCCTGGCAGAAGCCGAGCATGTTGAGATTCGCGAATACCGGGTGATCTACGATCTGATCGACGATGTGAAGCGGGCGATGGCCGGGCTTTTGGAACCGATCTACGAAGAGGTTCCGCTGGGGACCGCTGAAGTGCGTGCGGTCTTCAAGCTGCCCCGTGCGGGCGGATCCATTGCGGGTTCCTACATTACCAGCGGCAAAGTGGTGCGCGGCGCGAACGTCCGTGTTAAGCGCGGCGGCAAGCAGATCTTCGAAGGTAAGATCACGACCCTGAAGCGCGAAAAGGATGATGCCCGCGAAGTGGCCCAAGGCTTCGAATGCGGTATTCTGATCCCTGGCTACGACCCGGCGGAGCCGGTCAACGAAGTGCCGCAGGATACAATCGAGTGCTACGAGATGAGGCGCGTCGAGCGGACACTTTAAGGGATTAGTAAAGAGGGCGGGGCTTGTTCCCGCCCCTGTTATCCATTTTATGACTACTGGCTTGCTATGACTATTGGCTTGCTGACTGCCGAACTGCAAATCGAAGAAGCGGATTCGCTTAAGGACAAGCGGCAGGTATTGAAAAGCCTGCTGGCGCATCTGCGAAGCGAGTTCAACATCTCGGCGACGGAGGTCGGCGACCATGATATCTGGCGGCGGTCGACGATTGGCGTGGCCGTCGTCGCCACCGATACTGCCTTTGCCCATCAAGTATTGGATAAAGTTATTGACCATATTGAGAGCAACCCGCGCGTGGACTTAGGCCACAGCGAAATTGAAATGCTCTGATTCGAAAGATCGTAAAGACTATGCCGGCAACCCGAAAACAGCGATTACAGGATCAGCTCAGAGAAGTGCTGTCCGAAGTCATACGGCGCGAGATGCGTGACCCGCGTTTCTCCGATGGCTTGCTGACTATTACCGAGGTCGAAGTAACTTCGGACTACAAACACGCGACAGTGTTCATCAGTGTTCTGGGCAGCGAAGAAGCTCAGAAGGAGAAACTGAACCTGCTGCGCGGAGCGAGTGGTGTCCTGCGTGATGCACTCAAGCGCAGCAAGGCGTTCATTACGCTGCCCTCACTGACATTCAAATACGATGATGCCCTGGCGAATGGCAGCCACATGTTCGACGTTCTGGAACAGGTTCGGCGCGAAGACGAAGCTCGTCCGAAGCCACCCTCGGAAGAGACGGCAGAGGTAGAGACTGAGGAAGAGTCGAAATGAGTGCGTCCCCCACGGCACTGGCGGAAGCGGCGGCCGCAATCAGCGAAAGCAAATCGATTGTTCTGGCCTGCCATGTTAATCCAGATGGGGATGCGCTCGGTTCTTTGCTTAGCCTTGCGCTGGCACTAAAGCCCTTGGGTAAAGAAGTCACTTGCCTGTCCGAGGACGGCGTCCCAGATATTTTGCGCTTCCTGCCTGGTAGCGACCTGATCGTTCGCTCCACCGAGGCACCCGCCTTCGATCTGGCCTTGGTCGTGGACAGTGGCGAGCTGTCGCGGGTAGGAGTACAGGTTGGCCCGATGGTCAGCCGTGCGCGGCGGGCAGTCAATATCGACCACCATGTGGTCGCCGGAGCATTCGGCGATATCCGAGTTCTGGACTCCAGTGCGGCCTCCACTGCCGAGATCGTCTACGACCTCCTGCAAGCGCTCCAAGCTCCCCTGACCCCGGAGATCGCCACCTGCCTCTTTACAGGGATTATCACGGATACCGGCTCCTTTCGCTTCCAGAATGTCACTCCCGGCACCCTGCGTACCGCTGCGACACTGGTAGAAGCAGGGGCATCGCCGCCGCATATCTCTGAGAACGTCTTCGAGAACAAAACTTACGCCGGTACGCGGCTGCTCGGGCATGCACTCTCCTCCCTGTCACAGACTGCGGATGGACGGATCGTTTGGGCGCACATCACCGCCGCCGACTTCCGCCAGCTCGGCGCCATCGATGCGGAGACGGAAGGGGTCGTCAACTACGTGCGTGGAGTTCGTGGTGCCGAAGTTGGCATTCTGTTCCGGGAGATGGACAATGGTCGTATTCGGGTCTCCCTGCGCTCGCGTGAGAGCGTGAATGTGGCCGAGATGGCCCAGGAATTCGGCGGCGGCGGTCACCGAATGGCTGCGGGCTGTACGCTGAACATCCCCCTCGCGGAAGCCGAGTTGGCCTTAGTCGCAGTCGCTAAAATCGCTGTATCCCGTCTTTTCCCAGGCTGATCTCCATGCCCGAACCACCCCTGCTGAAAATTCAAAATGCCTCCGTCGTCAAAAACGGCACCTTTCTCCTCAATGATCTCAATCTGGAAATCCCCGACGGGCGGCATACGGCAATCCTCGGCCCGAACGGCTCGGGGAAATCCTCACTGATTAAACTCATCACGAAGCAGGTATATCCAATTGTCCGTGAGGGCTTCCAGCCCTCCGTAACGGTCTTTGGGCATGAACGCTGGAATATCTTCGAGCTGAGAACACTCCTTGGAATTGTCTCCGCCGACCTGCACTCGGCGTTCACCGGTGAGGGCTCCCCGCCCGGTCTGGAAGCAGTGCTCTCCGGCTTCTTTGCCGGTCTGGGGCTGGCCCGGCACCACGTCGTTACTCCCGAAATGCTCGCACGTGCTCTTAAAGCTCTGGAAGAAGTCGAGGCCGGCTCTCTTGCCGAGAAGCCCTTGGACCGAATGTCTACCGGCGAAGTGCGGCGGGTTCTAATTGCACGGGCACTGGTCAACGATCCCCGTGCGCTGCTGCTCGATGAGCCGACTACTGGCCTGGACCTCGCCGCCCGCCGCCGCTTTCTGGACACGCTGCGGGGACTGGCTAGCCAGGGCCGAACCATCCTTCTGGTGACCCACCATGTGGAAGAGATCATCCCAGAAATCGAGTCCGTCGTGCTTATGCAGAACGGTTGGGTCTTTTTGGAGGGAAGTAAGAGGGATGTGTTGACCTCGGAGAACTTATCGGAACTATTTGATGCGCAGATCACGGTGCGGGAGAGCGGTGGTTATTTCGGGGCGGTGGCGGGGTGAGTTTGGGGCTGCGTCGAGAAAGCGCGGTTCGGATAGGCTTTGCTGTATAATAGCTGAGAGAAGAAGTTAGGGCAACCAGAAGGCGGTTTAACGCTAGGCTTTCGGAACCCACCCCGCAACAAGTTGCGACCCTGCCCGAAACGGGAGGGTGGACGGGAAATGGACAAAGTGTTTAGCCATCTCAAGCTGCCGGTTTTGCGAAGAGTGTAGATTGGAGAGGCCTTGCTGCATCAATGGGGCCATCCTGGAACCCTGCCGTTCACGGCATGATTTCTTACGGCATGGGCTTGATTTATGCAACAAAGCCAAGGAGAGTATAATAGTTGTCGGGCTATGGTCTCTCCGACGAAGCCTATAATCAGAGCAGAATGCCATCTGCCTACACCCTCCTTACCCTCCCGTTTCGGGCAGGGTCGCAACTTGTTGCGGGGTGGGTTTCGAAGGCCTTGCGTCACATCAGCTTATGGCAACTTTTGAGGCATCGATAATACTACCATGAACGGTATTCTTAACATTGATAAGCCCGCAGGGATGACTTCTCACGATGTCGTGGGGCGTATTCGCCGAGTGGCGCATCTGAAGCGGGTGGGGCATGCGGGGACGCTGGACCCGGATGCGACGGGGGTTCTCCTGGTCTGCCTTGGGCCGGCGACGCGTCTGGCCGACTATTTGGCAGCCGAAGGGAAGGCCTACCGGGCAACGCTGGCCCTCGGGGCGACGACGACGACGGAGGATGCATCGGGCGAGGTGCTGGTGCGGGTGGACGCTCGCGCGATCACCGAGTCGGATCTCGCTGGGCTGCTGCCGCAGTTTACCGGGGAGATTTTGCAGATACCGCCGATGGTCAGTGCGCTGCACCATGAGGGCAAACGGCTGTACGAGCTGGCGCGGCAGGGGATCACGGTGGAGCGAGCGGCCCGGACGATTACGATCGACAGCATTCGGCTCAGTGACTTTGTGCCGGGGGCGACGGCATCGGCGACGCTGGAAGTGGTCTGCGGCAAGGGGACCTATATCCGGACGCTCTGCGCCGATCTTGGGGCGGCCTTGGGGGTAGGGGGACATATGGCGGCTCTGCGCCGGACACGGATCGGGGCCTTTGGGATCAATGCGGCGATTCTTCTGGATGATCTGACGCCGGAGAATATCGCGGGGCTGCTGGTTTCGCCGTCGGCGGCACTGGCACATTTCCCGCTGCATCCGCTGACCCAAGAGTCTGAGGCCCAGGATATCGTGCATGGGCGCTCTTTAATCTGCGATCTGCCGGAGGCGGCGGTGGTGCGAATCGTGGACGCTGAAAACGTCCTGCTCGCACTGGGCCGGACCGATGGGGAACGTCTGCATCCGTTCAAGGTATTTGGATAATCACCATGCGCGTTATCAACCCGGTTCAAGAGTTAGGGCAAATCCAGCAGGATACCGTGATCGCTATCGGCGTGTTCGACGGCGTCCATCGCGGCCATCAGGAAATCCTGCGCCAAACGGTTCGTGAAGCCCGGTCCTTGAGCCTGACTCCCATTGTGCTGACCTTCGATATCCATCCTTCGGAACTTTTTGCCCCGGCCAAATCTCCGACCTACATCGCATCGCTGTCTCAGCGCATGGAACTGATTGAGGCGTACGGCGGCGGGATCGAAGCTGTAGCCATCGCCCGCTTTGATGCCGCGTTCTCGGCGCTCTCCCCGGCGGAGTTCGTCGGCGATATTCTCGAAGGCCGTTTAAGGGCACGCCACGTTCTGGTGGGGGCGGATTTCTGCTATGGCCAGGGGCGGTCGGGGACAGTCACGACGCTGCTGGGGGCCGGGGCGGATAACGGCTTCGCGGTGACTGTCGTACCGCCAATCTTGCTGGGCGGAGAGCGGGTCAGCAGCACGCAGGTACGCGGGTTGATCACGGAGGGGGACATCGCGGCGGCGACAACGCTTCTCGGGCATTCTTTTGTTGTCAAAGGGATTGTCGGCCACGGGAAACAGCTGGGCCGGACACTCGGCTACCCGACGGTCAATCTCATGCCGACTCAGCCGCACCAGCTTTTGCCGGGAAACGGGGTCTATGCTGCCTATGCTCTTCTCGCCGATGGCCGCCGAATTCAGGCCGCGGTGAGTGTCGGAACGAACCCGACCACGGATACCGATGGCGGGCGAAAAGTGGAGGCGTTTCTGATGGAAGGATTTGTGGAAGACTTATACGACCAGCCTTTCGCTCTGGACTTCCGGGCAAAGCTGCGGGGCGAAGAGAAATTTAGAAGTTTAGACGCCTTGGTCACACAGATGGCGAAGGATGTCGCAAAAACTGCTGCTTCTCTTTCCGCAACAGACAGGATATAACAACCGAATGGACAAGTGGACTCGCCTCCTCATCATAACTGCGACGGTGCTGCTGCTGCTCACTTTTCTTGGCCTGCTGATTCATCTGGGCACGTACATACACCATACGCTGCTGCTGTTTTCGCTGGGGGCATTGATCGCCTATGCGATCGATCCATTGGTGGAGCTTTTGCGGAGGATACATCTGCCAAAGTCGCATCAAGTGCCATCCCGAGAGATCTGCGTGGCATCGGTATTTGTCGTACTGTTCACGCTGATCGGCCTCGGAATCTGGTCACTGGGGGGTGCACTGGTCCTTCAGGTCAGCGACTTACAGGAGAATTTCCCGCAAGATCGTCAAATTGCGCTGGACCGGGCAGCCAGTTTCGACAAGATGCTGGCGGCCCGGCATATCCATTTCAGCCTGACACAGACGCTGCTGCATCCGCCAAAAGAAGCGGTGCTAGTGGGCGAGAATATCGGGAAAGATGTTGTTCCGCTGCTGAGTCATCTGGCGACTAACGTCGGCGAGTCGGTGATCGTTCTGTTGATCTCGCTTTACTTTCTGCTGTTCGCGGCGGAGATGCGGGAGCGATTCAATGGCCTTCTGCCGGCGAATATCCGGTCCCGGGCGGACTTGCTGGAGACCGATGTTAACCGCATTCTGGGCGGATTCGTGCGAGGCCAGCTGATCATCGCCCTGATTATCGGGGCAGCGGCGGCGGCCGGCTGCCTGATCATTGGGATCAAGCCTTGGCTGCTGATTGGGTTGTTCGTCGTGGCGGCGTCACTGATCCCCGTGTTCGGACCGTATATCGGGGCTATTCCCGCGATTATTGCGGCATTGGTCGGACACACGCATTTTGCCCCCGGGATAGGCGCAGGGCTGGTGGTCCTGCTGTTCGTGGTCATCAATGAAGCCGGTTCCAAAATCCTATACCCGAAGCTGGTCGGGAAAGCTCTGGGATTGCATACGGTTCTGGTGCTTTTCGTTTTATTTGCGGGCCTGGAGATCGGCGGCATTGTGGGCGTTTTATTTGCGGCGCCTCTCACCGCGCTCGCGATCGTCGCCGTGGTACATTTATACCGCTTCTGGCAGGATCTTCCCGACACACTGCTGGCGGGCGTGGCACGAGTCGAGGGGCAGGCGGCAAAACACGAGCCACTCCCTTAACAGAACGGTCGCAACATGCTACTATTAGAATAATTATGAAAAATCCATCACATGGTGTCATCTGTTCACCGCTCGTCAAGCCAATTCTTCTTCCCATTGCTGTTTTCGAATTCAGTCCCTTCGAACCTGAACAGGTGTTAGCTGCATTTTAGCTTCGGTAGGATTCCTCTCTTTTTGAGAAGCGATCATCCTGCGCTTCTTCCCCCTGCTTTTAATTTGGTGCTGGCTCTCCGACTGTGGACAGGTTACTATGCCTAAGTGCCACGAAAGCAAACAACTGAGGTTTACTATGAAATCAACTTTGAGCAGTAAGGACTTACGTGTTTCTATTCGACAAGTCGCTCAGCGGGCCGGTGTTTCGGCGATGACCGTTTCTAATGTCCTGCGTGCCCGTGAGGACCAGATGGTGGGGGAGACCCGCGCGCGTGTCCTGCAGGCGATTCATGATCTGGGGTATGTTCCGGTCCGAAGCGCAATCCAGAACCGGCATGTCGCGACAAACTCCATCGGACTGGTCTTTATCCAAGCATTGGAAGGTGAGATCGGCTATCCGACATTCTTGGGAATGTGTGATCGAGCCAGGCAAAAGGACTACGATCTTACGGTGCTGCTGCGCTCAGAGCCGGAGTGGGTGAAGCCGGGGACAGAATCTCAGTTTCTGGATCGGCGCTGCGATGGGTTTATCTTCATCGGTGATAGCCGCCACGAGATTACGGAAGCATTGGTGCGCCACGGTATCCCTGTGGTCGAGTGTTATAGTGTATTTTCACCGACCGGTGTGGCGAATATTTTGATAGACAATGTTTGTGCCATGCGGCAGGGAGTCACGCTTCTGGCGGAACATGGACATAGACGGATCGGTTTTCTGGCCGGACCAAAAAACAATGGGGAAGCGCAACAGCGTATTGAAGGCTACCGCAGCCGAATGTACGAGCTCTTTGGCGAGAACCCGGATAAGTATATTGTACAGGGAGAAACCTGGGGGGATCTCTGGGGCTGCAAAAAAGGGAGCGGCCAGGATACACGTCCTTATGCCGAGGCCATCCTGGCTATGGATGTCACGGCGGTCTTGTGCGCCAATGACCTGTTTGCCCTGGCCGTCTGGCGCTTGGCAGAAGAAAAAGGGCTGCGGGTTCCGGAAGATATTTCGATTGTCGGGATGGATAATCTCGCCCAGGGTGCAGAGCGCGGGCTGACCAGTATCGCGCCGTGTTTTGAGCAGATCGGGAGCGCCGCCGTCGATGCGATTTTAACACTCCTCCAGGGTGGAAGCAGTGCTGATGCCAGCCAGATAATCCCGGTCTCGATGATGGAGCGTGCTTCTGTTGCCGCGCCGCATACCCGAGGGATTTGATGCCGCCGCCGGGGATGAGGTCGCAGAAGGTCAGCCCCCTCGGCGGAGAAGAAAATGCGCTTCGCCGCTGACTTGACAATTCGCTTGTGAATACGGTAGACTATCGCCAATATCAAAAGGCTAGAAACGTTGAGGAGGACAAGAGCTAAATGGCTCTGCTCAAAGAACAAAAAGAAGTTGTCGTTATCGACAACAAGACTCACGAGTCGGATACCGGCTCGCCTGAGGTGCAGGTTGCACTGCTGAATGCTTCGATCAAGAATTTGACCGAACATCTCAAGGTTCATCGGCATGACAAGCATACGCAGCGCGGTTTGATGGTACAGATCGGCAAACAACGCCGCCTGCTCAACTATCTTGCGCACAAAGACATCTCCCGCTACCGGGCACTTGTCGCGAAGCTTGGCATCCGCAGCAAGCATTAATTTGTTTGCTTCAAGTTTTTTGCTGTGCCTGGCCACGATGCCAGGTACGGCCTTACGATGCAAATGCCTCTCTGCGATTTAATTGCGCGAGAGGCATTTTTGTTATCCGCTTCTTGCCCCGGCTCTCGGTGGCAGGGCGTCTGTTTTTGGAGAGATACACTCACACTATGGAACAATTTGTAGAGACCGAATGGTGCGGCGCAACCCTACGCATCAGCACCGGTAAACTCGCACAGCAGGCCAATGGCTCTGTTGTGCTGCAAAATGGCGACACGATCATTCTCGCGACCGCCACGATGTCCAAAGAGCCAAAGACCAATTTGGACTTTTTCCCACTTACCTGCGATTACGAAGAGAGAAAATACGCGAACGGCAAGATCCCCGGCGGCTTCATCAAGCGCGGCGGTCGGCCGGGCGAAAAAGCCACTCTTACTTCCCGTTTGATCGACCGGCCCCTGCGGCCCCTCTTCCCTTATGGCATGCGTAACGAGACCCAGGTCATCGCTATGCCCCTGTCGTATCAGGCGGAATTCTCCCCGGATGTCCTGTCCGTTACAGCGGCTTCGGCGGCTTTGATGGTCTCCGACATCCCGTTCCGCTGCCCGATTGGCTGCGTCCGTGTCGGCCTCGACGCTGACGGTAACTTCATCCTGAACCCAACCTGGGATCAGCAGCAGGAAAGCCCGCTGGACCTCATCGTTGCGGCAAGCGACGATGCCATTGCCATGGTCGAAGCGGGCGCGTCGGAAGTCTCCGAAGCGAAAATGCTGGAAGCGATGGACTTCGCCCACGAAGCCTGCAAGATACTCTGCGCCATGCAGTTCGAGCTGGCGGCGAAAGTTAATAAGCCGAAAAGCGAAGTTCATCTGCATACGGTGAATGCTGAGATTTTGAAAGTGGTCCAGGACCGCTTTAATCCTATGCTTCGGTCCGGTCTGTCGGATCCCGACAAGTCCAGTCGTGAGGCAGGGCTGACCCTGCTCATTAATCAGGTGGTCAGCGAGTTAAAGGGTGAATTCCCCGACAACATCGCCGATATCAAAGAAGCGGCAGACAAGGCCGTCAAAGACCAGCTTCGCGACATGATTTTGACCGACGGCAAGCGGCCCGATGGACGCGGCACGACCGATATCCGCAAGATTTCCTGCGAAGTCGGCCTTCTCCCCCGTGTTCATGGCACCGGCCTGTTCACACGCGGCCAGACTCAAGTCCTCACGACCCTGGTGCTCGGCTCCGGCAGTGATGCGCAGATGGTGGACACGCTGGAAGAAGACAGCGAAAAGCACTACATGCACTTCTATAACTTCCCGCCGTACTCGGTCGGAGAAGCCCGCCCGATGCGCGGACCCGGACGCCGCGAAATCGGCCACGGAATGCTGGCTGAGCGTGCTCTGCGGGCAGTCATCCCCTCCCGAGAGTCGTTCCCATATACCATGCTGCTGACATCGGAAGTGCTGGAGTCCAACGGCTCCACATCGATGGGTTCCACCTGCGGCTCGACGCTTGCACTGATGGACGCCGGTGTCCCGATCAAGGCGCCCGTCGCCGGGATCGCCATGGGCCTCATCGAAGGTCCGGAAGGCAGCGGCGAGAACGGACAGGGCCGTAAATACGCTGTCCTGACCGACATCCAGGGGATGGAAGACTTTTCAGGCGACATGGACTTCAAGGTCGCCGGAACAGCCGAGGGCATCACAGCCCTGCAGCTCGATACCAAAATCGGTGGGGTTCCCCGCGCCGTCTTTGTCCAGGCTTTCGCCCAGGCACGCGACGCGCGTCTGTACATCCTCGACAAGATCGTAGAAGCAATCGCGACTCCCCGCGAAAACCTGTCCCAATATGCCCCGCGTATTATCACGCTGCATATCGAGCCGGAGCAGATCGGTGCGGTCATCGGACCCGGTGGCAAGACGATCAAAAAGATCACCGCCGATACGGGTGCGAAGATCGATATCGAGCAGGATGGTACGGTCTACATCTCTGCGGTAGACGGTGCAGCGGGCGATGCCGCGAAGAAGGCTGTCGAAGATCTGACCCGGACACTCAAGCCCGGCGATGAATTCGAAGGCACAGTGGTACGCTTCCTGCAGTTCGGCGCGTTTGTCGAGATCCTTCCCGGCAAAGACGGCCTCGTGCATGTCTCCCAGCTCACCGATTCCGATGAGCGTGTCGGCAAGCCGGAAGATGTGATCGGCATGGGCGATAAAATTCGCGTCCGTGTCACCGAGATCGATCCTCAGGGCCGTGTCAATCTGACCGCGCGCGGCTTGGACAAACCGTTCGATCCGGCAAACCCGGAGCCCGGCCGGCCTTCTCGCCCCACGGGCGGCGGTGGCAGCGGTGATCGCGGCGGACGCCCCGGTGGCGGCGGCTTCAGCGGCGGCGGTGATCGCGGCGGACGCCCCAGTGGCGGCGGTGATCGCGGCGGACGCGGTGGCAGCGGCTTCGGCGGCGGCAACAGCGAGCCGTCCGAGCGGCCGGTTCACTTTGAGGCTCCGAAGCCCGAAGGCACGAACGATGTCGCGGCAGCTGCTCCTGCCCCTGCGCCTTCCCTGGCACAAACGGACGATGAGGCACCTCGCGCCCGGTTCCGCCCGAAACGGTAAGGACTGAGTGAAGAAAGGCCGCGGCAGAAATGCTGCGGCCTTTTTGGCTTTCTAATAAGGAGTCTTATGCGTCGTTATCTTCTGGCGATACTGGCTGCCGTGGCATTTGGTCTCGCCTTGCCGCAGCCGTCCTATGCCAAGCCGCTGCAAGCGGCTGTCCCGGCAGTGTCCATCCCGCAGCCTCGACGGCTCATGGTCCATTACATGCCCTGGTATCAGTCGCGGGAGTTCAGCGGCACCTGGGGCTGGCACTGGACCATGAACCATTTTCACCCCGATGCCGATGCCCCGGACCATCGGGAAGCCGCATCCCATTTCCGGCCCCTCCTCGGCCTGTACGACTCGGCTGACCCGGACGTTTTAGAGTGCCAGGTGCAGCAGATGAAGCTGGCTGGAATCGATGGGGTAATTATCGACTGGTACGGGACGGATAAGTTCTGGGACTACGGCACGCTCCACAATAACACGCAGCAGCTGATCACCGTTATTAAAAAAGCGGGGCTGCACTTTGCTATTATGTATGAGGACGGTACGGTATCGAACCTAATTGCGGGAAAGCAGTTTCCCGCCTCGGAGGCCGTCGCCCATGGACAGAGCGTTTTGCAGTGGGTGCAGAATCACTGGTTCTCCGATCCCGCCTATTTGACCTTAGGTTCTGATCCGGTCTTTCTGGTCTTTGGACCGCAGTATTATCATGACGATCAGTGGAAGCAGATATTCGCGCCACTCACGCATCCTCCGGTATTTTTTACCGAATTGGTTCGACGTGACCCGGCGGGCGGAGCCTTTGACTGGCCTTTGCCGCAGGGGGGGAGTGCGCAAAGCTTTCGCGATAACACCTCTTTTTATGAGCGTGCCAAGAGCTGGCCGCAGATGATCGCCGGAGCTTGGCCGCGTTTTCAGGATGTGTACGGTGAGGCGGGAACACAGCCGTCGTACCCTGTGATCGAAGACCGGCAGGGCCGCACCTACAGTGAAACGCTGGAGATGGCACTGAAAAGCGAGGCTCCCATCATTCAGCTGATCACCTGGAATGACTGGGGAGAAGGCACGATGATCGAGCCATCGGCAGAGTTCGGCTACCGCGACTTGGAAACGACCCAGCGTCTGCGCCGCCATTATTTGGAGCCGAAATTTCTCGCCACTGCCGCCGACTTGCGTCTGCCGATGACGCTGTATGTGCTTCGGAAACGCAGCCGGGGAAATGCAGTGGTTTTGAAGCAGCTGGGCGGGGTGTCGCGGGCCTTGCTTGCAGGGGATGCGAAGACGGCGCAGGTGCTGCTGGGGAAAGTGCAGAGGTTAGGAATCGGGAATTGAATTCGGCATCGGGACCCGGCATTAAAATGCCGCTCTACCTGGAGAAAGTCACTCCGTGACTGGGACTGGCTGACCCGTAGGGACGGGGCTTGCCCCCGTCCTCTTGACTACCTCCGCCCTCTTATTTGCCATACCCGGATTGGAAATCCGGGTCTTTGATAAAGCGATTGTCTACTGCGTAGACATAAGATAGAAATTCACTGGCTTTTTCTTTGTCCGCCCGGCGGACAATCGCACTTTTAGAGACCCGGATTTCCAATCCGGGTATGGCGAATACGAGAGCGGAGGTAGTCAAGAGAGCGGAGGTAGTCAAGAGACTCGGATTTCCAATCCGGGTAAGATAGGCCCCGGCCATTACGCGCCGGGGCCTTTGTTTCTAGCCTTGCTTCAGCTTGGTTTGGACATAGGCAGGAAACCATACTGACGACAGGGAATAGCTTCCTGCCGCTTTGTCATGCCTGTCCGATAAGGAGAAACAATGGAAGCCACTTACTGCTCGACTTACGGCGATATTCTGCGCTGCGCCCTGTATAGCCTCAAGTGTCGGCGAGAAATATGGATGAGACTCGCAATTATCATACTGATCGGTGCTTTTTCCTACAGGCACCAATTTGCACACCTGGGCTGGCTATCTTTCCCGGCCGCTGTCTTGCTAGAGACACTGATAATGACCGCTATTTTTGGTGTCGTGATCCACTTGCTGATACTGTGGCGTCTGATGAAGCCTGTGGCACAGAAGCGATGTACTACAAGACTCAGCGCGGAGGCATTTACTGACATTTATGAAAGCAAAACAAAGACGCTGCCCTGGATTGCAATCTCGGAAGTCCGCTACAATCAGGGTGATATTCACGTCTTTCAGAAGGGCAAGGATGGGAAGTTTGTGCCCCGAAGCGCGTTCAATAATCGTCAGCAATCTCTGGCTTTTTATGAAGAGACTGTGCGGCTTTGGAATGCGGCAAAAGACGTTCGTTATTTAACACCCTCCCAGGATTCATCTGTCTGGCCGCCAGCACCACAAACCGGAGTGTGACGCTCATGGACTGGCTGGAACGACTTAATCGCGGCCTTGGGCAGATCCCGCTGGGGCAGGGGACTATCGAGATGCTGCACTGGGCGTATGCTCAGAATCTGCCGGACAATCGCCCGCATCGGCATACGTTCTTTGAGGCTTGCCTGGTCGGCGGGCATGGAGAAGGCGAGTTTGTGGTGCAGGACAAACCACTTTCGCTCAAACCGGGGGATGTGTTTGTGGCCCGGCCTGGGGTCGTGCATCAGATTGTGAATACGGCTAGACCAGAGATGGAGCTCTTCTGGGTGTGTTTCCAGTGGACTTCCGCGCCGCTGAAGCCGCCGGGGGATGTCGACCGGCTGCTGAAAGTTTTCGCGGAGTCCGAGGTATGTGTCGCGCCGGACGCCGGGGGGCGGCTGGCCGCTGTCTGGTTGGCATTGCGGGCGGTCTCAGACGGAGCAGGGAGTCTCGGCGATGGGGCGCAGCGGCAGGCATTGACGGCGGCGCTGCTGCTGGGCTGCGCACAGGCGCTCTCGGAGCAGAGCGAACTCCCGGAGGAAGCGGTTGGGCCGTGCAGCGGAGAGGCGACGGCGCGGCTGGCGGTGCGGTTTATTCACGATAACTTAAACTCTCCGCTGCTGCTCAGCGAGGTCGCGGCGCAGGTGCATGTCTCGACCCGCCACCTGTCGCGCCTGGTCACTGACTTTACAGGTGTTTCTCCGGCGCATTACATCGCCCGCGTCCGTCTGGACCGGGCACGGGGCCTGCTGCTGCACTCGGACCTGCCTATCAAAGAGATTGCAGTGACGGTCGGCTATCCTGATGTCCATCACTTTACGCGGGTCTTCGCGGCCCGGTTTGGCTGTCCACCGGGAACGATGCGTCGTCAACCCGAAAAATGTGTTGTCCCAAATATCCAAAAGCATGGCTATCTGGTCTAAAGACATCGGACCCCCTGTTATGATAAGATTTGTGCAGAGGAGAAATCTTATGCTGACAACAGAACAAAAACAATTTTATGCCGACAATGGCTATGTCGTGGTGCGGGGTCTGCTGACACCTGAAGAAGCGGGGATGTATCGTCAGGAGGCGCATGACCTGGCCGCACGTCTGAGTGCCATTCGAAACATCAACTCGACCTGGGGCAGTGCGAACACGGTGACGGATAAGCCGACCAGCCTGCTGCACTGCCACGATGTGCAGTTCCAGAGCGCGGCCTTCGCGCGGCTCCTCGTGGACGAGCGGCTGACGGAAGCGGCGTCGGACATTATCGGGCCAAATGTGCAGCTGCACCACTGCAAGATGTTCATCAAGCCGCCGGAGAAAGGCTCGCCCTTTCCGATGCATCAGGATTCTCCATTCTTCCCGCATGTCAATCATTCTATGATCGCGGCAATCGTCCATTTCGATGATGCCCCACTGGAGCGCGGCTGTGTTCGGGTCGTCCCTGGCTCGCACAAGCTGGGCATGATTCCCCACAATAGTGAAGGCGCCTGGCACCTTTCGGCGGAAGAGTATCCCGTGGAGGATGCGGTCCCCGTGGAAGCCAAAGCCGGGGATGTCCTGTTTTTCAGCTATCTAACGATCCATGGCTCGGGGGTCAATGTCAGCAGCGAGGCCCGAACCACGCTGCTGATCCAGATGCGTGATCCGGCCGACCCGCCTGCGTTCCGCGCTCATGAATCGAACGGACAAGGCATGATGCTCCGCGGAATCGACCCTACCTGCGCGACCCGACCGCCGTGGGAGCAGGGACAGGCCGCCGATGGGACGGTTGTCGAGGAAAGTGGCATAAGTAGTCCCGCAAGCCAGCCCATGGGCGGTGCAATGGCGATGGGTGGTGCAATGGCAATGGGCGGGAAGATGTAAGTGGATTTGACCGAAGATTCAGCCCCTCCCAATTCTGGGGGGGATTTGGACCCGTAGGGTGCGCTGCTTGCTGCGCCCTCCTGTTCTTGCTGCGCCCTTCTGTTCCCCTCTGTGCCCTTCTGCTCTTTCTGCTCCCCCCACCGTCCCTCTGTTCTTTCTGCGTTCCTTTTTCTTTGCTGTCCTCTCTCGACGCCTAAAACACAGACGGAGCCTCGGATTTCCAATCCGTGGCTCCTGCTGTGGTTGAATTTGTTAGCGCTGTGTTGAATTTGTTAGCAGAGAACAATACAAGTGACGATCAGAGGGCGTACAAGCAGCGCACCCGACGGGTCCGAATCTACTCGGCGAAATTGCGGGGAATGCTTTTTCGCCAGGAACCGCACACGAAGCCTTAGCGTTACAGGTATACTGAATCACCAAATCACCCACAAGGATTTTTCACCTATTATGATACAACGCGAAGTGCTTCCGAACGGCATCCGAATCGTCACGGAGAATATTACTTATGTTCAGTCGGTGGCCCTCGGCATTTGGGTCGGCGTAGGGGCACGCGACGAGGCGGATAACCTCCGCGGCGTCTCCCATGTCATTGAGCATATGCTCTTTAAGGGGACCCCCAGCCGGTCGGCGCAGGAAATCGCCGATCAGATCGACTCGGTAGGCGGCGACATCAATGCGTTTACGTCGAAAGAGAATACCTGCTATCATGTGCGTATCCTCTCCGAACACGTTCCGCTGGCGCTGGACATACTTACCGACATCTTCCTCAACTCCATTGTCGATCCAGAGGAGCTGGGCCGGGAGCAGAACGTGATTTTGGAAGAGATCAAACGGCGCGATGACGAGCCGGACGATCTGGTGCATGACCTGTTCGCGGAAACGCTTTGGCCGAAGCATGTTCTCGGCAAGAGTGTGATCGGGACACCGGAGACCGTGTCGTCGTTCAAATCCAAAGACCTGAAAGACTACATGGCCACCCGCTACACGCCGGATACGATCGTCGTTTCGGCGGCAGGGAACTTGAACCACGATGAGATCGTGGCGATGGTCACGGAGCGGTTTGGCCACCTGACCGGCAAAAAGTCCGACTGGCGCGAGCCCGACACGGATCCAAAGTTTGAGGCTGGGACCAGCTATATCGAAAAATCCATCGAACAGGTCAATCTTGTGCTGGGCGCACCGGGTTTCTCGCAGCTCAGCGAGGATAAGTATAAGCTGTCTATTCTTGACAACATTCTAGGCGGCTCGATGAGCAGCCGCCTCTTTCAGGAGATACGTGAAAAGCGCGGCCTGGCATACTCCATCGGCTCCTACTCACAATCCTACCGCGAAGGCGGCTATTTTGGGGTCTACTCAGGCACCAGTGCGGCGACCGCCGAGCAGGTCATCGATCTCGTCAAGGCCGAGTTCGTCAATGTCCGTAAGAACAATATTACGGAAAAAGAGCTGGACCGGGCGAAGAACCAGTTCCGCGGCGGTGTTGTCATGAGCCAGGAAAGCATGAACTCGCGCATGATGCGTATGGGCCGCAACGAGCTGGTCTACGACCGTGTGCTGCCGATCGAAGAGGTCATGGGCAAGATCACTGCGGTAACCTGTGAGGATGTGGCCCAGGTGGCCGAGCATCTCTTTGGTCGTGACGCCTATGCGATGGCCACGGTCGGACCGCGCTTGAAGGCGAGCCGCAACGGCACGGGTAAGAAGGCCGAAAAGTCGGGTGCTAAGTCAGAGAAAGCCGCGAAATGACCCAGACAATAACTGTCGCCGTCTCCGGTGCGAAGGGCCGGATGGGTCAGGAAGTGGTGGTCGCCGTCGAGGCGGAGTCTGATTTGAAGCTGGTGGCCCAGATCGATCTTGGGGAGAGCCTGGCAGATATCCTCTCTCGCACGAAGCCGTTGGCCCTGGTAGATTTCTCCGTGCCCGAGGCGGTACTGGGGAATTTAGAGACAGCCCTGGCCCATGGCGTCGTCCCGATTGTCGGAACGACGGGCCTGTCGCCGGCCGATATCGCTCATGTCCGTGATCTTTGCCGGACGCATCATCTCGGGGCGCTGATCGCCCCGAACTTTGCCATTGGGGCCATTCTGATGATGCGTTTTGCTCAGGAGGCGGCTAAATACCTCCCGGATGCCGAGATCATCGAGATGCATCACGAGAAGAAGCTGGATGCGCCCTCGGGGACTGCTGCCAAGACCGCCGAAATGATCGCCGAAGGCCGTGCGGGGGCCTCACCGACGATGCTTCCCGCCGGTGCCTTCGAAAAGATCGCCGGCTCGCGCGGCGGCAAAGGGGCAGGGGATGTGCCCGTGCACAGTGTCCGTCTGCCCGGCTTTGTGGCGTCGCAGATGGTGATCTTCGGAGGGGGGGGCCAGACCCTGACCCTGCGCCACGATTCCATCGACCGAAAATCTTTCATGCCCGGTGTCATTCTGGCCCTGCGCCATGCCCCGCTGCTGGCCGCAAACGGCGGTGAGTTGGTGTATGGTCTGGAGCATCTGCTGTAACCTGGTTCTACCCTGCCCCGTTCTGCCCCCTCTGCTTTCGTCTTGTCCAGCAGCGGCCACGGATTGGAAATCCGAGGCTCCGAAGTGCCCACTGTTCAGGGGACAGAAGAGGGAACTCAGCAGCCTTGGCGCCATTGCCGGAATGCCGCTTCGACGGTGGAACTTTTCCAGCCTCGGATTTCCAATCCGTGGCTCCGGCTAAGTACTGTTCGTCGGGACAAGATCCGGGCAAGAGGGCGCAAGATCAAGACCCCTACAGGCCCGATCCAGAAGTGGGGCGAGGAGAATAAGGGAGCATTTTCCGCCGCAGCGTCCCCTCCCGCAATCTCAGCTTCAATGGCATGACGAACGACTCCCAGATCACGCCTTTGGACAGCTTGGACTCCCCGGCGCGGCGCTCGGTGAAGATGATCGGTACTTCGGCGATATGGAAGCCCGCGAGCTGAGCTCGAAAGGTCATCTCCACCTGGAACGAGTAGCCGTTGGAGCGGACGCTGCCGAGGTCGAGGGCTTCGAGGACGCGGCGGTGGTACAGGCGAAAGCCGCTGGTGCAGTCATTGACCTGAAGGCGGGTAACCGTCTGGACATAGCGGTTGGCGGCCCAGGACAGCAGGATCCGGTGCAGGGGCCAGTTGATCACGGAGATGCCGTTCAGGTAGCGCGAGCCGATCACGACATCCGCCTCCCCGGCGGCTTCCAGAATGCTCGGCAAATACAGCGGATCATGGGAGAAATCGGCGTCCATCTCCACAACCGACTCGTAGCCATGCTCCATCGCCCAGGCGAAGCCGGCGAGGTAGGCGCGGCCCAGACCTTCTTTGGCTGTCCGGTGCAGGACATGCACCCGGCCCGCCACCAGGGGAGATGCCGCCAGGGTGTCCGCAAGTCGCCCGGTGCCGTCCGGCGAATTGTCATCCACGATGAGCAGGTCCACCCGCACGGGCTGCTTCAGGACGGCTTCCACAAACTTTTCAATGTTATCCGCTTCATTGTAGGTGGGTACGACCACGATTGTGCCGGTTTTCGGGTATTCTACAGACGGGTATTCGAAACTTGTTCTTAAAGACATAGACGATTTTTATTCTGCTTTTTTCGGTAATCAATGCTGCAACGATGGTGTTTGGTCGAAAAATCTCTAATCGGCTCATTCTGGCGGTGATCTTGCCGCCGGTGTTCGTGCTGGCGGCGGCCATTCTTCTCCTAAGTGCTCGGGGTCATGCCCCCGGTCTATGGGATTGGATCGCGCTGACTCTGCTTGCCCTGGCACCGGCCGTGATTCTCGGTCGGCTCCTGATCCGGCCGATTTCCCACCACCTCGACACGCTGGTCAGCCGCGCGAAGCGGCTGGAACAGGGTGAATATGCCGAAATGTCCTTTGCCGCGACCGGTGTGGATGAATTGACCGAATTCACGACGGCGTTTGACCGGATGTCCGCACAGATCGCCCTCCGCGAAGGGGCACTCCGGGAGCAAAATCAGGCCCTTGCCACGAACAGCCATCGCTTTGCGGCGGTCCTGGATGCTTCACATGATGGCATCGCGATGCTGGATCAGAACGGATGCTTTGTGCTGGTCAATCGCCGCTTCGGCGAGCTGTTAGGCCGACGCTCCGAAACTCTGGTGTCGCAGGAAGCCTCAGCCCAGCCTCTGCTGCAGAAGTATCTGGAAGACACGGAGAGCAGTGAGCCGTGCGGCGTCTCGGAACGGATCATCGAAATGGACGGCGACGGGCCGGAACGTCGCTCGCTGCAATTTTACACCGCCCCGGTGCAGGGCGAAGATGGCCATGAGGCCATTGGACGGATCGTCGCACTGCGCGATATCACGCGGGAGCGTGAGCTGGACAAGATTAAAACGGACTTTATCTCGGTCGTCTCACATGAGCTGCGAACCCCGCTGACCAGTATCAAAGGCTATACTGACTTGCTCCTGTCGGGAGCGACTGGCGAAATCAGTGAGCTTCAGAGTGAGTTTCTCAGCATTATTCAGAGCAGCACAACACGCCTCTCGAATCTGATCAACGACATTCTGGACATCAGCCGGATCGAATCAGGCACGATCGAGATCAAGCATGAGCCGATCGACTATCGCCGGATCGTCGCGGATACGCTGCGGCTGATGAAGGCTGCCGCCGACGAAAAACAGATCAGTATGGACGCCAGTCTGCCTGAATCGATTCCGCCGGTACGGGGCGACATCGATAAAGTCGCCCAGGTTCTGGGCAATCTTGTGAGTAATGCCATTAAGTATACCCCAGAAGGCGGCTGGGTCAAAGTCAGCCTGGAGATTACCGGTGAAGCGAGTGTTTTAACATCCGTGACCGACAGCGGGATTGGGATTTCGCCGGAAGATCAGAAGCGGCTGTTTCAAAAGTTTTTTCGGGCCGACAATACCAGCACACGCGAGGCAGGCGGGACCGGACTGGGCCTGGTGATCGCGAAAACTATCGTCGAGCTGCTGGGCGGCGCGATCTGGGTGGAAAGCGAACCAGGGCGCGGAACACGCTTTTACTATACTCTGCCGCTGTATTTAGAGGCCAGCAGTGCCCCGGCGCCATTGGCTGCACTGCCGGATCGTGGCATCGGCCTGGTCCTGATTGTCGACGACGATTCGTATGTCCGCAGCCTGATACGCCATGCTCTGCATCGGCGTGGCTACGGAACGCTGGAGGCGGGAAGCAGCGAGGAGGCGGCGCAGAAAGCGCGACTGCACAAGCCTGACGCGATCACGCTGGATATGATGATGCCGGAGATGGATGGTCTGCGTGCCCTGCGCGTCCTGAAATCCGACCGCGCGACGGCGTCGGTCCCGGTGGTCCTGGTCTCCGTTCTCGGTGACCCGGCACGCGGGGAGTTTACGATGGGGGCGTTCTCATTTCTGCAAAAACCCATCAGCGAAGAGCAGGTCCGGGCAGTCGTTCTCGCGGCATCCGCGCAGCATACGACGCGGAACGTGCTGGCGGTGTGTCCGTCAGGAACAGAGACGTGTCGGCAGTTCGTGCAGGCGGCATCCAGCCTCCAGAACGATGGCATCCAATTCGCGATCCTGGAGGCTGCTCCGGAAGCGATCGGCTATGTGATCTCGGAGACTCCGATATTGATATTGCTAGATACTGCGATGCCTGATATGGAGATGTTTGCGTTCCTGACTGCCCTGAAAGCGGAAGAGGAAGCGGCGCGTATTCCAATCGTTATCTTAACTGACGATATTTCCCAGAAGGGCATACACTTCTATCTGGGGATCGACGCCACCGATAACACGATTCTGCTGGATTATCTCTGCGATCAGGTGGGACGTGCGATCTCTAGTCAAGCATGATCAATTAATGCCAGGGATTCGGAGCGGAGAAAGATATGACTGAATACAACATTGCTGTTGTCGGGGCGGGCGCAGTCGGAGAAGAGATTTTGCGCGTGCTGGCCGAGCACCATTTTCCAGCTCGTGAAATCCGTGTTCTGGCCCGCAGCCCGCGAATACTGACAGTGGATGGCCGCGACTACCCGGTGCTGGCTACGACACCAGAAGCCTTCGAGGGGATCGATATCGCTCTGTTCGCCGGAACTGAGGGCGAAAAAGGTGCGGCGGTTGTCTTTGGCCCCGAGGCCGTGAAGCGCGGCGCGGTGGTGATCGATAACGGGGCCGACTTTCGGATGCACGATGATGTTCCGCTGGTGGTGCCTGAAGTCAACGCCGCCGCGCTTCAGAACCATCTGGGAGTGATCGCAAACCCGAACTGCTCTACTGCCCAGCTTGTGCTGGCACTTAAGCCGCTGCACGATGCCGTGCGCGTGAAGCGAGTGATAATCGCCACTTACCAGGCCGTTTCCGGGGCAGGCGGCAAGGCCGTGGATGAATTGAAAGCCCAGAACTGTGCGCTGACGGAGAGCCGCGCC
>JANXMY010000132.1 GCA_025354405.1 Armatimonadota bacterium
GCGGTCAGCATCTTCTCCTTCCGGCTGCCGAGGCCGTGCAGGACGAATACTAGCGGGGCCTCAGGCGGCAGATTCAGCGGCGCGGCGACAAGGCAGGGAATATCGCCCGCGAGAGTCTCCAGGGTCAATGTCAGCGTCTTCTTCATAGTTCTACTTCTCCACCGCCAGAGCCAGCAGCAGCAGCAAAGTTTTCTGGCCGCGCGGCGTGACATGGTACCGATTGCGCCCGGATTGGCCAATAAGGCCCGCATGCATCAAGTCGCGCAGGTGATGATATAGGCTGCCCGTGCTAAGATTTGCCGCCGCCCCGAGCGCGGACGCACTCTCCGATTCGTGGCCCAGCAAAGCACGCAGCAGGGAGACTTTCTGCGGGGAGGAGAGCGCATACCCGAGCAGGGCAGCGGCTTCATCCGTGACATTTTCGGTCTGCAGCAATGACACCGAGATCGGCCCCGTTTTATAGGAAGCTGCGCCATTCTCCGAGGCCGGCAGGCTGACTGAGTACTGCACAGCCACTTCGCTGCGAGTTTTGACCGCGCTGCTGTCGTCTGTGACGGGAGCTTCGGGCCGCTGGACAGCACGTCCTTCGGCAAGGAGTGCCTGAAGCTGGCGCATGTCGGCTTGAAGCTGCTTTAGCGCGTCTTTTGTTTTGGGGGCGTCTTTGATCTTGTTTTCCATGCGAAATTCCTGTCTATTTGGCTATTATGGAATAGTGTAACACAAAAACTACGATCCGTCAAGCAGAGATAGACTTCTTCTGATGATATAGGTATAATTGAAAGCACTGCAGAGATGAGCATCAGCATCACAGAGAGAAATTTATGCCTAAAATACTTGTAGTAGATGATGAAGAGCCAATTGTGGACGCTATTTCTTACAATCTAAAAAAACAAGGCTTTGCCGTCGAGACAGCCGGCGATGCAGATGAGTGCATGAGCCGCTTTCTGTCTACGCGCCCGGACCTTGTGCTGCTCGATGTGATGCTGCCCTCCGGCAGCGGCCTGGATTTATGCCGCCGGCTGCATCAGCACAATGCAGCCATCCCTGTCCTGCTGCTGACAGCCCGGGCCGCGGAAGCAGACTGCCTGCTGGGATTTGATGCCGGGGCGGATGATTATGTCGTCAAGCCTTTCTCGATGCGTGAGCTGATGGCCCGAGTTCACTCCCTCCTCCGCCGCAGTCAATCCGCTGCCGAGACCAAGGAAGACGCTTTCGCTTTACCGAAGAAATCCCCTACCCTCACGTTTGAAAATCTGGAGATGAATGCCGATCGGCGCGAAGTCTGTAAAGACGGAGTTCCAGTCATGCTGTCTCGAAAAGAATTTGACCTGCTGACACTGCTCACCTCGCACCGGGGACGCGTATTTGACAGGCAGACAATCCTGTCGCGCATCTGGGGCGAAGACAGCTATGTGGATGACCGCACCGTGGATGTCCATGTTCGCTGGCTGCGCGAAAAGCTGGAGCCAGCCCCCTCCCGCCCCGAAATGCTGCTGACAGTTCGCGGAATCGGCTACAAATTTAAGGGCTAAACGAAAGCGATACGAGTTGAGCTTTTTTCCCTGGACTAAATCTATTCCTACCGAAAGTGAAGAAGTCAGAGCGGCCTCTGCGCCTTTAGTGGACTCACGCCGCTGGCAAGCGATACTTGAAACCACGGATGATGTGGTCTTATTGGTGGATGCCGAAGGCTCTATTCTCGTCGCGAACTCGGTAGCGTCTGCACTTTTCGGGCCTATCGCACCGCGGGGCACGCTGCTTGCGCAGACACTCAGCAGTGATCTCGATGAACTCTATCGCTCGGCAGTCCGCCGCCGAGTCAGTGTCGAACGCGAAGTGACGCTCAGCCAGCCCTCCCCCCGCACACTGCATGCCCGCATCATGCCCGTAGCCGACGGTGAAGAATATCTGCTGGTGCTGCGCGAGCTGACCGAACTGCGCCGTTTGGAGCGTGTCCGCCGCGACTTCGTGGCGAATGTCTCTCACGAGCTGCGGACACCACTGACTTCCATCAAAGCGATGGCCGAAACTCTCCTCGAAGGAGCGCGTCTGGACGAAGCGGTGGCTCCACGCTTTTTGCAGACCATCATGCGTGAGTCCGACCGCCTGGTACGACTATCCTCCGACTTGTTAGATCTCTCGCGGGTGGAAGCCCTCGGCATCGAGAAGCGCCCGGTCGATCTGGCGTCACTGGTCAGCGATGTCGTCACTCGCCTCTCGGCTCAGGCCGAGAAGGCGGACATCACCCTCGCTAACTCCATCCGCACTTCTCTGGATGTTTCCGCAGATCGTGACGAAATGGCGCAGGTACTCGTGAACCTGCTGGATAATGCGATCGCCTATTCGCCGCGCGGCGGCGTCGTGACGTTTAGTGCGCTGGAGACGGCGGAGACGGTCACCATTTCCATCGCGGACACGGGGATCGGCATCTTAACCCACGATATCCCACGCCTCTTCGAACGTTTCTACCGCGCCGACAAAGCCCGCAGCCGCGCCTCCGGCGGCACCGGCCTGGGCCTGAGTATTGTCAAGCACATCGTCGAGAACCACGGCGGAACCGTCAAGGTGGAAAGCGAATACAACAAAGGCAGCGTGTTCAGTTTCACGCTGCCAAAATCGTAGTTGTTTTTCGCCCAGCCATTTATCTTTCGGCCAGCCACCGCGCGGCATCTTTGGCGTGATAAGTCAAAATGATATCCGCCCCCGCCCGCTTGATAGAAGTCAGGATCTCCAGCACCGAAGCTCGCTCATCCAGCCAGCCGTTGGCTGCCGCGGCCTTCACCATTGCATACTCCCCAGAAACGTTGTAAGCTGCGACCGGGAGATGGGTTCGCTCTCGGACGTCGCGAATGATGTCCAGATAGGGCAGTGCGGGCTTGACCATAACCATGTCCGCCCCTTCGGCAATATCCTGTTCCAGCTCTTTAAATGCTTCGCGACGGTTCGCCGGATCCATCTGGTAGGTGCGTCGATCGCCGAATGCGGGAGCACTATCAGCGGCTTCGCGAAACGGACCGTACATCGCCGAAGCATACTTGACCGCATAGGACAGCAGCGGCGTGTCCGAGAAGCCCTGTGAGTCGAGGGCATGGCGGATCGCCGCCACCCGCCCGTCCATCATATCGGATGGTGCGACCACGTCCGCCCCGGCAGCAGCGTGGGAGACCGCCGTGCGGGCCAGCAGATCGAGACTGGGATCGTTCAAGATCCGATCTCCCTCAACTATCCCGCAGTGCCCATGCGACATATATTCGCACAAACAAACATCGGTAAAGACCAGAAGGTCAGGATTGTCGGCTTTAAGCGCCCGAACCGCCAGCTGTATAATGCCATCGTCGGCATAGGCCCCGCTTGCCTTTTCGTCTTTGCTTTCCGGCAGTCCAAACAGCATCACGGCAGGGATTCCGAGTGCGGCAATGCGCCCGGCTTCCTCACGCAAAGCTTCCACTGTCAGCTGCGCGACCCCTGGCATAGTGGAAATCGGACGTCGGTCCCGGCCCGCGCCGGTAATGACAAACAGAGGATCAATGAAATCGGAGATGGAGAGTGCAGTTTCGCGGACCATTCCGCGCAGAGTGGGAGTGCCGCGCAGACGGCGGGAGCGATGGAGAGAAAGTGGATATTCCATACCGGAATTGTACCCGGTTTTGGTCTGAGGAGGGGTTACCGCTCTATCGTCAGCCCGGGCATTGGCTCAGGGAATAATATCGCTTCGGCCCCGGCGGCCTCTAGCGCGGCCACGGTGCGGGCTCGGTCATGAGTCAGGACTAAGACCGTTCCCCCGCCTCCGGCCCCCGCCAGCTTCGCCCCGGAAGCTCCCCCGGCGAGTGCAGCCGCAATCAATTTTTCGTTTGCTTCCCCGCTGCCACCGAGGCCGCGCACAATCGCGTGGTTACGGTTCATCAGGGATGCTAGAGTGTCCCAGTCGCCGGAAAGCAGGGCACGCTTGCCACGGCGCGCCAGAGTGCCAATTTCCGTGTAGCCATCCACGACTTCCCGATCCCCGCGC
>JANXMY010000077.1 GCA_025354405.1 Armatimonadota bacterium
ACAGTAGTTATCGATCCAATCAGTCAATATTTGTTTCAAAAGTGAGAAAAGGCCCATTATGTTTCATCACAAACACAAAAACGCGCTTACTATTTCCCTGCGGGCGAGTGTCGCCTTGGGTTCGCTGGCCGCTCTGAGCGGGACGGCGGCGCACGCGGGGCTAACGGCATACAATCCGACCACTGGCTCTTCAGCATTGCTGACGAATGGTATGACGACCGCACCATACACGCTGGGGAGTGGTTCTGACGGGACATTTGCTTCTCCCTACCCTGTAACAGTAGGTACTAACACGGCGACTTTTATTGCAACTGTGGATCCATTTGGCGCAGACCCGACCGGAGCGAGTGCTTTTGAAGGTTTCCGCAACCAGGTAGGGAGTACTGGGAATGCTTTCGATTTCCCACTGGACACACATCTTATTGATACGTTTGACCCCAACAATCCGGCCTCTAGCCCCACCGGCCCCTTGAAAATTCAGTTCAGTACCCCGGTCGGTGCATTCGGCATCAAATCGCAGGATGCAGCATCAGACTACGAACAATTTACGGTTTCCGCTTATAATATTTCTAATACGTTGCTGTCTACGGGTACTCCCTGCTCGGACGCCAATAATGGAAGCGCGCCCTGTTCGTTCCAAACTGCAGTCATTGATAACCTCAACGACAGTACGCATCCTGGTAACGGCAAGTCTCTTTTTCTCGGTGCTGCCTCGACAATGGCGGACATCAGTTACATCATTATCAGAAGTTACTCATCGGCTCTGCCGCTGAACGATCCCAATTCACATATTAACTCTAACGATTTTTACTCTGGTCCTCTGACCGTCGGTGATCCCGTTCCGGAAGCATCCACGATGACAGGGTTCGGTTTGGGAACACTGTTTTTGGGCGGCCTACTCTTAGTCTCCCGCAAACGCAAGTCAACGCAGACTGCTCCGGTTCAAGTTTAGTCGGCAGGAAACCGATAGAGGACTCATACTATGACACCAAAAGCACGACATGAAAATCTTGTAGTCCAGGAACTTGGCGATGAAACTGTCGTTTACGATGAAAAACGTAACCACGTCCATCGGCTCAATCACACAGCGGCTCTCGTCTGGAAGCACTGCGATGGGCAGAGCACGGTCGCCGACTTGGCCGCTGTCCTACAGGCCGAGTTGAAAACACCGGTGACGGACGAAATCGTCTGGCTTGCCCTGGATCGATTGGACAAAGAGCGGCTTCTAGAAGGTGCCCTAGTCCGCCCGGAAGACGTGAAAAATGCTGCACGGCGTCAAATGCTGAAAAAAGCGGCTCTGGTCGGAGGCATGACCCTGCTGCTGCCGGTCGTTCAAAGTATTGTCGCACCGACCCCGGCCATGGCCATGTCGGTGAGCTGCCGCAAACGCGGGTTTGCTTATGACTACCCGGCCCATCCCTGCTGCCCCGGCCTCTTTCCGATCAACGGGAAATGCACGGACCGTGCCGGGCGCATTTAGCCGCCGCCGCAAAAGCCCCCCTGCACCGTATCTGGGTGCAGGGGGGCTTTTGCTATCTCAAGTGACTCTGATACCTATGATACCAACCTCCTCTGAAGATGAAATCAAAGCACTGGTTCAGTTTGCGTTTTTTCGTCCCCACCTCGCCGAGCTGCTGCAAGCCTGCCGCTCTGAAGCCCTGGATTTGCTGGTGCTTAAAGGGGCGGCTCTGGCGGAGACGGTCTATCCCCGCCTCAGCCTGCGCCGATTTGGAGATCTGGACATTCTAGTACGGCAGTCGGATATCGTCCGGGCCCGGGCCCTGCTGGAAAGCCTGGGGTATGCTCCGGATCTTCAGCAGTGGGAGGAGCTGACCGCGGGGCGCTACTGCCAAACAAACTTTTTCAAGCATACGGAGCGCGGAGCAGTCGTGATCGAGCTGCACACGGAGCTGATCAACAACCCACTCTTTTTCAAGGTCATTCGCTTTGATGATGAAGGAGTTTGGCAGCGGGCGCGTTCAGTGAAGCTGGCGGGCGAAGAGGCATGGGTGCTGGGTGTCGAGGATCAGCTGCTGCATCTCTGCCTGCATCTGGCGTGTCATACGCTGGCTGCTCCGGCGTCGCTGCGCGATATTCACCAGATCTGCCTGGTCGATAGGACGGACTGGCTGCTGCTGGCTGCGATTGCGAAGCGGGCACGGGCAAAGGCTGCGTGTTTCGCGGGGCTGTATGCGGCGCGTCAGTTTCTGGGGACGGCGGTTCCGGAGATGGTCTTGGACGAACTTGCCCCGCGCTTCGGGCGCGGCCTGCTTCAGCGGCTGACGATGGCTCGCGTTCATGATGAGGCGCAGTCGGAGCAGCTTCGGCTTCCCCTGCTGCTGCTCTTTCTGGAAACTCCGGCGGCTCGAATAAATGCACTCTGGCGCATCGTCATCCCGACTTCGCGCTGGCTGATTACGCACTATTACTTCGAGGCGTTTCAGGAGTCGGAGCCGTCGACGATTTCTCGGCGGGCTTACTCTGCTCTGCTGCGCGTGCACTGGACATCGCTGACGCATAAATTCATTCGCTAGGCGGAGCGCAGCTTGGGCTGCATTCGCCGCCACATCTCGGCGGCGAACGAAAGCATATGCGCGCGATTGCGTTTGGCCTGAGCCGGATCTGGATTGATGGGCTGAATGAAGCGGAAGAAGTAGACGGGGGCACTGTCACGGCCCAGCAGGGAGCTGCCGAGGAGGGCGACGCGGATCTCCGTCGGACTGCTGATCGCGCGGCCTTTGACGATGTAAAAATAGGTCAGAGACGTATCCGGCAGCGCGGAGACTGTCGCCGCTTCATTCTGCTGCATGACGATGGGTGTGCCCGGCAGAGGCTCCGTGTGGGCATCGGAAAGCCGCCAGCCGGAGCCTGTCAGGCAGAGGCGGGGGTCGTGCAGGGCAGTGCGCCCGCTGCCGCTGACCAGCAGGAAGTTGATCTCATCCCCTTCACTTCGGTAGACACGGGCGACGACCTGCGACTGCTGAATAAGCTTCTCGGCATCGGCCTCCTGCGCATGGTTCCACGCGCCGTCGGGCGGGGCGGTATATCCGGCGACCGTCAGTGGGACATCCGCCTCTTTCAGAGGCACGACAGCACTCTGGTAAGGCCTCCAATGCATTTTGACGGCAAGTGCGGCGACCAGCGCAAGCACTAGAACAACGGCCACCCGGCGAACGTTCGACATCCAATCCTCCGAGCAAACCAAAACAATGCGGTCACGCCCAGCAACAGGCTGAGCAGACCATCCCAGTCGTGAAACACATGGGCGGCATGCGTTCCAAAGCATTCGCCGACCACGCCCAGCAGTGTGAGACGCGTGACATTCACCGCGATACTGAGCGGCACGCTGAACAAAAATAAGACGATACGCTTTGCGGGCGGGCCATCCAGAAGGTAGGCAAATGCCGCGCTGATCATCATCAGGGACAGCAGATTCTTCAGGCCCGAGCAGGGAACGTCCACAAAGAGCGCAAAGTTGTCGAGCTGGATAATACTGCCGGTGACGACATTATGAAAACCAAAGAGATGCAGCATTAACGCGGCAGCCTGCGTGCAAAAATGCTGGCTGCCGTAAGTGGCGTCATTCAGCAGCGGTCCGGGCAAGGGAGCCATCCAGAGCAGAAATGCGAGTGGGAAGGCGGCGGCGCGCAGCCACTGTGTTCCGAGTACCAGCCAGAGTCCGCTCCAGACGCAAACGAGAAACGTATTGTCCATGACCCAGGCCAGCTCCTGCCCGCTGGACCAGATCAGCAGTGCCACGGCGGGCGCCAGAACTGCCAGTGCGGCCCAGCAGGGCCGTCGCACCGCCTGCTGCAGGGCAGCGCGGCGGTGCCAGAGCATGAAGCCCACGAGAAAAGGAATAACCGGTCCGTAGGCATAATACGATTCAAAGGCCATGTACTCGCGGTACAGGTGAATTGGCATCGGCCAGGAGAGTGCCAGCAGCAGGCCAAGCCCCGCCGTTAGCAGCAAAATTGTGGCTGCGTCCCAGCATTTGGCGGCGGGGAAGGTGTTCTTTGGACTGTCTCGTTCCAGGAATGGGGTCATCAGAGCGACTTTCAGCTACGGTGCGGCATTTGCTTTCGGCGCTCCCGCGGGGGCGGCCACTTCGGCACGGTCAATGCCGGAGAAATAGGCGGCGTAACGGTCCATATCGAAGCTCGGCTTGTTGGCTTTGTAAAGTTTTGCCATTTCAACACTCGTGGCGGGCGCTTTTTGCAGCTTCACTGCCCGGGTCAGCTTTTCCTGAATCTCCGGCAGGGAGGGCAGGTGTGCGGGGTTTTTATGCAGGCACTTGATCACCAGAAATCCCGTTCCAACCGGCACCGAAGTGATCTGGCCAGACGACATCTCGAGTGCCGTCTGAACAATCTTCTTGTGCAGAGGCAGGGGCAGGGAAGCGAGATTGATATGGAAGTTGTTTTCACCGTCCACATGCATCTCCGGCACGGTGGCGATCTGAGCGGCGGTTTTTCCCTGAGATAGGAGGTTTGTGGCGTTCTGCGCCTCGAAGCTGCTGGGAGCAACGACCAGAATCGACTGCACCTGGGCAGGTTCAGTGAGCTGGGCTTTGTTCCTCGAATAGATCTGAGCGATCTCAGCCGGAGTGACTATGATTCCGGCAATCCGCAGGTTTTCCATTGCCATATCGAGGACCGTATCTTCGCGAAGCGTCGATAAGGTTTCCCCTGTCGGCAGTGTCTGGCCATGCCGCTGCATATCGGCGAGGCGGGCATCGACCTGTGAGGCCGTGGGCATCTCCCCAGCTTTGATGGCGGCCTGGCGCACCAGATCCGCAAAAACGATTTTCGTCAGCACTGCCTGTCCGGCGACTCCTTCCAGCTTCTCCTGAAACTCCCGCCGCTGGATGACATGCCTTCCTACCGTGACTAGTGGACGAGCCGGAGTGAAGCGAAAATACATCAGGGCCATGCCCGCCAGTGCCGCTGCCGTAATGGCACCCATGACCAGCGCGATCCGGCGCCAGAGGGTCGCTTGATAGGTCACGAACAAATTCCGGACTTGCCACCGGAAATTTCGTGTCTGCTCCTGCCTCAAAGAATGAATGTCTTTGACATTTTCCTGGTGACTGCGGCTGACGCTGCGTCTGAAATTCTTCCAGGAGAGAGCAGCAGATTTCTGAAGTGCCTTAAACGGATTGGGTTTACTTGAGCTTAACATAAGAGGAGTTGCAATGTTTCTTGAATGGTGAGTTCACGGCGCGCGATATTACTGTCCCTATCAAAATTCATGCCAAGTCTTATATTTGACCTAATTCTGAACATAATTAAAAAACTAATCGCTCCGAGCCGATGTTCCCCCGGTATCTTTGAGGTGGAAATAGGCCAGCAGCATCGCCCGGGCGACCTTTCCCGCCGTGTCTCCGCCGTGCCCGCCGTGCTCGACAATTGCCGCGATCGCGATGGTCGGATGGTCATAGGGAGCAAAGCAGATAAACAGGCCATGTGTCTTGGCCGAGCCATGCGTCTGTGCTGAGCCGGTCTTCGCCGCGACGGCGATCCCCGGGAAATTGACCACTTTGCCCGTGCCATTTGTGACTGTGGCCCGCATCGCTGAGCGCACTGCCTCCATATTGAGCGGGCTGATCGGAACCTGATGAACCAGCTTCGGGGTGCCGCGATAAAGCAGGTGCGCCGTCGTGCCGTCGGTAATTCTCTCGACCGTATAGGGCTGCAATACTTTGCCGCCATTTGCCAGCGTCGCCGCGACTCGGGCCATTTGCAGCGGCGTTGTCAGCACATCTCCCTGCCCGATCGACATATGGAGGGTATCTCCGCCAAACCAGTGAGAATACTGGGGGGCCAGCCGCCGAAAATGTTTGGCCTTCCAGGAAGGAGAGGGGATAGAGCCGATATCTTCCCCGTCAAGATCGATTCCGGTCTTTTCAGCCAGTCCAAATTGCTTGGAGTAGTAAGAGAGACGATCCGGCCCGATCTTCTGACCGGCGACATAGAAAAATACGTCACAGGACTGGGCAATGGCTTTGACGAAGCCCGTCTCATTGTGCCGGGTCCAGCAGCCGAAGCGGGCGCGGCCCAAATGATACGATCCCGGGCAGTAGACACTGCTGCCCGTGGTAATCGCCCCCGTCTCCAGGCCTGCACAGGCTACGACCGGTTTGAAGGTCGAGCCGGGGGGATACATGGCATCCAGGGTGCGGTTGATCAGGGGGTGGGCGGGGCTGTCGTGCAGCGGCTTCCAGTTTGCCGCAGTGATCCCCTTGGCGAATTGATCCGGATCGAACGTTGGAGCGGAGGCCATTGCGAGGACGGCCCCGGTTTGCGGGTTGATGGCCACCGCCGCTCCCACAAAGCCATGCTCTTTAAAGACGCGCTCGGCTGCGGCCTGTACCCCGGCGTCCACCGTCAGAGCCACCGTTCCGCCGGGAGCTGGATCAGCGGCACTCAGAGTGCGCACCATCCGCCCGTGGGCATCGATCTGGACATCGGTGCCGCCGGGTTTGCCGCGCAGGTACGGCTCAAACGCCGACTCGATCCCGGTTTTGCCCAGGAAATCATCGCTGCTGTATCCGGCTGCTTTCTTCGACCGCCACTCCGCGTCATTGATCCGCCCCATCGTCCCCAGCAGATGTGCCGCCAGCGACCCGCGGGGATACCAGCGTACGGGTTCCGGCTGGGTGCTGACCCCGGGCAAAAACGGCTTGTTCTCCTCGATCTGCGTCACCATCCTCATCGGAACATCCAGGGCAATGCGCACGGGGTCATAGGGATTTTGCTGCGTCTCCAAAATCGTCTGACGGATCTCGTCGGCGGGAATTTCCAGCAGCACACTCAATCGCGCCAGCACCAGCGGATCTTTCGCCACATCCGGTGTCGCATACAGTGCCAGCCGGGGCCGATTCGCAGCCAGCAGAACGCCATGCCGGTCGGTGATCACCCCGCGCGGTGCAGCGGTGCGGACGTGGCGCGACTGATTGGCCAGCGCGGCATCGCGGAAATCGTCGCCATGCACCACCTGCAGATACCAGAGTCGGGCCAGCAGGGCCAGAAACAGCAGCCCAATGACGACGCCAAAGCCAAGCGCCCGCAGGGAAGCCGTCCGCTGCTCCTGCCGCCGTGACTGCGGGGGCTGATTTGCTCTCTCGGAGCGGCGCAAGGGGGGTGGGGTAGTACGGATCATGCTGTATTATAGCAGAAGTTAGCGAGTGGAAAAGCCCACCATCACTACGACGGCTGGGAACAACCCATATAAGTGCGACCATTTTCAATCCTAAGTGGCACTGCTGCGTAATTCAGGGCAGATCTTACCCGGCATTGATACCCGGCATTAAAATGCCGGTCTACCCGGAGAAAGTCACTTCGTGACTGGGATTGGCTGATCCGCAGAGACGGGGCTTGCCCCCGCCCTCTGAACTGCCGGGTCTGACTGCCCTGAATTGCCATAACTCCCAGGTTCGCTTGTTGGCATCGCAAAAGCTGCTGACCAGTTCACCGTGCGCCTTTTGGCTTACTGCTCTCCCGGCGGAGCCGAATACATGGTGCTGTAGCGGTGCGGCTCTTCCCCGCGCGTGAATGTCTGCGCGGCCTGCTGCGGGCACCATTTAGTTGCCAGCATGCCGTCTTCGGGGTTGATCATCAGGGTAATAGTGTCACGGGAAGCATGGCGGCGATGGCGCGGGTTGGGCTGCGTATCGGACGCGGGTGCTCTGTCTGCGCTGCCGATCGAAGGGCCGCTATCCGTGCTGCTGCCATCGCTGGGAGAATTCGTATACTGCGGCGAGAGGGTTGATGGCTCCACTCCCGAGCTGAACGTCTCGGGATGGGAGGCGGTCGCGCCTTCGGGGGCGAGCAGGCCGCTGGTGTCGTCGACGTTGACTGTCACGGTGCCATCACCGTTATCATGGGGCGGATCGGGGCGGCGGCGCTCATGCGAATGGGGGGCGGCCGCTGCGTCGCTGGAGCTCTCCGAGGTGTCGATGGTCGCCGCGGGTTTCAGGACGGGGGCGAGCTTGGCTTTCGCTTTGGCTTCCTGGGCGGCCTCTTTGGCGATGGCTGTCTGGAAGATCGGCTGGGCCCTGGCCATGAACCGGCCCCAGATCGGGGCGCAGACAGTTCCGCCGAAGGCATTGGACTTCATAGGCTGGCCGTAGTTCGCCTTCTGAGTTTTCGTCTTGACAACCGGATGGCCGGCCCAGACGGCGGTAACGAGGTTCGACGTATACCCGACGAACCAGACGTCTTTGTGCTCCTGCGTCGTCCCCGTCTTGCCGCGTGCTTCCGGAATGTACTGCGCGACCATGCGGCCCGTGCCGCCATCCTCGGTGACGACTGCGCGCAGCATATCGTCGAGCTGAGTCACAGTCTCTTTTTGCAGCACATGGGTCTCGATGGCCGGGGGGACGTCCTCAATCACATTGTCCTGGGCATCGGCCAGCCGGGTCCAGGCAGAGGGTTCCGGGTGGTTGCCCCCGGCGGGGAATGTCGAATAGACACTCGCCATCTCCAGTGGAGAGACCGGGCTGGAGCCGAGTGCGAGCGAAAGCACCGGATCCAGGGCCGTGCTGGGACGGACACCCATCATGCGGGCGTAGCGAATTGCGGTCTGCGGCCCGATCAGGTGAAGGACGCGCACGGCGGGGACATTGATCGAAAAGGCCATAGCGGTCCGCAGATCGACATGGTTGTAGGAATAAGCCGTGTCGTCATGAGGCGTCCAGGTGCCGTAAGTCACCGGGGCATCGTAAACCCGTGTCGTCTCTTTCACCGAGCCGTCATTGATCGCCGCCGCGTAGACCACGGCTTTGAACGACGAGCCAGGCTGACGGCCATGTGTCGCGTAGTTAATCTGGTTTTTCTTGTAATCCACTCCGCCAACCATGGCTTTGATCTCGCCGGTCTTCGGGTCCAGGCAGACCAGGGCTCCCTGGGTCGCACCGTAGCCATTCGCCTCATGGATACCGCGTACCAGCTCCTCCTCGGCGGCTTGCTGCATCTGCCAGTTCAATGTGGTATAGATTTTGAGATTTCCCTCAAAGAGGCGGTCATTGCCATATTTGCGCCGAATCTGGTCTGTGACATAGTTGACGAAATATGGTGCATGGTCGATCTGCGTGCCCTGGGTCGGGGCCTTCATTCCAGCCAGCTTGATCGGCTCGACAACGGCCACCTGGAACTGTTCCGGCGTGATCTTTTTCTGGTCCAGCATCTGCTCCAGCACGCGTTTGCGCTGGCCCTTTGCAGCGTCCATGTCTTTGTAGGGCGTATATTCCGTGGGGCGGTTCGGCAGGCCCGCCAGGAGAGCACACTGAGCGAGATCGAGCTGCTTGACATGCTTGTTGAAGTAAACTTCTGCGGCAGCTTCCACGCCGTACGCCCCGCTGCCGTAATTTACCTGATTCAGGTACATCGCCAGGATTTCCGACTTGCTGTAACTGTTTTCGATCTGGTGCGCGACGATCCACTCGTTGAACTTTCGTCCAACCGACTTCCGGCGGTCCAGCCCCTCGATCCCCATATTCCGGGCAAGCTGCTGAGTAATCGTGCTGCCGCCCTCGCCTTTGAGGTCGCCATGGGAGATGTTGCTGGAAAGGGCGCGGAGAATACCGCGAAAGTCGACCCCGGAGTGGGTGTAAAAACGTTTGTCCTCGAATGCGACGGTGGCATCCTGAAGATATTTAGGCATATCGTCAATCGAAACGACTTTGCGCCGTTCCCGGAAAAACTCAGCCAGCTTCATTCCGTCTGAAGAGTAAACATAAGTAATTCCCAGCGGAGTCGTGTTGAGATCAATCGTACGCGGAGCTTGTTCCAGGCGCAGCACAAGCCAGACGATCAGCGTGACAATCGCGAGGCAGGTGAAAAACGTGGTAAGCTGGAAGAATGCTTTGACGCGCGACCAGAACGGAGATCGCTTTCGCCTGGGTGGTGTCGCCGGCCGCCGCGAACCAGATCGTTTTTGTGTGCTAGTTATCGCCATAGTACCTCTAACGTATTATAGGGTGCTGCCGTTCCATTGTCAAGCAGGCATACTCGTATGCCGAGGAGATTCTGGTATAATAGGCGGCATAGGAACAATCATGACCCCCCGCCTCTCCGTACTCATGCCCGTCTATAACGAAGAAGAGACGGTCGAGAAAATCATTGCATCCGTCCTCGCTTTGCCGATACCTCTGGAGCTGATCGTCGTGGACGACGGCTCCACCGACGACACGCGGCGGCGGCTTCGAGCACTGGAAATGGTCCATGACCCGCACCTGAAGATCGTCTACGCCCCCCAAAATGCCGGCAAGGGGGCGGCAATCCGTCTGGCGCTGGCTCAGGCAACGGGTGACGTGGTGGTGATCCAGGATGCCGACTGTGAATACGACCCGCGCGACTTTGTGCCCATGCTGGCCTGCATCGACTCCGGGGCGGCGATTGTTTATGGGACGCGTCTTTCCCGCGCTGCATCACTCCTCAACGAGGAAGGCCCGCACGATAAGTTCTATTACGCTCGCCGCCTGCTGCCCCTTCTGACTAATCTTCTATTTGGCACGCGGATTACCGATGAGGCGACCTGCTACAAGATGTTTCGCCGTTCCGTACTGGAGTCGCTTCCCCTGCGCTGCGCCAAATTCGATTTCTGTCCGGAAGTGACGGCCAAAGCGGTCAAGCGCGGTTACAAGATCTACGAGCTGCCGATCCATTACCAGCCGCGCACGGAAGCTCAGGGTAAGAAGATTGGCTGGCGCGACGCGGTCGATGCCGCCTGGGCACTTCTGAAGTTCCGCTTTATAGACTAAACAGTTATGTCCATCTCAATCAAAATCGTGGAGTCGCCAGAAGGATTTGATCAGTGCTTTCGCATTCGAACGATTGTCTTCGTCGAGGAGCAGGAAGTCCCGCTGGAGCTGGAGATGGACGAATATGACGCCGTCGCCACCCACTTTCTGCTGCGTGACGGGGAAACGCCTCTCGCCACTGCCCGGCTGGTGGACAAGCACGGCCTGGCGAAAATAGGCCGGGTCGCCGTCCTGAAAGAAGCCCGTGGCCGAGGTCTGGGCCTGCTCCTGATGCAGGCGGTCATCGAGGAAGCAAAGCATCGCGGATTCACAGAGTCCGTGCTGGATGCACAGACCTATGCCGTCCCATTTTACGCCCGCCTGGGATATGTCGCGGAGGGTGAAGAATTCGACGATGCAGGCATCCCGCACTTTTTGATGCGGCGGAAGCTGTAGCGAGTTAGAGCAGAATCGAAGCAGTTTTTCACCTGCCTGATCACCCAATCCGCTCGAACATCTCTCCGACGGCCAGCACCTCGGCGTCGCCCCATCCGAATACCCGGCCCGCCTGTGCTTCCCCCAGAATCGCTTTCACTCGGCTTATCACTTCTGTTTTCACTTTCACCGACACCCAGAACGGGTATGGCAGACGTTCGAAGTCTTTCCCCTGAATATTCTTGGTGTGGTTGATCACGTCTTTCAGCAGCCTCAAGCAGAGTGGCGAAAGGGTCCAGCCCAAGATGAAATCCAGCTCGTCTGGCGGAACACCCTCCCGCAGAAAGGCACACGGTGCCCCGCTGTCCAGTATGCAGCCTGGTGGCAGGTGCCGCACGTTCAAAGTCTGGGAGATTAATTGCCAGGTCAGGCCTTCCCGGCCAAAAAACTTCTGCCCGCCGACCCCGTACAAGTACCAGTTGCCGTTTCTCTTAAACGTCAGCACAGCATCGCCCGCGTCTTTCCAGAAGATCGCGTGGGTGGGGGGCGTCGAGATCAGGGCGCGCGAGGCTTTGTTGTAATCACAGTAATCAGGGTGCGGGAGGGTGATCTCCATCGGTTCGCGGCGCGAAGCGACACGGATATTGCGCCGCGTCTCCCCCAGGCATTCCTGCTGGACAATCTCCGCCCGTTTTCGGGGGGCGATGAGGCCCAGACGTGCCCGCTCAATCTCCCGTTTCAGCGTGATTGGCTCCTGAAAATAGCTGAATTCGTACGGCTCGACTAGCTTGCCGTCGACGATGGGGCGCACGAACAGCGCATTCGCCCCGACCGTCATGCCGCTGGTCGCAACAAGAAAATCCCCCAGCTTCGGCCCGGCGAAATAGGGTGCGTACTGGTCTGAAATCTGCCAGGAATGGTTGCCCGTGAGGGCGATTTGCTCTCGCGGGATAGTCTTCCCATCCACCATGACAGAGGCTGCCGGCCCTGTTTTGGCGAAGTCCAGCACGACCATGGCGTACTTCGTTTCGTCTGAAAACACCTCCAGCCGCTCGATACTCGCCGCTCCGGTGTCCAGCAGCAGCCGCCGCAGGCCCTGCATGGTATTGATGGTCAGGAACGTGTCGCTGCAAATAAAGCGCAGGCGGCCCCCCGGTTTGAGCAGGTCCAGGGACTTGACCAGGAAAAACGCATAGGTCTCTTTCTTGATCTTCAGACCATTGCGCCGACCTAGCTCCCGATCGAGCTTATCCTGAATTGCCGGATCGATCGTGCCGCCGAAGGGCGGGTTGCCCAGTACATAATCGAAGGGGAGGGGAAAGGTGGTCAAAAAGAAGTCGGCCAAGACGAAGTTGTGCCGCGCCGGGCGATACCCCCACCGTTTCTCAATACTCGCCAGGCATGCTTCCAGCAGCTCGCCGTCGATCTCCACGCCGTAGAGATTTTGGGTTAGTATTTGGTCCAGGCGCTGGGGAATGGGGCCGTTGTAAAGGGGCAGAAACTTCTCGATGAGCGGCAGGATAAACGCACCGCAGCCCAGGCTTGGCTCCAACACTCGGTCGGAGACGGTGAACTCGAAGTCCGATACCAGCCGCCGGGCTGTCTCCGGCGGCGTTAAAAACTGGCCGAGCTGACGCTTTCGGTGCCGCAACGTTTTGGTCTCGCTCACTCGGCCAATGTCTCCCGGCCCGGTGGCGTCTGAAACGCCAGATGCCGAAATTCCGGCCACTGCTCCAGGTCGTCCGCGTAGTCTTCGGGGTCGTCGTCAAAGAAGTAATCGTAGCCTGTAAACAGGTGCTCAAACGGCAGCCCAACGGCCTGTGCGACGCCGTCCAGTGGCTCCCCGGCGAACTGGCCCGCCTTTGCCTGTGCCTCGCGAAGTATCTGCTGAAAGGCCTGCGGGGATCGAAGAATGGGTGTTAAGACGTCGGCCTGACCGACATACAGGGCGGCTTCCTCGGGGGTCTCAATGACCTGAGCCGGGTCGTCGGCGAAGCGGTCCAGCACCAAGCCGTTTTCGTAGTAGGTGTAGCCCCAGTGAATATCCTCGGCCACCCAGACTTCCAGTACCGGGGCGGAAAGTGCCGCCGAGAGACCTTTCGCCAGCAATCCGCTGTCCGCCCAATCGTCTACATAGACGGAAACCCACCCATGTTTCGTCGCTCCGCTGACGATGACCCCATACCAGTCGTCCCCATTTGGGAGCTTATCTTCGTTCTCCACTACTACCGAGGCTGCCTCATCGCTAAGCAGCGAAAAGCCTTTGCCGGCGAAGAGCGCCATCGCCGCCGTACGCACCGCGGCGGCGTCGGGGGATTTCACGTTGATGTTAATATAATAGCCGGCTATGATGTGTCTCCTGAGTGAATATTAAGACTGCTGATAGTTG
>JANXMY010000145.1 GCA_025354405.1 Armatimonadota bacterium
AGCTTACTCATAGTCCCTGCGCCTCCGGCATCGGCGGCAGCGGCGAACGCTGGGCGCGGATGAAATCCGTGACGTACTTTTCGGCGGGCCGCTGCAGCAGGTCCTCCAGCGTGCCAGTTTGGATGATTGCGCCCCCCCGCATCAGGGCGATGGTGTCGCCGAAATAGGCCGCCTCACCCATGTCGTGCGTGACCAGCACGACGGTTTTTTCCAGGCGAGCGAATATCTCTTTCAGCTCTGACTGCAGCTCGCTGCGAGTGATCGGGTCCAGGGCTCCCAGCGGTTCATCGAGCAGGAGAAGGGGTGGGTCGAGCATGAGGGCACGCATTAGGCCGACCCGCTGCCGCTGACCGCCCGAGAGGCCGCTGGGATAGCGTGACAACGCATCCGCGGGAAGCTGGACCAGGCGGGAAAGCTCCTCGATACGCTGCTGGACACTGCTTTCGGAGCGGCCTAAAAAGCGGGCCAGCAGGGCGATGTTCTGCATTGCCGTCAGGTGTGGGAACAAGCCGCCCTCCTGAATGACATAGCCCACCTTGTGTCGCTGCTTTTCCACAGTCTGCGCGGTTAGCCCCTCCCCGTCGATTGTCACTGTGCCACTATCGGGCTGGATCAAGCCAATCAGCAGGCGCAGCAAAGTCGACTTGCCGCAGCCGCTGGGGCCGATCAGCACGGTGGTCTGGCCGGAGGCGAGCGTGAGGGTCGTCGGCGCAAGCGCCGTCTGGCCACTGTATTTTTTAGAGATGTTTTCGACTGCGATCATAGTTTGGTTTTTCAGCAAGCAAGGCTAGGACATGACAGAAGCCAATGGCAAAGTTGTAAGGCAAGGTCGTAAGGCAAGAGCCACGGATTGGAAATCCGAGGCTGGAAAAAGCCCACTGTCCAGGGGACAGAAGATCTAATTCCACAGCGTGTAAGTGATACTCTGAACGTCGCTTCGACGGTGGGCACTTCTCAGCCTCGGATTTCCAATCCGTGGCTTGCCTTCCAAATCCATGGCCTCCCCTCGAATCCATGGCTTCCGCCTCCAAATCCATGGCTTCCGCTCCGAGCCGTGGCTTTATTTTTCTGCGTGGTGACGACCCTCATAATTCTCTCACCAAATCGCCGTCGGGCTGGCTTTGGGATCAGGCGGGCAGCCGAACGCTTGCCGGAACTCGGGCAGGTTGGCGACGGTTCCGTTGACCCGAAATGCCGGGGGCGAATGGGGGTCGGAGAGCAGGGACACTTTCACGGCTTCCGGCCGCTCTTTGATCCGCCAGCTCTGGGCGTAGGCGATGAAAAAACGCTGCTCGGGGGTGAAACCGTCGATCTTAACGCGCGGCTTCCCCTGCAATGTCTTTTCGAATGCCAGATAGGCGATCTTCAGGCCGCCAATGTCGGCAATATTCTCTCCCTGGGTGAGAGAGCCGTTGATGTGAACCCCTGGCAGCGGTTCATACGCCGAGTACTGGTCGACGATCCCCTGAGCGCGAGTGTCGAAGTTTTTTGCATCAGCGGCAGTCCACCAGTCGTGCAGATTGCCCTGAGCATCATACTGACGCCCCTGGTCGTCGAAGCCGTGGGTCATCTCATGGCCGATGGTTGCCCCGGTATCGCCGTAATTGACGGCATCATCATACTGCGGCTGGAAAAAGGGCGGCTGCAAAATCCCCGCGGGGAAATTGATGTCGTTCATCTCGTCGCTGTAGTAGGCATTGACCGTGGGCGGGGTCATGCCCCACTCGCTGCGGTCGACGGGCTTCCCGATCTTGCTGAGATTTCTCTGGAATTCGAATTCGTCGGCGTGCATTCCGTTCGTGACATACGACGGGCTGCCCACATCCAGCTTGGAGTAGTCCCGCCAGTGGTCCGGGTAGCCGACTTTCGCTGCCATCGTATTCATCTTCGCCAAAGCCTGAATCTTGGTGTTCGGCGCCATCCAGTCCAGCGTCTGAATCCGTGCTTTAAGCGCAAACTGGAGATTATGAACCATCCCGAGCACCTGCGCCCGCGCCTGCGGCGAGAAGGCACGCGCGATATAAAGCTGCCCTAGAGCGTCGCCCAGTGAAACATCGGCGGCTTCCACAACTCGTTTCCAGCGCGGTTGATTCTTCGGCACTCCGTTAAGCACGGTATGGGTGAAGTGGAAGTCTTCATCCACAAAAGACTTGCTCAGGCGGGGGGCTTCGGCGGAGATCAGGCCCCAGCGCAGATACGTTTTCCAGTCCGCCAGTGGCGTCTGGGTCAGCAGAGGGCCGAGAGCGGCGAAGAACTGCGGCTGCGTCACATCCATTCCACCGGGACGGGGGAGGCCGAGGGACGCAAAATACGGCTGCCACTCCGTGCCCGGAGTAAGAGCCTTCAGTTCAGGCAGGGTCATCTTGTGATAGTTTGCCAACGGGTCCCGCTGCTCCGTCGGCGTTTTGGAGGCGAGGGCCAGTTGTGTCTCAAGTGCCATGACCACCCGCGCGTCCAACCCGGCTTTAACCGGTGTCTCCCCAAGGAGGCCAAACATCGTTGTCATATGGGCTAAAAACGCATCCCGTATTCCCTGAGTTTCCGCATTGGGGCGAAAGTAGTATCCACGCTCCGGCAGGTCCAGGCCGCCCTGCGTGAGCAGTGCAATCATCTGTGCGCTGTTTTTGTCATCCTGCCCGACCGAGAAGCTGAATGCCACGGGGACGGAGAGGCGATGCAGATGGCCGATCTCCGCTTCCAGAGCGGGGACGGTCTGGATCGCATCGATGCGGGCGAATTCAGCTGCGAGCGGCTTGAGGCCGTCTTTCTCGATCTGCGCCTCGTCCATGCCGCTCCGGTAGAAGCTTCCGACTTTTCCGCGCGCGCTGGTCCGCGCCTCCGCTTTGTCCGCTGCCGCCGCACCGGCCACATCATGCAGGACACTCAAATTCTGTTCACCAACCTCGGTCCAGACTCCGTCGCCGGTCTTGTCGGCGGGGATGACGGCGTGGTCCAGCCAGTTTCCGTTCGCGTACTTGAAAAAATCCTCGCATGGTTTCACACGGGTGTCCATCGCGGGGATGTTCAAGCCGTGCTCGGCCGAGGCGGACAGTGCCGCCGCTGCGACGAGCGCTCCGGCCAGGCCGAGGCGAATGACGCCGCGTAGAAACTTCATTTGCTTCATCTGCTGTAACTTGCTTTCTAATTTTTGTCCCTCGAACTTAAGGGACTGCCGGGGCGATCGCCTCCGGCGGCGCAATCGGCACGATGCCGCCCACGGCCTGAACGGCCCGCAGGTTGATATAGACCAGGTTTGCCGTCGCTCCTGCCTTCGGCTGCGGGGGGCTTGTCGGCGAATTAGTGGTTGCGACGCTGTAGCAGACCAGAAACGTTTCCCCGCCAACGGCGACTGTCACGCCGCGCGTGGCGTACAGATTGGATTGTCCCTGGGCATCGACCAGTCCCAGCAGATGAAATGTTGAGTCGACCTGCTCCGCTTTGAGCGTGCGCGGGTAGGCTTTTCCGCCCAGCATCTCCGCCAGGGGGGCCGCAGAAACTGCGGGCGCAGCCGTTATCGGGGCGGCGTGTACGGTTGGCATCAGTCGCGTGGCTGTGAGGCAGGCTCCGATCAGTATGCCGCCGAGCAGGGTGGCTGTAAGTATTACTTTTTGTTTCATAATTAGCCTTTCAAATGATTTGTGCTTCCGCGCTCCGTCAGCGGGATTGCCGCCAGCCAGCCGGGGAGGGCATCGGGGGCGAACTTTTCGACATTCAGGCTCAGCAGAGCTTCGAGCGGGACGCCAAAATCAATCGTGCCGCCGCTGCGGTCGGCCAGGACGGCGATGCCAACGAGGTTTCCCTGGTAGCCTTCGATGACTTCCATTGTGTCACGAACGCTGCCGCCGGTGGTGAGAATATCGTCTACGAGGAGGACGTTCTCGCCTTCACCGATCTCAAATCCGCGGCGCAGAACACGGCCCTTGCCATCGTCGCCACGCTCGGCGAAGATGCCGCGCACGCCCAAATTCTTGGCCACCTCATACGCCAGCAAAACTCCGCCGGTCGTCGGTCCGACCACGACCTGCACTTCGTCCCCGGCAAACCGCTCGGCGATCTCCTTGCAGAGCCGTTCGACATAGTGCGGGAACTGCAGCACCTGGAACTTCTCCAGGTAGACGGCGCTGTGGTAGCCCGAGGCCAGCAGAAAGTGGCCCTCTAAGAGGGCGCCCGAGTCTTTAAATATCTGTAATGCTTCTTCATTTGTCAACATGGCGGCACTTTTCGGTTTCAGGGCACGAAATTCCTGCCCGTAGTTGGTGGCCGGCGCTGCGAATAACACTCTCAATCCGCTTACTCGGAGTTACATACCCGGTGGAGTATCTGTGTCAACCGGCACTACCAACTCTAAGAATACCTAGATTAGATCGGGCGATTAAAAGCGCGGCAGCAAGGGCACAAAACCGGTCTTCGCCGGTTAAAAATAGGAATCCACTCAGAACGGAACTAACTCATAAGTCCACGCAGGTGGACTTCGTGCCCTTGCTGCTGCGATTTCAATCGCCCGGCATTCGGGGCTTTGCTTGACTCTGCCGGGGGAAAACCAGTATACTACGGTGGATTTCACGGTGCATCCGGGTAACCACCGGGTTTAAGCACGCAAGTAACGCTATGGCGAATGAAACAACTGTCTCTCTGGCTCCGACCGGCCCTGCGGCTTTGCTGGCGGATATTCGCCCGCTTAAAGCGGCAATAAACCCTTTTGTGGTCGTGCTGACTTTTCTCGGTGAGATTTTGATCCTGTTCTGGCGGGCCATCAAGGCGATGTGCGGTGGGGTCAACGCCAAAGATCTACTGGAACAGATGGCGTCGCTGGGGGTCAATTCCGTCTCGATTGCACTGCTGACCACGACCACTTCGGGAGCGGTGCTGGCGCTGTACTTCGCGCCGTTTTTGAAGCAGTACGGGGCGGAGGGCTTCACCGGAGCCGTGGTGGCGCTGGCGATTGCGCGGGAGCTGGGGCCGGTACTCACCGGAGTGGTGGTCGCGGCGCGAGCGGGTTCGGCGATTGCAGCGGAGCTGGGGACGATGAAGGTCTCGGAACAGATCGACGCCCTGCGGGCTCTAGCGGTTAGCCCGATCCAGTATTTGGTCGTTCCGCGCATCCTGGCTGCCGTCATCATGGTCCCGCTGGTCTGCGCGCTGGCCGATGCCGGAGGAATTTATGGCGGCTACCTGCTCTCAAAGTCAGAGGGCGTTCTGCCCACGACCTATCTGAACTCGATGAAGCAGTTTATCGATCCATCGGACTTTGTAAAAGGGATCATCAAAACCGTCGTGTTCGGCCTGATTATCTCGCTGGTCGGCTGCCATCAGGGACTCGCGACACGCGGGGGGGCGACAGAAGTGGGCAAAGCGACCACAAACGCCGTCGTGCTGTCGATCGTTTTGATTTATCTCGCGAATTTTGTGCTCACTTACTTTATGTTTAGTCAAACGGTGAAGTTTTGAACTCAGAAGCTTCGCAAGTAGAGGGCCAGGCGGCAGAGACCGGATCAGATACGCAGTGGCGTGAGCCGGCGCGGATCGAGGTACGCGATCTGCGCTATACGGTCGGGGAGAAGGCAGTGCTGAAAGGGGTGTCCCTGAGGGTGCCTCCCGGCGAGATTTTGTGCGTCATGGGTATGTCCGGATGCGGCAAGACGACCTTGCTGCACTGCATTGGTGGTCTGACCGAGGCAACTTCCGGCGAGATACGCATCGGCGAATCGCAGATCGTCGGCATGAAAGAAAGCAAGCTAAATACCGTGCGTGAGCGCATGGGCATGGTCTTTCAGTACGCCGCGCTTTTCGATTCGCTGTCGGTCTTCGAGAATGTCGCGTTTGGCCTGCGCCGCCGCCGCCGCCTGCCATTTGACGAGATCAAACAGATGGTGGCGGAAAAGCTGGCCCTGGTAGGGATGCCGGGGACGGAAGAGCTGTTTCCGTCGCAGCTTTCCGGGGGCATGGCAAAGCGGGTCGGTCTGGCGCGGGCGATTGCGCTGTCGCCGGAGATTTTGCTGTACGATGAACCGACTTCGGGCCTCGATCCCGTGATCGCAAGTGTTGTCGACGAGCTAATCATGCAGATGCGCGACACGCTGGGGGTGACCAGTATCGTTGTCTCGCACAATATCACGAGTATCTTTCGGATCAGCGATAAAATCGCCATGCTCCACGATGGGCTGGTACTGGCAATGGGCACTCCGGAAGAGATCCAAAACTGCGATAATCCGATTGTCCGGCAGTTTATTGAAGGTAAATCGTCGGGACCAATCGAAGTGGCACAACGTTAATTCTGAAATCGATTTTGTCAGCCTTGCGCGGGAAACGGGTTTTGTATTTATGGCGACACTGGGAAATGCCGGAAGGGTCGGAGCCGTCGCGGTGGCTGCCTCTGCTCTGTTCGGGGCGATGTATGTCTTCTTGCATGGCAGTCTGAGCAATGCCCATACTTACACGATGGACGTGATCTTTGACAATGCCCGGGGTGTCACGGCGGAAACGCCGGTGACGCTGGCCGGGGTGCAGATCGGCAAAGTCGAAACCGTGCGTCTGACGCCGGACCAGAAGGCTGATCTGAAGCTGCAGATTAAAGATAAGCTCAACGGGCAGGAAGTTCACATTCCGGTGGGGTCACGGTTTACGATCAACACGCCTCTGCTGGGAACAAGCGGCACGATCCTCGTTGTCCCGCCTCAAAGCTCTGCGCTGCTGCCCACCATTCGAGAGGGAGCGATACTCAAGGGAGACAACTCCGGGGACCTGACGGCCTCGTTCGACAAGGCGACGACGCTGCTGGATCAGGCGACGCTGACGACGAAAAAAGTCAACCGTCTGCTCGACTCGGCAAACAGTGTGACCAATGACCCGAAGATCCACGGGACGCTGATTCAGACGCTGGACAATGTCAACGCCGCGTCAGAAAACGGGCTCCATCTGACCAACCACTTGAATAACCTGCTGCTGGAAGATAATGCCCAGGTCAAGCTGCTGCTGAATCAGACGCGGGTGGGAACGCAGGTTTCCCTCGATAACATCGCTCAGACGACGGCGATGATCCGGGATACGACACGCGAAAATAAATCACAAATCAACGCGATTGTCCGTAATTTGAACGATACGACTTCCGCAGTGGCGGGTATCACCGGACAGGCGAATACCGTTCTGAAGGGTGGGGTCACGGAGAACCTCTCAGCGTCGGTCGCCAATCTTAAGTCTACAACGGATAAACTCAATACCATTGCCGGCAGCATTCAAAGCCTCACCACGGACCCGAAGGTGCAGAGCAATTTGCGGGAAACCATCGCTAATATCCGCGACAGCAGCGAGCAGGCCAAGTTCTTGATTGAGCGGCTGAACAAGCTGGCGGGGGGACGCAAGAAGACGGCCACCATCGTGCTCGGGCCGGGTGGGACCACGGTGATTGTGCCAGAGCTGCCGGGAGTGCCAGGCGTCAAAGCGTCGCCGTCGCAGGGTGCTCCGTTTTATGCGCCGAGAGTTGACCTGCTGCTGAATACGCGTACCAGTCACTTCCGAACCGATCTGGATGCGGTGGTTCCGCTGGGGATATCGCCGGTGTCGTTTGTCCGTGCCGGAGTGTACGGCTTTGGAGACAGCAACAAGCTGATTTTGCAGGCTGGACAGGGGATTGGAAAGAGCGGGCTGCTGGATGCGCGGGTGGGGCTGTATGCCTCGAAGCTGTCCATTGGCGGTGATTATGGGCTGGGGCGTCCGGTCACGTTCTCTTTTGACCTGTACGACCCGAACAATTTTCACCTGGACGCACGCAGCGTCATCAAACTGGCCCCGGAGATCGCGCTGGTGCTCGGAGGCGAGGACTTAAACCGCCATGGCGGCGGCCTGATCGGCCTCGAGTATCGCCAGTCGAGATAAACAATTTTAGAATTCTAACAACTTTAGAAATACTGCAAGTTATCACACACGAAAGAAGATCACACCATGAAAGTCATACTGTTACAGGACATCGAACATCAGGGCAAACAGGGCGAAGTCGTCACTGTTGCCGATGGATTTGCCCGCAATTATCTGCTTCCCCGCAAGCTCGCTGTCGAAGCCGGTGGCGGCGCCCTGAAGAACCTTCAGGCCAAGCTAGCCCTGGAAGAGCGGCGCACCGAGAAGCTGCTTCAGGAAGCAAATGTCACCGCCGGCCTGCTGAACGAGAAGACCGTCACCCTGCGCGTTAAAGCCGGTGACAACAGCCGCCTCTATGGCCGCATCACCGCCTCCGATATCGCCGAAGCCGTGGCCCGTGACCTCTCCATCAAGCTGGACAAGCGCAAAATCGGTCTGCTCGATCCCATCAAAGCCGTCGGCGAATATAATGTTCCCATCAAGCTTCACCGCGACGTTACCGTGCCGCTCAAAGTTGCCGTCGTCGCCGAATAATTCTCTGCTTTGCGAGTAGATACGAGTGGTTCCAAATCACGCGTTAGGTGAGGCACAATTCGGGTGTCGGAGTCCGGTATCCGACGCCCGAAGGACGCCTCACCTAGCGAGTAGTTTTCAACTACTCGACGAGTTTACTTCCTGATCCATCCCATCGAAGTTACGACTATTTCTCCCATGCCAGAACGCAATGATTACGACAAACGCGGACGTTCCGGCAGCCGGAACGGGGGCGGCTTCGGCGGCAATGCTTTCGGCAGCGAAGGCGGCGGCGGGCCGCTAGGCGCACTAGTTCCGCCGCATTCCATCGAGGCGGAGCAGTCCACCCTGGGCGCGATGCTGATTGAGCGGACCGCGGTTGAAAAGGTCTTTGAGATCCTGGAAAAAGAAGATTTTTACCGGGATGCCCATCAGACCCTTTTCGACGTCATCTCCCTGCTGGCCGAGCGCGACGAGCCGGTAGACTTCATCACGGTTCAGAACGAACTCAAGAACCAGGATAAGCTGGATGCGATCGGCGGGATCGCCTATTTAACTTCGCTGTTCGACACGGTCCCCACGGCCGCGAATGTCGAGTATTATGCCAAGATCGTCGAAGAAAAGGCGACTTTGCGCCGCCTGATCTCTGCCTCATTAGAGATCATCGGCAGTGCCCGGGGCGAGGTGGAGGATGTCGGCGAAGTGCTGGACGAAGCCGAGCGCTCCATTTTCAGCGTCTCCCAGCAGCGCACCGTCGCCTATTTCTCCCAGCTCCGCACCCTGCTCTACGAAGTCTACGAAAAAGCCGAAGAGCTGATGGAAACCAAGGCCCAGATCTCTGGCCTGCCCACGGGTATCCACGACTTCGACATGATTACGTCGGGTTTGCAGAACACGGATTTGATCATTGTGGCTGCCCGTCCTAGCATGGGAAAAACTAGTCTTTGCCTCTCCATCGCCGAACACGTGGCGCTAAACGAGAAAAAGCCGGTGGCGATCTTCTCGCTGGAAATGTCCAAAGAGCAGCTTGCGCTGCGGATGCTTTGTTCGCAGGCGCAAATCAACTCGCACAAGCTGCGAACGGGGCACCTGACGGAAGATGAATGGGGCGATCTGGCGAAAGTCGTGCAGAATATGTACGATGCGCCGATTTTTATCGACGATGCCACGGACACCTCGGCCCTGACCATGCGGGCCAAGTGCCGCCGCCTGATGGCCGAGCACAACGGCCTGGGCCTGATTATCGTGGATTATCTCCAGCTGATGCGCTCCCATCGCAAAACGGAAAATCGTGTGCAGGAGATCGGCGAGATTGCCCGCGGCCTGAAATCCCTGGGCCGCGAATTGAAAGTCCCGGTCATCGCCCTTTCCCAGCTCTCCCGTGCCGTGGAAAGCCGCGAGAATAAGCGCCCAATGCTTTCAGATTTGCGCGAGTGTGTCGTAGGTAGTACGCGATTAATGGATGCGGACACCGGCGATCTCGTTCCCATTAACGAGATTAAAGCAGGGACTTATGTCTTGGCGATGGATAGTCGCCAGAAGATTCGCGCGTTTGAAGTGGCACGTGTTTGGTCAACCGGAGTGAAACCTGTCTTTACCCTCCAAACGCGTACTGGGCGGAGAATTACAGCGACCGCAAATCATCCTTTGCTGACGGGGCAGGGCTGGAAGCGAGTAGACGAACTCGAGCCGGGCGATATTATCGCGACAGCGATGCGGCTGCCTGAACATGGTGTGGAAATCCCAGAGCGTGATGATCTTTGTCGTTTACTGGGCTACCTCGTTGGGGACGGAACTTTTCAAAAGCATCGAGCCGTGGGTTTCTGCGGCTCCGATCCGGCAATAGTCGCTGATGCGATTGAAATCGTGGGGCGGCAATTTCCCAGTGTCGTCTGGCATGCGAAGAAATGTTACGGGACTTATCAGGAGGGTGACTTTACCTGTGTGCAGGAGAACGGTTACGGAAAGCCGTTTGGAAACCCTTTGCGAGAGTGGCTGCGCGAAATCGGCGTTTTTGGCCAGAAAGATAATACCAAGCTGGTGCCATCCTGGGTGTGGGAAGCAGGCCAAACCGGTGCCTCTCACTTTCTCGCTGGGTACTTGTCGGCGGATGGATGCGTTAAACATACCCCGGGGCGAGGGTGGTTTATTCACTTTGATACTGTCAGCCGCCGCCTAGCAGAGGACGTGCAGACACTTCTTTTGAAGCTGGGTGTGATTGCAACAGTTAATAACGGTTACCTCAGTGCCAAAGCCACACAATTGATTTACCGGATATCGGTCGCCGGTTTCGCAGACAATATGAAGCGATTTGCCGACAGCATCAAGCCAGGTGGCCGGAAAGGTACCTTGCTGGACCGCATGGTCGGCGATCTCGCGGAGGGTGTTACCAACGGCAGCCTATTTGGATTGCCGCCCGAAGTTTCTGCGCTGCTTTACGACAAGACAAAGCACCTGCGGCAGCAGGGGCGTAAGCTCGGGCCTGGCGCGCGACTATACTGGAAGCCACAAGGCAAGCGTCCCCGCCGCGATTCGTGCGCGAAGTTTGCCGAGATTCTGAAAGACGAGATTTTGAGCGTCTGGGCGAACAGTGATTTGCTCTGGGAAGAGATCAAGAGCATCACGCCTGCTGGGGAAGAAGAGGTCTTTGATATTACGGTTCCGGGGTGCGCCAATTTTCTGGCGAACGGGATCGTCGCGCACAACAGCGGTTCAATCGAGGCAGAGGCCGATATGGTGTGTTTTCTGTACCGGGAAGCCTACTATAAGATGAAAGAGGCCTACACCACTGAAGGGGCGGAGAGGCCGGAGCGGCAGATGATGGAAGAGACGGAGATCATTGTCGGCAAGCACCGTAACGGGCCGACAGGGATGGTCAAAGTTGGCTTTATGGCAGAGTATGCAAAGTTTGTGGATCTGGATTTAACGCGCACGGATGAGCCGACGGGCTTTTAAGAAAGAGAGTTCATGCTGAAGATTCTGGTCATCGGAGGAGGTGGGCGCGAGCATGCGCTGGTCTGGAAACTGGCGCAGAGTCAGCAGGTCAGTAAAATCTACTGCGCTCCGGGGAATGCCGGGATCGCGCAGCTGGCTGAGTGTGTCCCGCTGGCGATTACCGACAGCCACGGCCTGCTGGATTTTGCGATTGAGAACGGCATCGACCTGACCGTGGTCGGGCCGGAGATCCCGCTGATCGCTGGGATCGTGGACCAATTTGAGCAGCGCGGCCTGCGTATCTTCGGCCCGGCCCGCGAGCCGGCCCAACTGGAAGGCTCAAAAGCTTATGCGAAAGGCCTGATGCTTCGCTACGGCATCCCAACCGCCCATTTTGCGGCATTTACCTCCTACGAAGCGGCTTCCTACTATCTGAAATCCCACTACAACGCCCAGCCGCAGGCTCCACTGGTGGTGAAAGCTGACGGCGAAGCGGCGGGCAAAGGCGTCTTTATCTGCCGCACGGATGATGAGGCACAGGACGCCCTCCGAAAGATCATGATCGACCGTATCTTCGGCGCTTCGGGTGACACGGTCGTGGTCGAAGAGTTCCTGGAAGGCGAAGAAGCTTCCCTGATGGCCTTCACCGACGGCACGACGATTATCCCCATGCTCCCAGTGCAGGACCACAAGCGGGCGCTGGACGGTGACGAAGGCCCAAACACCGGCGGGATGGGCTGCTACGCCCCGGTGCCGCTGATCACTCCGGCGATCTATCTGCAAGCGGTCGAGCAGATACTCCGGCCGGTCGTGGAGGCCATTCGGGAGTCGGGTATCCCCTACAAAGGCGTATTGTATGCAGGGATTATGATCGGCAAAGACGGGTCTCTGAAAACACTGGAATTTAACTGCCGCTTCGGCGACCCGGAGACGCAGGTGATATTGCCCCTGCTGGAAACCGATCTGGTGGATATTTTGCTGGGCGTCACTGATGCCCATCTGGACGAAGTGGAAGTGCGCTGGAAGCCCCAGAGTGCCGTCTGTGTCGTGCTGGCTTCGGGCGGCTATCCGGGCGCGTATGCGACCGATCTGCCGATCGAGGGTCTGGAGCAGGTCTCGCATCTCTCCGACGTCGTCGCGTTCCACGCCGGAACGAAACTGGGTGAGAACGGCGAGGTGCTTACAAATGGCGGCCGCGTGCTGGGTGTGAGCGCAATCGGTGATGACTTCACGCAGGCCCGCGCGCGGGCCTACGCCGCTGTCAAGAGTATCTCCTTCGACCATATGCATTTTCGCACGGACATCGGGCATCGGGCCGAGTAAAGCAATCTTTCATTGGAGAAAATATGCGCGTCATCATGCTGAGCTGGGAATATCCTCCCAAAATCGTCGGCGGCATTTCGCCGCACGTGTATGGTCTGGCCCATGGATTAGTCTCGCTGGGTGTCGAAGTCCATGTCATCACCTGTGAGCATCCGGGAGCGGCGGCAGAAGAAGTCGCTGACGGCATTCACCTGTACCGGGTCACGCCCTTGGGTCCAGGCAACGATTTTATCCACTGGGTGCAGCTTCTGAATGAAGCGATGCTGGACCGGGCCGATACGCTGATCCCCAAGCTTCTGGCGATGGATGCTGAATCTCCACTCATTCTGCATGCCCATGACTGGCTGACTCATTTTGCCGCAGCATCGCTCAAGCATAAGTACCATCTGCCGCTGACCGCCACGATCCATGCCACGGAGTATGGCCGTAACAGCGGAATCAAGGGTCCGACCCAGGAGTATATCAACTCGGTGGAGTGGCAGCTTCAGAACGAGGCCTGGCGCGTGATTGTCTGCACCGAGTTTATGAAGCTCGAATGCGAACATGCTTTGCATACGCCCTGGGGCAAGATGGATGTTGTCCCAAACGGTGTTGAAGCCGCCAAGTTCCAGCTGCCAGCATTCACGCCCGAAGAAAAAGCCGCATTTCGCGCCCGTTACGCCGCCCCGGAAGAAAAAATCATCTTCTTTGTCGGCCGCATGGTCCGCGAGAAGGGCGTTCAAATTCTCATCGAGGCCCTGCCGAAAGTGCGCTGGGGTTACCATGATGCCAAGCTGCTGATCTGCGGCGGCGGGCAGCGTGAGCATCTGGTAAATCTGGCGGCGTACCTGGGAATGGAGCGCCACGTCTACTTCGCGGGTTTCGTCCCGGACGAAGACTTGATGAAGATCTATGCGGTCAGCGACATCGCCTGCTTCCCCAGTCTCTACGAGCCATTTGGCATCGTCGCACTGGAAGCCATGGCGGCGGGCCTTCCCGTAGTCGTCTCCGACGCCGGTGGCCTGCCGGAAGTGGTGGAGAACGGTGTGACGGGAATCACGACCTACGCCGGAAATCCCAACTCGCTGGCGGACGGACTGCTGAAGCTCCTGCACGAGCCAGAGACGGCCAGCCATCTGGTCGCTGCGGCGCACGAGCGCGTGCTGGAGACCTTCAACTGGGAAACAATCGCGGCCCAGACGGAAGCTGTCTACGAGCGCATCTGGATCGAATATACTACCAGTGGCTGGCAGCCGACGGATCTAACACCGGTGGTGCTGCCGGAAACTGTTTAGAGTTCTCGTGGCAGGGGCATAATAAGAGCAATAGTACCGGCATCGTCGCCGGCGCATCGGGATTGCATCCCTGAGAAAGGCGGTACCATTGATGGTATTATGGTTCCTCTTTGGCTACCTCGCTCTGGCAGCCGCATTTTACTTGATCGTTACATCGACTGCTTCCAACAGTCCATTACCCGCCCTGCTTCGGCACCCGAAGTGGCAGCGACCGCGCAAAATCAAGCCCGCAGAGTTGTTTCGGCGATTGCGGAAGAAATAGAAAAAACGCCCACCGGTACCACCGGTGGGCGTTTTTTTGTTTGGGTACGGAGAACAGGTTTTTTGCGGATTTACATTGCTAACGGGTATGTCTCGTTCTTATCGTGCTCGGTGTAGGGGCGCTGCTTGCTGCGCCCTCACGACTTCTTTCTATCATGTGCATCGGCAGCAAAGAAAGGCGCGGCAGAGAAGAAAGGCGCGGCAGAGAAGAAAGGCGCGGCAGAGAAGAAGGGCGCGGCAGAGAAGAAGGGCGCGGCAGAGAAGAAGGGCGCGGCAGCAAAGGAGGGCGGCAGAGAAGAAGGGCGCGGCAG
>JANXMY010000158.1 GCA_025354405.1 Armatimonadota bacterium
CCGGGCGGTGGATTCGGTGGCGGGCAACGTCGCACGGGAAAAGGGCCTTGCGGCGTGCTGGCTGGCCCTGGGACAGGGGGCAATCAACGAGGGGCAATCAAGGCCGGACGAAAGAGGGGCAGCACGAGCAGCGAGGGGCAACGCGACGCAGAGGATTGCTAGAAGATGTCACCCTGCGTGACCTTTCCCCCGAAAACTGTACCATTTGCGAAGTGAGTATTGACCTGAAAGGTAGAATACTCAGATGCAGAAGAGCCAGTTTACCGACGAGCAGATCGTCGCCATCTTGCAGCAGGCCGAGAAGGGCGATAAGTCCATTTCGGAAGTCTGCCGCCAGCATAACATCGCCGAAAACAGTTTTTATCGCTGGCGCAATCGCTTTGGCGGCATGAACACAAACGAAGCGGCACGCGTCCGTGAACTCGAAAAAGAGAATGCACGGCTCAAGAGGTTACTGGCCGAGCGTGACCTGGAGGTCGACATCATCAAAGAAATCCTCCAAACCCCATTAAAGCCTTAAAAAGTAGAGGAGGCTGCCGATCCGCTGGCCGAGAGGCGGGCACTGGTCACGCAGGCGACTGAACGCGGCTTGTCCCAGCGGCAAGCCTGTCGTCTGGCCAAAGTCACTCGCTCCAGTGTTCGCTACCTCGCTCATGCGCGTGAGGGCCAGCCGTTGAGTGATCAGGCCCTCAAGGAGCGATTAGAGCAAATCAAGCAGAAGCACCCGCGCTTTGGTAGCCCACGCGCTCATGCTCTGATCAATGCACAGCTACAAGCAGAAGGACAAGTCATCAATCGCAAGCGTGTTGAGCGCATTTGGCGCAAAAGTGGCCTGCAGGTGCCCCGGCGACCTAAAAAGCGTAAGATCAAAACAGGGCGCACGGTCTCGCCGCAAGCCGCGCATCCGAACCATGTGTGGAGCTATGACTTTCAGGCAGACGCGCTCGTCTCGGGCCGCAAGCTGCGCCTACTCAACATTTTGGATGAGTTCACCCGTGAATGGCTGTCCGTCACGGTGGGCGTTTCTTTAACAAGCCAGGCAGTGCTCACGGCTTTGCAGTCCTTGTTTCTAATATGGGGCGTTCCGCGCTTTGTCCGCAGCGATAATGGGCCTGAATTCATTGCCGCCGAAGTCCAAGAGTGGTTGAAACAAAACGGCTCCGCGCCTCACTTTATTGATCCCGGCTGCCCATGGCAGAATGGGTTCCTGGAAAGTTTCCACGGCAAGCTGCGCGACGAGCTGCTTGACCGCGAGATATTCGTTTCGGTGGCCGAAGCCCAGACGCGCCTGGAAACGCACCAGCACTGGTACAATGAGGGACGCCCGCATAGCAGCTTGCACTATGTGTCCCCCGCCGCCTTCGCGAAAAGCTGGCGGCAGGAGCAACAGAAACAGGAGGTAATCGAGCCGCCTGTCTAACCAAAAGACTTACATCGCCCGTGGTACATACAACGGGGGAAGGTCA
>JANXMY010000164.1 GCA_025354405.1 Armatimonadota bacterium
AGACTTCGGGGTGCGACGATTCGAGCGATTTTGTACTTCCGACGCTCGGCAGTAACGCCATTTGCATGACATTTTCCGAATCCTTCCTTGAGGAAGGACGCTGCGGAGCAGCAGGTAGGTTTCTTCCCCTGCGCTGCAGCAGGTAGGCCTCCGATGGCCCGCGCAGCAGACTGATCAATTAACTCTAGGAAATATCTGGTCAACAGGAGGCAAGCCGTCAAATCTTCCGAAAGCGGACCGCGCGGCAATGCGAAAAAGCAGCATTTGGTCGTTCAGGATCGTTCTCTGCTCCTTTTTTACCCTGTCGCCTTCACATAGTTGCTGCCTGGCTCAGTCACATGATAGCGGTAAGCCCAGCAAACTGTAGATTGCACTGCTAAGCTGCTCGCTGCACAGCCAACCGCCAAGCACACGACAACCGCGCCGTTGGCGCCGGGTGCAGCGCATTGTTAGACCGCAGGCGGGTGTGGCTATCGTACCTATCTGGAATGGTAGTTATGCAGAACGCCAATCCCCTCCCGCCATCAAATTGGCAACTGATAAATCTTCGTCAATCTCCGGCCAATGCAAACTGATACCGCCTCCACCAATTTCGATATTAGCCCGCTGTTCCGGGGTCGCGGAAGAAAGGCTCGGAATCCAGAGTAAAGGAACACCCAAAGTGCGCCCATCAGTCAGAAACACATGCATCACTCCATCCGTGAACTCGACGGATTTTGCCAGTGCAGTCGTCGGCACATAAACACGACTTAATTTCGGCTTATTCGCCAAAATACTCATTCCAAGCCTCCACTAATTGCGCTTGATGCTGTGTAATCAAGTGTTCGATCTCGTTGAGTTCGCGTGCGCGGAAGCCATAATTTGTGGCTAACCGCACAGGTTCAAGCCAAAACTTTGCTTCATCCCCACCGGCTTTGACATGGATGTGAGCCGGTTCACGATTTTCATTACTGAAGAAGAGAAACCGATATTGCCCGATTTGCATCACAGTAGGCATAAGCACATTATACCCGCCCAGCCTTCGCCCTGCGGTCTAACGACCTAGCTCACCCGCGACACCCACCCAGCAAGCCTCCCGATAACCCACCCGAAAAGGCGGTGGGTGGCGTCGGGTGCAGCGCATTGTTAGGCCGCAACTGGAAAACCCCACGCTACGGAGCTACTGAATGCTTCCCCGTAGCGCACGGTTTAACAAAAACTCGGTGTCACCGCTTCCGCCGATTGTGCTGTCGCTTGTCGTCTGCCCGGAAAAGACAACAAGGCGACGACAGCCAAAACAAATCATCAAGTCTACCGACTGACGCCCATCAGACACCCGTAATCCGTGGGCCGGATTGAAGCACTTAGCTCCAAAGCCTGGGTCCGTGGCAATCGCCTCCTCTATACCGGATTTCAGCCGCTCTTGCAAAACCGCACTGGTGACTTTGTGTTCGCCTCGGATGTGATAACCATGAAAGTCATTTTGGCTTTGAGACGGGCCAGCGCGTTCAATCCAAAAGACCGTGACTTGCCTGCCATTTCTAAATAAATCCTGGGAATGGTTGGGGAAAACTTTCTGCATCTGGGCTTGTGTCGGCACTTGCACTTTTGGCGGCGTGAGTTTGTGAGCCGGTAGTTTATTGGGTTGTGCAACATTGCTGCTGGCGAGCAAGGTTCCAAGAGTTACGAATACAGATAGGCTGGAAGAGTTAAAGAGTTTCATTGGCTCACTTTCACAGAAAAGGTATTTTTTGCGGCCCAACGCCATAGCTCACCCGCGACACCCGCACTGCAAAGCCAAACGGAACGCACAGGAAGCCGGGCGGGTGGCGTCCGGTGCAGTGCATTGTTAGATTGCAGGCTGGTCAGGTTTTGGTGACTCGTCCGTTGAAGATTGGTCTATCGCTTGACGCAGACATATAATGTGCGCCCAATCTTGATTATAAACGCTGACCTGCCATTAAAATTGATCGGCCCAACATAATCTCCCCCCGGATGGCGAACCCGTGCCGGAATTGGCACGATTTGATACGTGTAGCCCATTGCAATCGGTATGCCAAACACGGCGACAACCAAAACTAGGATGCTACACACAACTATAACACCACCGTTCTTTTTTAACACTGCTTTAACACAGACGCCTTGACTTATACATACAGCACTTGGGGACGCACGCGCCTATCGCCCTACGATCTAACAAGTATTTTACTGCGTTCATGCGGTGTAACACCGTATCAAAGCGCCTATTACCGCAGAATGTGGCCCTCCCTGAAAAGACGGCAGTGCCTGACAATCGAATAATTGGCTGGCCCACAGCCCATGAGACTGCTCTGGAAGAGATCCGCCCGAAGCAAGGGCGCTTAGCACTCCTGCAAACTGCTTTCATAAGTGTAGGAGTTTCGCAGTTGAACTGATTTTGAGCGTGAAACCGACGCTATTTTGGGTTCAATCCACGCTCAACTGCGTAATTCCTAAAGTGTACCGATAATTGCGATGAGACACAAGGGAGAAGGATACAGACCCTAACAGGGAAGGGTCGGCGGTGACGCCGGGGTTAGGTCCCTAGGCTTCAGCGGTGACGCTGGGATTAGATTTTGCTTACTTCGCCGCCCCCATCGCATACACCAATGTTGCATCGGCGGTGACGGTGATCTGCTGGTCGGCGATCGGGGTCACCGGGGCTGAGTCCGCCGCCATGGACCGCATGGCTCCCAGGAAGATGGGGCGGGGCTGGGGAGAATCCGAGCCTTCGGTCAGAGTCAGCAGCCGGCCCAGGTCCACCCCGGCGGCCTCGGCCATGACGCCCGCTTTGCGGCGTGCGCCAGCGACGGCCAATGCGAGGGCATTCGATTCGGCTTTGCTGCGGTCCGAGAGGTCGAATGAGACTCCGCTGATCTGCGAGGCCCCCGCCGCCGTCGTTTTATCGATTACGAGTCCCACCCGGGTCAGGTCGCGAACGGTCGCCTGAACACTGTTCTGCACCTGGTAGCCCGTCAGCGCGGGCGGCTTGGCCTCGTAATCGTACTGCGGCTGGACCGTGTAGGACTGGGTCTGAATGTCTTTGTCGGCGATCCCGGCGTCTTTCAGTGCTTTAAGCACGGCGGTGGTGCGCACGGAATTCTGCGAGACCGCATCCGCCTGATTTTTCGACTGTGTGGTGACCGCGATCGTCAGCAGCGCGATATCGGGCTTCACTTTCACTTCGCCGTGTCCGTGGGCCGTGATGCCTTCGGAGATGCTCATGACCGGTCGCACCATGTCTGCCTGTCCTTTCGCTGTCGCCGCCATTCCCAGGGTCAATGCCAGCAGTGTGCCGGCAAATAAGTTTCGTGCTATGAAGCTTTGCGTGTTTGTCATCATGTTTTCCTTTAGTCAACTTCGTCGTGTCGTTCACTGTCAATTCTTTTTGAGACGGATCATCGGGGAACACTTCAATTGCGACAGAATTGAATTTCTTCGTCCCTGAATGCAGAGCCTGACCCTCAACAGGCTTTACCAGCGTTTCGCAATCTGCCCGGCCACGCGGAAGGCCAGGGCGAGGATGGTCAGGACGGGATTAAACCCACCGTTGGTGACATGCAGGGAGGAGTCCGCCACGTAGAGGTTGTCATGGCCGTGAACGCGGCCCCATTCATTCGTGACGGACGTTTTCGGGTCATGGCCCATGCGGCAGGTTCCCGCCTGATGCTGCCCTCCGCTCAGGTACAGACCTGCCGCATGGCTGCGGACATTTTCCGCTCCCGATGCCCGGAGCCATTCTTCAGCGCGCGCACGCATGAAATCGTAGACACGCAGCGTTTCCGGGTGCGTTGCGCCGGAGAGGCGGGCGACCGGCAGGCCCCATTTATCGCAGACCGCCGGGTCCACGGCGACACGGGCCTCGGGACTCGGGATTTCATGCACCGGTCCGGTTACATACAGCTGACGCGTGTAATGATGGCGCATCCACTCTTTGTGGGCGAGGCCCCAGCGGGGAACGTCGGAGGGGACGTGCCCCTTGAGAAAAGACAGCGGCAGCATGACGAAATCGTCCGCCAGCATGCCCCCGCCGACAATCGCCTTCCCACTCGGATCTACATTGTCATGGCTGAACTCGATCGTGGCGGTGGTTGCTCCCGGCCCGACCCCGTCCCAGACCGACTCGGCCGCCCAGCCGGTCGCGCCGGCATAATAGTGGCCCTGTAAGCTCCGTCCCACCTGATCGTGGGTATTGCCCAGGCCGGCTGGGTGCCGGGCTGATTTTGAGTTCAGCAGCAGCCGCGCCGTCTCGATCGCGCCTGCCGAACAGATCACCAGTTCCGACTTCACCGCGATGCGCTCCCCGGCCTGGTTCGAGTACGTAAGGCCAACCACATGGCCGAGGTCGTCGGTGTCGATGCGCTCGGCCATCGCTCCGGTCTCCAGTGTACACCGGCCGGACGCGAGTGCGCGAGGAAGCAGCGTATTCTGTGTGCCGTTCTTGGCATTAACCGGACAGGCGAAGCCAACGCAGTGCTGGCAGTGGGCACAGGCTTCCCGCCCACCCCGGGCCATGCTGTTGATCAGAAGTGGTACGGTCTCCGTTTTCCAGCCCAGGGATGCCGCGCCCTGCCGAAGCTTCCGGCCCACGGCCGTGACTGGCAGGGGCGGCATCGGAAATGCCCGGTGGCGCGGGCGGGTCTTTCCGGCACTTGCTTCGTCGCCCGAGACGCCCACTTCCCATTCCGCCCGTTCGTAGGCTGGCTCGAGGTCTTCATAGGTCAGGGGCCAGTCCGACAGGCTGCTGCCTTCGGGAACGCCATACTTGGAGGCCATCCGAAAATCGTCGGGCAGAAATCGCCAGGCCATCGCCCCGTACACGACTGTCCCGCTCCCGACACAGGCGGCATTGTTTTGATAGCGGCCGTCGAGCAGAGGCACGACCGAGGCGATTCCGTTCTTGTCCACCGACACACGCGGTCCAGCCTCCGGCCCCGGGCCAGCATTGAAGCCGTACTGCGGAAGGCGCTGATTCCGCAGATGGTCGCGGCCCGCTGTGGAGAAGTCCAGCCGCCGCCCGCGCTCCAGGAGCAGAACAGTTTTCCCTGCCTCCGCCAGAAGGCCCGCGGCGACCCCGCCGCCCGCACCCGCACCGACAATGACGACGTCATAACTGGTCATGCCGTTACCTCAAACCCAATCATTTTCCAGGCGATGCCCTCTTTATTACCGCCATTGCCCGGATCGGAATAGAAACCTTCCATTGTCTGCGAAACCAGCAGATTGAAAAAATCTTTTTCCGTCCGAACCAGCAGAAGATCTTGTTGTTCAGGCTCCAGCGCGGCGAATTCCAAGCGGAACATTAGAAACGCCTCGGCTTCTATCTGGTTTAACCCCTGTTGGTAGGTGAACAAATATTGGGTTTCAGTCGTCAGAAGCTGGGCAAGAAAGTTTCCCGCCCCGGCATCCCAGCCACTAGGGAAGTCATTTGGGGGAATAATTCGATTAATTGCCGACCGTAAAACGGAAATCTGTATCGTATTCAAGTGATTTTCGAGGAGATTCATAGCGGGCCATTCGACACCAATTAAAGAAACTCCTGTATTCACACCGAGCAAAAAGCAAGTTTTCATTTTGCGGCGATAATGTACAAAAACTGTGAAAATATTGTATACTCTGTGCTGGCATTGCGCTTGTTCGGAAACGAAGAACGTTTCTTGGAGCATAGTTCACTTGACGACCATATTCCCTGTGCGGAAAGTCGCCTTTTCCCAAACATAACTCTGGAGAAATTTGCCACATGCCGCCACAAGAAATACGGCTGCCAGCAATACACCTCACCGATAAATTGATCCGGCGTCTTCTGGATGCCGGAATCGCGCTTATCCTCTTAGTACTGCTCAGTCCAGCCCTGCTGTTCGCTGCTGTCCTGGTGTTCTTTACTTCGCGTGGGTCCTTGTTTTACCGGCAAAAGCGGGTTGGACGCGATGGGCATCTCTTTGACATCTGCAAATTCCGGACAATGCAGGCGGGCGCAGATCGGCACGGCCCGTCCGTGACTTCGGCGGACGACTGCCGCATTACCCCCGCAGGCCGTTTCCTGCGCCGCTCCAAGCTCGATGAGCTGCCACAGCTGTGGAACGTTGTTCGCGGCGACATGAGTCTGGTCGGTCCACGCCCCCAGGTCCCACGATTCGTGGATTGCTTCGAGCCGTCCCTGCGCCGCATCGTGCTGCACGTGCGGCCCGGCATCACCGGACCAACCGCGCTGCATTTCCGTCACGAGGAGATCTTGCTGGCCGATAAGCCGGACCGGGAAAACTTTTATAT
>JANXMY010000183.1 GCA_025354405.1 Armatimonadota bacterium
GTGCTGGCACTTAAGCCGCTGCACGATGCCGTGCGCGTGAAGCGAGTGATAATCGCCACTTACCAGGCCGTTTCCGGGGCAGGCGGCAAGGCCGTGGATGAATTGAAAGCCCAGAACTGTGCGCTGACGGAGAGCCGCGCCGTGACCATGCCGGGGCCGGCGTTTCCGGTGCAGATCGCGGGGAATGTCATTCCGCAGATCGGTGGATTTGATGAGAATGGGTACACGTCGGAAGAGATGAAGCTGGTGCATGAGACGCACAAGATCATGGGCGACGACAGCATCCGGGTGACGCCGATTGTCGCCGCGCGGGTTCCGGTCTTTGTCGGCCACTCCGAGGCCGTGTATGTCGAAACGGAGCGGCCTTTGACGCCTGCCGAGGCCCGCCGCCTGTGGGCGGAAGCACCAGGGGTCGCGGTCCTCGACGAAGCCGGTGGGGACGACCCCTACCGGGCCTATCCGACTCCCCTGTTTGCGGCAGGCAAAGACACGACTTATATTGGACGCATTCGGCAGGATTTAAACAATCCAAACGGCTTGAACTTCTGGGTCGTCAGCGACAATCTCCGTAAAGGAGCGGCAACGAATGCCGTTCAGATTGCCGAGAGTCTTATTGCGCAAAACCTTTTGGGAAGCCGCAAGGTCAGGTGAAGATTATGACAGGTGAAATGGAACCGATTTTTGGCCGCGTATTGACCGCGATGGTGACGCCGTTTGACGCAGCAGGCAACGTAGACTATGAGGAAGCGAAGCGGCTGGCGCGGTGGCTGGCCGCACATGGCTCGGATGGGCTGGTTGTCACCGGCACGACCGGTGAAAGCGCGACACTGACCCGCGATGAAAAGCTTTTGATGTACGCGGCCGTGCGTGAGGCCGTCGGCCCGGAAACGAAAGTCCTGGCCGGCACCGGCAGCTACGACACGGCGGAAACGGTTTTGCTGTCCGTTGAGGCGGAAGAAACCGGCGTCGACGGCCTTCTCGTCGTCACGCCATACTATAACAAGCCTTCCCAGGAAGGCCTGTATTGCCATTACAAAGCGATCGCTGAGGCGACGACGCTCCCGGTCGTGCTCTACAATGTCCCTGGGCGCACTCATGTCAACATGGAAGCGAACACCACGCTTCGCCTGGCGCAGATCGAGAACATCGTCGCGATTAAAGAAGCCAGTGCCCTGCTGGCCCAGGTGGGTGAGATAATTCTCCATGCTCCCAACGGCTTCCAGCTCTACGGCGGTGCGGATGAAGTGAACCTGCCTATCCTGGCCCTGGGCGGGGTGGGGAACATCAGTGTTATTTCCCATGTTGTCGGTCCGGACCTGCAGAAGATGCATCAGGCATTCTTCTGCGGCGATCTGGCGACCGCCCGCGCCCTGCACCTCGCCACTCTGCCGATGACCCGGGCCATGTTTAGCGCCCCCAGCCCTGTTCCGACCAAGACCGCCCTCGAGATGATGGACGTCCTTAGCGGCAGCCGCGTACGCCTGCCGCTGGTGGACGCCAGTGAGAAAGAGCGGGCCGTGATCCACACGGCCCTGAAAGAATATGGCCTCCTGCATGGCTAGTCCGAAGAAGCAACCCAACACGAATACAATTATGACAACACCCACCAAAACAAGCAGCACAAATACCCTGCAAATCATCCCGCTCGGCGGGATCGGCGAAATCGGCAAGAACATGACCGCCATCCGCTGCGGCGACCAGATCCTGGTTATCGACTGCGGCCTGGCTTTTCCCGCCGCAGATCAGCTCGGAGTCGACCTGGTCATTCCAGACATCTCCTACCTGCTCGAGCACCGCGAAATGGTGCAGGGCATCGTCATCACTCACGGTCATGAGGACCACATTGGCTCCCTGGCCTTCGTACTCAAGCAGCTGAATGTTCCCGTCTACGGCACGCGCCTCACTATTGGCTTCACGAAAGGCAAGCTGAGTGAGTACAAAGTCTTAGACAAAGCCAAGCTGCATACGTTCAATGCCGAAGATCGGTTCAAAGTCGGCATGTTCGATGTCGAGCCGTTCCGGGTCGCGCACTCCATTCCGGATGCCGTCGGCTTCGCCATTCACACACCCGCCGGAACCCTGGTACACACGGGCGACTTCAAGTTCGATCAGACCCCCGTCGACGGCCAGCTTTTCGATATTGCCCGCCTGACCCGAATCGGTCAGGAAGGTGTCCTGGTACTGCTGTCTGACTGTACCAATGTCGAGCGGCCCGGCTTCGTCCCTTCGGAGAAGATCGTCGGAGAAGCCTTTGAGAAGATCTTCCACGATGCCCAGCGCCGGATCATCATGGCCTGCTTCGCCTCGAATGTCCACCGCGTCCAGCAGGCCATCGACTTCTCCTCGAAGTATGGCCGTAAAGTTGCCCTGATGGGCCGCTCGATGGAACGGAACATGGAGATGGCCCAGCAGATGGGCTATCTGCGCGTCCCCGAAGGCACAATGATTCGGGCGGATGAAATCGAAGATTACTTCCCGCAGCAGGTGACAGTCATCACAACCGGCTCGCAGGGTGAGCCGATGGCGGCGCTCTCGCGGATCGCGGTGGATGAGCATCGCAAACTGAAGATTGTCGCCGGAGACTCGGTGATCCTGTCGGCATCGGCCATTCCTGGCAACGAAGACGCCGTCTACCGGACAATCAACCACCTGTTCCGACGCGGGGCGAATGTCTATTACGACAGCATCGCCAAAGTTCATGTCTCCGGGCATGGTTACGCGGAAGAGCTCAAACTGATGCTGAACCTGGTCGAGCCGCAGTATGTCATGCCGGTTCACGGCGAGTACCGTATGCTTCACCAGTATTCCAAGATGGCAGAAGAGATGGGCTGGCCCGTCGAAGACATCATCCGGGCTGAGATCGGCGACATCGTTGAGGTCGGCGAGGACGTTGCGGGTGTGATCGGCCGGGTCGAAAAGAGCGGAGCCGTGCTGATCGATGGCACCGGCATCGGCGATGTCAGTGACATTGTCCTGCGCGACCGCCTGCACATCGGGGCAGATGGCTTCCTGGTGCTGGTCGTCGGCATCTCTCAGGAGACCGGCGAGATCATCTCCGGCCCTGAAGTCATCTCACGCGGATTCGTCTATATGGATCAGTCTGAGGAGCTGGTCGAGCAGATCAAACAGGTGATTATTGAGAAGATTAAGCACCTGCCCGAAGAGGACAACGACTGGCTGGTAGTTCAGCAGGATCTGCGCGACGCCGTCGGCAAGTTCCTGTACAAAAAGACCGCCCGCCGCCCGATGATCCTGCCGATCCTGCTGGATTTATAAGAGTGCGAAGAGAGGGCAGGGCTTAGCCCTGCCCTCTCTTTCACTTTTGCCTGAAACGCTAATCCGCCTACACGGGTATACTAAAAGCTATGACAGATGCCGCTTAAATACGTCAGGTTAGCGATGAGATTGTCCGCCGGTTCCAGCCGGAGCGCATTCTCTTGTTTGGCTCGTATGCTTACGGCACGCCCACCGAAGACTCGGACGTTGATTTTCTGGTCGTAATGCCTTTTGAAGAAAGGTCCGAAAAAAAGCGACCGAAATCAGACTGGCCGTTCGTGTAAAGTTTCCCATGGATTTGATTCCCATTACTCCACAGCGCTTGCAATACCGACTAGATAACGATGACTCGTTCTTATTGGAGATTGTCGAGAAGAGAAAAGTGCTGTGTGAGATCGGTCACGCAGGAGTGGATTAAAAAAGCGGAAGGTGATTGGATCAGTGCAGGCCGAGAAGTGATAGCTCTCACTGATCCCAGCCCCGACCTTGTTTGCTTTCTCGCTCAGCAATGTGCGGAGAAATATTTGAAGGCAAAACTTCACGAAGACAACTTCACGCTGCTCAAAACCCATGATTTAGAAAAGCTGTTGGGATTTCTTTTACCTGCTTATCCCACTTGGGAAACTCTACGGCTCAGCTTAGGTCTGCCGATTTTATAGCAATACCACTCACCCTTTCACCCTCACGAAAAAAGGAACAAACGATGAATTATCGGCAATTAGGTACCAGCGACGTTAAAGTCTCGGAGATCAGCTTCGGGTGCTGGACCATGGGCGGCCTTAACTGGGTCAACGGCAACCCAAACGGCTGGGCCAATGTGGACGAAGACGAAGTCACGGCGGGGATCAAGGCGGCTTTGGATGCGGGCGTCAATCACTTCGACAATGCCGATGTCTACGGCAATGGCCGGGCGGAGCGAATGCTGGCGCGAGTTTTCGATAAGCTTGGAGTCCGCACGACCGACTACGTCGTCGCGACGAAGCTGGGGCACTTTCCGGGGACAGCCGATCATGCGTACGAGCCGGCCCATATCCGCCACCAGTGCGAGCAGTCGCTGATCAACCTCAAACGCGATTATCTGGATGTTTACTATTTCCACCATGGCGATTTTGGCCCGGAAGACCGCCTGCTCGCCGAAGCCGCCGCCACGATGGATGCCCTGGTCGCCGAAGGTAAAGTCCGTGTCAAAGGCCAGTCCGCCTACTCCGCACAGGACTTTGAGCGCGTCGTCCCGACGGTCCGGCCGCAGGTGCTTCAAAGCTGGGCGCATGCGCTGGATGATCAATTCGTCCGGCCCGGCTCTTCGGTTAGCCAGCTGATGGAAAAATACGAGATGACTTTCGTTGCCTTCAGCCCTCTGGCACAGGCGCGGCTGCTCGACAAGTACAACCCCGAAAATCCGCCCGAATTTGAGCCGGGTGACCACCGGCGCGGCAGCGGGGCCTTCGGGGCCGAAGCGATTGCCGCACTCAAGCCGAAGCTCGCGAAGCTGAAGGCCCGGTTTGGCGACACGACGGAAGACCTGGCCTCCGTGGCCCTGAACTACGTGCTGGCCCAGCCGCGCGTCGCCTGCGTCATTCCCGGCTTCCGCAATGAGCGTCAGGCTCGCTGCAACCTGGCCGCCGAGGGCCGGACACTCAGCCCGGAAGACCTGCGTTTTATTCAGGAGACGCTGGCATAAGCACCCTACGGGAACCAACGACCCTTTCACACGCATTTAAAGTTTATTATGATCTTCGATCTCACATCCAACCTCATTCAGACGAACCAAACTCTGGCCGCGAAGACAGCCCAGGAGCGCGTGGCGTTTGCCCTCTCCGAGTGGCAGCCGAACATCCTGCTCTCATCGAGCTTCGGTGCCCAGTCCGCCGTCCTGCTGCACATGGTCACGCAAGCCTGGCCGGAGGTTCCCGTTGTCCTGCTGGACACGCAGTACCTGTTCCCGGAAACGTATCGCTTTATCGATGAGTTGACCGAACGGCTCCACTTGAACCTCAAGGTATATCAGAGTCCGCAAAGCCGAGAATGGCAGGAAGCGCGCTATGGAAAGCTGTGGGAGGGCGGGGTCGAAGGGATCACGCAGTTCAACCAGATCAACAAAGTGGAGCCGATGGCCCGCGCCCTGACCGACCTCGCGGCAAAGGCCTGGATCACGGGGGTCCGCCGCGGGCAGTCGTCGACGCGCAAGTCACTCGAAACATTGGCACTGCAAGATGGGATCGTCAAAGTCCACCCGATCTATGACTGGTCCAACAAAGATGTCCACCAGTACCTGACTGCAAACGATCTGCCCTATCACCCCCTCTGGTTCGAAGGCTATGTGTCCATCGGCGACGTCCAGACTTCCCGCCCACTGACAGCGGACTTGACCGAGGAGGAGACACGCTTCTTCGGCCTCAAACGTGAGTGCGGCCTGCACCTCGGTGAGTCTATCTAGTCTTTTGGCGATCGGCAGACATCCACTTCGACAGCCACCAGAGCATAACGAATGCGCCTGCGGGTGCCGCTTTGTTCCTATGATCTAAATAACTGTTCATCCTTCTGCTCAACTTTTCTGTCATTGAGGCAGGAGAATTGAGCATTTAGGGCGTATCTGTCCTATACTATGAAAAACATCTTGTTTCTGCCGGCCCTGGCTGCCGCGCTGCTATCAACTCAGCCGTTATTCGCCCAGGTAGTCCCGGCCCCAGAGGTCTCCCTGGATACCCTGGACCTCAACTTGTTGCTTCAGGACTACGGAACCCCTCATGCCGGGATGTCCGTGGACAACAATCCGATGATGCTCGGCGGGGTCGTCTACACGCATGGGATCGGAACTCATGCGGGCAGCCGTCTTCTCGTCGATCTCAAAGGCAGCGCCACCCGCTTCTCCGCCATCGTGGGCGTGGATGACGAGAAGAAAGTCAGCCCCGCTTCGGTTACCTTTGAGGTGCTCGTTGACGGAAAAAAGAAATTCGAAACTCCTGTGCTGCATGGCGGCGATAAGCCCGTTCCGATTTCTCTGGATGTGACAGGAGCGAAGCGGCTGACCCTCGTGGTGACCGACGGCGCTGATGGGATTGACAGTGACCATGCCGACTGGGCCGATGCCAAGCTCACCCTGGCGATCGGGGCGGTGAACAAGCCGGTCTCTATGATCGAAGTCCTTGCCGCCGAACCGACGATGCCGATCTTTATGGGCGGCGACTCACCGGTCCCGGCGATCCATGGCCCTCGTATTGTCGGTGCTACCCCGGGCCACCCCTTTCTGTTTCTCATCCCTACCACCGGGGTCGGCCCGCTGATCTATGCGGCCAAAAACCTCCCGGCCGGTCTGTCCCTCGATAAAGCCACGGGGATCATCTCGGGCGCACTCAAAACTGCCGGAACCACGAAAACGATACTTACCGTACGCGGCCCTCAAGGAACGACCAGCCGCGCGCTGACGATTGTCGGAGGAAACCACACCCTGGCCCTGACCCCGCCCCTGGGCTGGAACTCGTGGAACGTCTGGGCCGGGCAAGTTGACGCGCACAAAGTTCGCGATGCCGCCGACCAGCTTATCTCTGCCGGCCTGGCCGCGCACGGTTTCCAGTATGTCAACATCGACGACACCTGGGAAGCAGGCCGAGATGCCGCCGGTGCGGTCCAGACCAACGAGAAGTTCCCCAGCATGAAGTCATTGGCCGACTATGTGCATGGCAAAGGACTGAAGATCGGGATCTACTCCTCCCCTGGCCCCAAAACCTGCGCCAACTATACTGGCAGCTGGCAGCATGAGCGTCAGGATGCCGCCACCTATGCCGCCTGGGGCATCGACTACCTGAAATACGACTGGTGCTCCTATGGCGACGTCGCTACGGGCGAAGGTCTGGAGCGGCAGGTGAAGCCTTACCGCCTGATGGGAGATGCCCTCCAAGCCACCAACCGGGATATCCTCTACAGTCTGTGCCAGTACGGCATGGCGGATGTCTGGACCTGGGGCGCGAGCATCGGCGGCAACTGCTGGCGCACCACCGGCGATATTCAGGACACCTGGGGCAGCCTGCGCAGCATCTTTACGTCGCAGAACGGTCATGAGAAATTCGCCGGTCCCGGCCATTGGAACGACCCTGATATGCTGATGGTCGGCATTGTCGGATTTGGCAATACCCATCCGACACACCTGAAGCCCAATGAGCAGATTCTGCATATTTCGCTCTGGAGCCTGCTCTCGTCTCCGCTGCTGATTGGCTGCGACCTGACCCGTCTGGATCCCTTCACAAAAGCCCTGCTTACCAACGATGACGTCCTGGATGTCAATCAGGACCCCCTCGGTAAGCCCGCGATGCGGATCGCGTCGGTCGACGACACCCAGGTCTGGGCACGCCCACTCTTCGACGGCACCCATGCGGTGGGCCTCGTCAACCTCGGCTCCGAGAAAGCTCCCGTCCGCGTCACCTGGGCACAGCTCAGCCTCTCCGGCTCCCAGCCCGTCCGCGACCTGTGGCAGCGTAAAGACCTGGGATCCTCCGCCACCGCTTACACGGCTCTGGTCCCCGC
>JANXMY010000194.1 GCA_025354405.1 Armatimonadota bacterium
GCAAGACAGAGACAAGCCAGACACCGACATTGCCATGCCGATCACCTTGTAGGGGCGCTGCTTGCTGCGCCCTCTTGTATTCGCCCCCGTCCTCCGGAAGGCGGAAGCAATCCAGAAGGCGAAAGCAATCCAGAAGGCGGAAGCAATCCAGAAGGCGGAAGCAATCCAGAAGGCGGAAGCAATCCGGGAGGCGGAAGCAATCCAGAAGGCGGAAGCAATCCAGAAGGCGAAAGCAATCCGGAAGGCGGAAGCAATCCAGAAGGCGAAAGCAATCGGAGGGCGCAGCAAGCAGCGCCCCTACGGGGTGACCGCCTTTGCCTTGCCGCGATTCCGGATCGCGGTTTGTTCTGGTTTTCCTACTCTGCCTTCTCTTCCGCCTCTTTCGGGACATCCAGAGCATATTCGTCGAAGAAATCAAACTCGGCTTTGCCGATCCGTACAGTATCGCCTTCGACGGCGCCCAGAGTACGGAGCTTGTTGATAATCCCAGTCTTTTCCAATGTTCGGTGCAGGCGATTAACCGCTGCGTCATTGTTGAGCTGGGTCATGGCGACTAGGCGCTCGATGCCCTTTCCTGCCACAACATAGGCTTCTGTGGATGCGTCATAGTGAGCATCCCAGCGGCGATCGGTGTGGCGGGTCCGCATCGTATCTGCCGTGATCCGGACAATCTCATCTTCAATGATCGGCTCTGGCGGCATTTCCTCGAGGGTCTTTGCAAGATAATAGACCAGCGGCTCCAGGCCGGAACGCGTCGCGGCGGAGATGGCAAAGACGGGAACATCTTCGTCAGCGAACTCAGCGCGAAGCATCTCGACCAGTTCCGGATCGGCGACGTCGATCTTATTGAGCACGACCACCTGCGGCAAGTGCGCCAGTTTTTCGTTGTATGCTGCCAGCTCCCGGTTGATCACCGCGTAATCATCCATCGGCTCGCGCCCGGTCGTACCGGAAAGGTCGATCAGGTGGCAGAGCAAACGGGTCCGCTCCACATGGCGCAGAAACTGATGGCCCAGGCCCACCCCTTCACTCGCGCCTTCGATCAGGCCCGGAATGTCAGCAACAACAAAGGTCCGCTCTTCATCGACACGCACGACACCGAGATTTGGAACCAGGGTCGTAAACGGATAATCGGCGATTTTAGGCCGGGCGGCGGAGAGGGCCGCGACCAGTGTGCTTTTGCCGACATTGGGGTAGCCGATCAACCCAACATCCGCCAGCAGCTTCAGCTCCAGCTTGATGATTTTCGCTTCCCCTGGCTCGCCGTTTTCGGCAAACTTAGGTGCCTGCTGCACGGAGGTCGCAAAGTGTGCATTGCCGCGTCCACCGATCCCGCCCCGGGCGACGATACACCGCTGACCATGTTTGGTCAGATCTACCAGCACCCGCCCGGTCTCGCTATCGGTAGCAGTCGTACCGATGGGGACTTTGAGCGTAATATCCCCGGCATTCTTGCCGTGCATGTCCCGGCTAGTGCCATGAATCCCCCGCAGGGCCTCATAGTTACGCTGGAACCGGAAGTCGAGCAGGGTGGACAGATTGGAATCCGCTTCCAAGGTCACATCCCCGCCTTTACCGCCGTCGCCACCGCTCGGACCACCGAAGGGAACATATTTTTCCTTACGGAAGGCCACGGATCCATTGCCGCCGTCTCCGGCTTTGACATCAATTAAAACTTCATCTACGAACATAATATCTCACTTTAATCTGGTGCGGAAGCTCTCCACGCCACGGATAAGTCGGTGCTTTTTCTCACTCTTCCACCCTTCCCTAACAGGGAAGGGTCGGCGCGGAGCGCCGGGGTTAGGTTCCAAAATGCACCTACTTTTCGTATCCACTTCTCTCTTTTATTTACTGATCCCCTACCCCGGCGGAACTACCGGCGTGGCATCTTTCAGCGTCCACTTTCCTGTTGCCATCTGCGATGCCCCCCAGGCTCCCAGTGCCGCGAAGGCCAGAGCAACCAGTGGGCTGTAAAGAAAATAATGCATCGCGCCGCTGTGGGCTGAGTGCTCCGTCACCGGCGGGATGCGCCAGAACGGATGCACAAGGCCAGCCGCGCTGAAGAGCGCGAAGGTAATCGCCGCGACATTCAAGGCGGCATCGGGGGCGGCGAAACCCAGCGCGATTCCGCCAAAGAGTGCAGGGAGGGCTAGGGTCAGCAGGGCCACCGAGCCGTCGTAGAACGAAGGCGTCTCGAAGATTGTCTCCCGAAGCCACCAGTTGCTCAAAAGGTTCAGCAGGAGTGTCAGGCTGACGCCCAGCACTCCCGCGAGAATGCGGCGGGTTATAGGTTTCACCCGGCGGATCCCTCCATGACGGTGATCTGTGAGCCCGACGCCGTTTTCGTGATCTCGACACGCGTTGCAAACGCGTCCTTCAATTCGTCGATATGCGTAATCACAATAATTCGCTCGAAGTCGTCTTTGATCGTATCGATACACTCTACCAGTTTTTCGCGCCCTTTCGCATCCTGCGAGCCAAAGCCTTCGTCGATAATCAGTGTCTGCAAGCGCGCACCGGCCCGGCGGGCAAGCAGCTTCGAGAGGGCAATTCGAAGCGCAAAGGCCGCTCGGAAGCCTTCACCGCCGGAATACATTTCCAGTGGGCGGGTGCCGAGGTTATCGCTGACTTTGATCTCCAGGGTCTCAATCGGGCTGTCTTTTTTTGATTTCGATTCTTTGACCGTCTCGAAGTAGAGCGACATGTCGCCGTCGGTCAGCTTATCCAGCAGGCGATTGGTCTCCTCCATCAGCTCGGGGATCGCGTTTTCGATAATCAGTGCCTGGACGCCCTTCTTGCCGAACGCACGTGTCAGCTGCTCGTGGACCTCAGCATCGCCGCGGGCCTCGGTGAGTCGTTTGGACTTCTCGGCTCGAGTGATCTTCAGCTCCTCGAAACGGGTCAAGGTCTGCTGACGCCGACCGATATCCTGCGAAACCGCTTGATGTTCGCGGCTGCGCTGGGCTTCCTGCTCCCGGATTTCTTGATCCCGGGCGGCCAGCTTCGCCACCTCCGGTTCCACATCCGCCAGTGCGCTGAGCTGAGACTGCGCGGCAGTCTGCGACGTTTGCCGCGCCTGTATGGCTTTTTGCGCCTTGCTTTCCCCCACTTCCGCGGTCAGGAGCGCCGCCTGTGCATGTTCCAGGGCGATATGCAGACGCTCCGTGGGCTCCAGCAGCGACAGCTCGGCACGAACCGCAGCGTAATCGGCTTCGGCCGTTGAAAGCTTCTGCAGGGCCGCTTCGATCTTGCTGATCTTCGCCCGCAGTTCCGGGGCAAAGAGGCCTTCCTGCACAACTTGAACGGCCTGGTCGCGGAGAGCCGCCAGATGGGGCAGATCGCGCGAAATGGCGTCAAGTTCCAGCAGACGCTGATCGACCTGACCCAGCCGCACCCGGCCCTGATTTGCGGCGCGGATCTGGGTATCCAGACTCTGCATCTGCGCCTGGCCGTCGGCAAGGCGTGCTTTCAGCGTTCCGGCTTCCGCACGAACCGCTTTGCGCTCGGTGAGAAGCGAAGTCAGGGTCGCATCGTAAGCAGCACGGGTCGCGGCCACCTTTTCCGGCGGCAGAGGGGCATCACAGACCTGACAGACCCCGGTCTGACTGTCCAGTGTCTTGATCCGATCCGACCACTGCGTGGTCTGAAAGTCTAGGCGAGCATTCTCCTCCCGCAGACGGGTGAACGTCTCCTGATCGGAGGTCAGTGCCTCCGAGAGAGTTTTCCGATCCGCTTCACTCTTGTCCGCCGCCGCCACGTGAGGAGATAGGGCATCACGCTCCACTTCAAGCTGCGGCAGGTCGAGCAGCCGCGCCGCAGCCTGGTCATGTTCCCGAACCGCATGCTCCATGCGCCGCTGAACGTCGTTTTTCGCCGCCATCCACTCTTTGTCCGCGGCGGCCAGGGCCTGCTCTCCGCGGTGCAGTTGTGTCACCGCCGCTTCGTTGACCCCCACCCGCGCCCGGGCGTCTTGGAGTTTCGCGAAATTCCCGTTGATCTCATCCTGCCGGGACAGCAGGGCGCGGGCCTGTTCGGCTTTTTCGCGGTGCCCGGTCAGCTCTTCCGTGTATTCGCGAATTTCCGCTTCCAAGTCATGGATCTGCTTTGTCAGGGCCGCCGCGAGTTCGGCCTGCCCCTTGAGCAGTGTCCGCCGCTCCTGCACGGACTCCCATTCGGCCCGGAGAGAAACACGGTGCCCGTCGAGGATATCCAGTCGTCCCTGGAGCTCAGCCAGCGATTCACGCAGCTCTACCTCATCACGCAGCTCGGCATCGATACCGCTGATGTCGCGATCGAGATCAGTTGCATCGGCCGCCGCTGACTTTTGCCGCTCCCGAGCCTTAGCTTCCAGCTGGTCGTAGCGGGAGAGGTCCAGAATATCCGCTAAGATTTCTTTGCGCTTGGCGGGGGTCTGACGCACAAACTGATCGGCCTGTCCCTGACGGAGATATGCGGAGTTCAGGAACGTATCATACGACATCCGTAACAGTTTCTGGATCGCCTGCTCGGTTTCCCGGTCGGTGTTACCCGTCATCGGATGCCAGCCGACCCCCAGCCCCAGATCGGGAGTCTCGCCCTGCAGCTGCCAGAGATTCCCACTGGCTTTTTTGGAGCGCTTACGAACGACCCGGTAACGCTGCCCATCCATTTCAAACGTGAAATGGACACTCATCTCATCCGCGCCGATGCGCACTAGCTCGTCGTGCTTGTTCTTTCCCGCCCGGCTCTCCCCCCACAGGGACCAGGTAAGGGCATCCAGCAGCGCACTTTTCCCATGCCCATTTTCGCCGGACAGGCAGAGGGTATGCATCCCGGCAAAGTCCAGTGCCGCAACATCGCTGCCATACGACATAAAGTTCTTAAGTTCGAGCCGAATGGGAATCATTGTAGCGTTATTATACCTGAAAAGGCTCCTGCCCTATCGCGTCCCGAGTGTTAGGTGTAAAGTCAGCACCGCCCGCGCGAGGCACAAGCAAGTACCCGAAAGCCGTCTGGTGCTTTACAGTTTAGAGGTGCTTGGCGGTCTTTTATTTGGTCTGCCGGGGATGATTAGTGTCGGGTGGTTCTATCGTAAGCAGAGGAGGGAATGCGAAAAGCAGGCCCCTGTGGTGGGCGAAATTCGAGACGAAACGGTTATAAGTGCGCGCAGGCCTTCGGAACCCACCCCGCAGCAAGCTGCGACCCTCCCGAAACGGGAGGGTGAGCGGGAAAAGATTTGTTGAGTTTTATCCTCTTGGCAAGGCCGCACGACTAGCAAATTAAACTTACTGTCCCCTTCCCGTCCACCCTCCCGTTTCGGGAGGGTCGCAGCTTGCTGCGGGGTGGGTTCCGAAGGCCTTGCGTGATATTCCTACCTTTGGGACCATTGGTAATTGGTGCCGTCTGAACGTCGCTTCGGCCACCGCACCCATTCTATCCCCTACTTCAGCGCCTCCTCTGCCTCTAATTCCCGCACCAGCGGCTCCGCACGGGCAACCAGCTCATCTTTACGCTCGCGCAAGGTGTCTTTTGTGGCGAAGTAGACCGCCAGGGCCTCCAGCGGATTGAGGGCCTCGGTCAGCAGCTTGGAGCGGACGGCGTCGGTGTCGCGGGCAAGCTCTTTATGCAGCGAGACCACCAGAAAGGCGGCGTTCAGCGACGCCCGGATATCGGCTTCGCGCAGGGCGGGGAGCTGCTCGGATTTGACCTTGTAGGAGAGCTTGACAATCGCTTCGTGGAGGTCATGCTTCTTGATTGCCGCCAGGATCTTCTCCGTCGGGTCGTCCCCGGCGTCAGTGGCGTCCACTTCGATCTCGACGAACGGGCGGGTCTGCACCGCCACGTGCCTAACCTCAGTCGCGCCTTTCGCCAGGTCCACCAGGGCAAAGCCCTTATCTTCCGTGCGCTCGCCGAAGTCGATCCGCTCGACACTCCCGCAGTACACAACGGGGGGCTGATTACCGCGATTGAGGTCTTGATAGCGGTGGATATGCCCCAGAGCGACGTAGTCGAAGGGAGCCTGAGTAAGCACGGAAAGCGGCACTTCCGGCTCATTGGTCAGGTAACCGACCTGGTTGGCGCTCAGCTTGGCGTTCGCGACCGAAAAATGCCCCATCAGCACGGTCGGCAGGGCCGGGTCACAGGCGGCGGCCAAGGAGTTGATTCCGGCGGTGTATCGGTCTACGATGAGCTGCGTCGTCTCCTGCACTCCTTTGTCCTTGTGCTCCTCGCGGGACAGCACCAGGCTCTTGATCAAATAGGGCATGGCGGCGATCTGCACCCGGTTCCCGCTTTTGGTCTCGACCACAGTCAAGCCCGGCTGGTCAAAGACCCGCAGCCTGTCGCCCGCCAGTGCGCCGAAGATCTCGATCGCATTCGCCCGCCCTTTGGTATTCGGGATGTCGTGGTTCCCCGCCAGCAGCACTACCGGCACCCCCGCCTGGGTCAGCTTCGACAGACACGCCGCAAACTCCCGCTGATGCGTCTGGTTCGGGTCACGGGTCTTGTAGGCATCTCCGGCAAAGACCGCCAGCTCGACCCCTGCGCTCAAGGCGATCTCGATAGCCGACAAAAGCGCATTGCGGAAGTCCACGAGGCGGGAGGGAAGGCCGGTCAGCGGATCGAACCGGCCATAGTTTTCGACGCCGAAATGGACATCACCGAAGTGCATGAGGCGGATGGGGATGGGCATGGGGGGATTATACCCGGGATATATCCTTCAGTTACTGGTCACGCTGCTCTGATGCGGATTTGAGCAATTGTTTCTGCCAGAGTTCTAAATACGACATCGCTTTTTGTTGCTCCGGTTTAAATGTGCCTGGCCCGAAAGTGACAACCCTTTTGCCATCCATAACAGTTTCCTCGACGGTGCCTACTGTCATGGAATTTTGAGAACGCAGGTTACTTACTATTCGGGCCAGAAGCAGCATATTCTTTTTTGTGCCGTTATATTCTGGTAAAGTTGTATTCCATCCAGAGTTTTTTGCTGAAGTATATTCTTGATATAAAGTTGTCCCTCCAAGTTCCTTCAACATTCCCTCGAAAACAGGAAGTACGCTGCTGCTGCCAGGAGTATAATTGAGTGCATCAGCCAGGATAAACCCTATGATTGGTGCATGGTTCATATCATAGGCTTTTTGCAATTTTTTTCTAGCAATGGATCCCAGCAGCAATTGATTTTTGCCGTTGGGATCACTAGATTTTAAACCTTCGCCATACAAGTAAAAAGATACCAAACCAAGTTTAAATTCATTCGTTAGTGACGGTTTCTTTCTCTCATCGATCTGGTATTGGAAGAACAAATTTTGACGAGTCCCGCGACTAGATTGGACAAGCCCTACATATGCAGCCAGGTCATTCGGTTCTCTCGCAATTTGATCGGCAAAACTCTTCGCTGATGCTGTTAGGTTCCCATTCATCAAGTCAATGTTTGCCTTCATCAGAGAACTTGAGGAAAATAAATCAAGGCTGGTTTTGTAGCTGATATACCCCGGATAGTAGACCGCATCTGTAAGAAGCGTGTTTGATGATGCCAGAGCACAGTCTGACATTAAAACTAGAGAAAGTATGGGGAGCAACCAGGTTAATCTTTTGAACATTGTTTTTGTGCCTTACGCTAACTATATCAACATTGCTATTTTGGTACTGATTGAACATGAGGATAAAGTTGTTGAGATAAGACTTTTGCTACCAGTATCTCTATTAATAACACTCACGTTCAATCAAGCTTGTACCCAGGAACTAGTTTGCAGCCGCTGCGATTACTGGGTAGTAAATAACTGCTATATGGCCGCCATTTGTGAATTGCGGAATATCGGCATGCCAGTGGCCTCTGCCTTTATATCCGTGAGTACCATAAACGTCATAAGTGCCAAAATGCCGCGTCCACCCCATTCCCCAAAAAATGTAATAGGTGAAGCCTTCTTTGAATTTGAGTTCTGTTGGAATGACAGGTCTGGTATTCCAGCAGAGGATTTTCCCTCTCCCAGTAAGCGCGGGAAAGGAGCTGAGATTGTCAGGAGTAGACTAATGAAGCGCAGGACGAAGATACGAGCTTGACGCATTCTCGGTTTGCAGAATCTATATTGCTTGGAAGAATTCATATTGAGTTGTCCCTATGCGAAGCACCATCTACATTATTACAAGATGACCGGCCATAGTTTTCGACGCCGAAATGGACATCGCCGAAGTGCATGAGGCGGATGGGGATGGGCATGGGGGGATTATACCTTAGAAGGCTACCCCGTCTGCGCCACCCATATCCTATGCCCCAAGATGCCGGCAAATTGAGTCTATGTTCACCCAGCGTTCATCTGCAATTCCGCCGTTTGGATCAAGCTCTTTCAGCTTTTGCCGCACAAGCGGCGGTAAGCCAGTCCAGTCGCGAATGTCTTGCGGCCGGACCAGCCGGTGGGTGCCCGACAGACTCGGGAAGGGACTAGAATACAGCACTATGGCTGCGGAAGCGGTAGCGCCGATGCCGTTTGCCACCCCTTCCAGCATC
>JANXMY010000223.1 GCA_025354405.1 Armatimonadota bacterium
CAAACTGCGTCTCACCGGTTCCGATGCGGTCTCGGCGATCCGCGAGCGGGGTATGTACGAGAGCGCTAGGTAGAACGGTTTCCAGATAATGACTAATAATACTGCTCGTGCTGCCCTGTCGCATAATTCGACCTTCGTTCATCAAAAGAGCTTTATTACATAGATTTTCCATCGCAGCCATATTATGACTAACAAACAGCACCGTCCGCCCACTCTCTGCCACATCGTGCATCTTGCCCATACACTTCTTCTGGAACTCCGCATCCCCCACCGCCAGCACTTCATCCACGATCAATATCTCCGGGTTCAGATGGGCGGCCACAGCAAACGCCAGGCGGACGTACATGCCGGAGGAGTAGCGTTTGACGGGGGTGTCCAGGAACTGCTCGACACCGGCGAAGTCGACGATGGCGTCGAACTGGCGGGCGATCTCGCTCTTTTGCATGCCGAGGATCGCGCCGTTCAGGTAGATGTTCTCGCGGCCCGTCAGCTCCGGGTGGAAGCCCGTCCCGACTTCCAGGAGGCTGCCGACGCGGCCATAGAGGTCGATGCGGCCTTTGGTCGGCTCGGTGATGCGGCTGAGGATCTTGAGCAGGGTGCTTTTGCCCGCGCCGTTTCGCCCGATGATGCCGACGACATCGCCTTTTTGGATGTCGAAGCTGACGTCGTTCAAGGCCCAGAACGTATCGCGCTCGACTTTCTCAAAGGGGTGGCGCAGCTTGTGCATGATCGCTTCCCCGGCAGACGTGTGCTTGGCGGCGTTCCTGGCGATGCTGTAGGACTTGGACAGGCCGCGTACGGAGACGGCGACATCCCGGGGCGGCGTGTCGGTGAAGACGCCGGAGGAGAGATCGGGAAGCTCCGCGGTGGGGATGCTAAATGACATCGGCAAACTTTCTTTCCATGGCTTTGAACGAGAAGGCCCCGGCGACGAAGACCACTACGGTAATTATGGCAGAATAGCTTACCGCCGCGAGGGGGAAGTGCCCGGTGCCCAGCAGGGACCAGCGGAAGGCTTCGAGCAGGCCGGTGAGCGGGTTGATCTCAAAAATGAGCCGGTACTTCGCCGGAACCAGAGCCGCCGCATAGGCCACCGGGGACGCATACAGCAGGAACTGGGTGACCACCGGGAGGACGTACTGGATGTCCCGGTAAGAGACCATCAGGGCGGACGCGTACAGGCCGACCCCCAGGGCGAGCAGGACGATCAGCAGCAGCCAGACCGGGAGCAGCAGAATGCCTAGAGTGGGGGCGATGTGGTTGACCAGCATCAGGACGATCATGACGACAAAGGCGACGCCGAAGTCGATCAGGGTGGAAAAGACCGTAGACAGCGGGAGGGCCAGGCGCGGAAAGTAGACTTTCGAAACCAGGTTGGCGTTCTGCAGCAGGCAGCTGCTGGTTTTGGTCAGGGTCGAGCTGAAGGCATTCCAGGCCAGCAGCCCGGCGTAGGAGAACACCAGGTACGGGATGCCGTCGGGCGCGGGGAGCTTGGCCACTTTGCCGAAGACAAACGAAAAGATACCCGCAGCCAGCAGCGGCTGCAGGATCACCCAGAGGACGCCCAGGCTGGTCTGGCGGTAGCGCAGCTTGACGTCGCGCTGGGCCAGGGTGGTCAGCAGGTCGCGGAACTGCCACAGCTCGGGCAGGTTGATGGCCTGCCAGCCGGAAGTCGGGACGATGGAGAGTGTCGGTTTCGAAGAATTCAAGTTTTGCCTTAATGTCCTGTCAGATACCGGGCGCTCTGGGCCAAAAAGCCCAGGGAACTGAGGCTGCCGAGGATCTCGCCGACGCTTTTCGGGCGGCTGCGGGTCTGGACGAAGAGAATATCGTCGGGCTGGAGCAGGATGTCGGTGACGCCGTTT
>JANXMY010000224.1 GCA_025354405.1 Armatimonadota bacterium
ATACTCCCCCTTCTCCTGCCCCGGCGGGGCAGACAGCCCATCAATAAGCAGCCCAGGCGGACGCCCCAATCGGGCCGTCGTAACTTCGATGACATGGCCTTCCATGCCGGGAACCGTCAATGGATAATGCATAAATACTCCTGTCTGCTAATACGCGAAAGACCCCTGTAATTCCTGCTTTAGCGAGGGGGCATTAGGTGGGGGAGGGTCTGTATTCACTGCCGCCGTTGCTGCCAGCTGCTCAAGCCAGCTCATGACTGGCTTCACTGGTTTTCACTCGACACAAATTTTCACTCGACACAAATATCGTCATTGCTTTGTTCGCGTAAGACGAAAATGTTTTCTAGCAGCTTCAGCAAGTGGTGGAAATCCTTTCCCTCTCTTTCCCCCCTACCACCCCATTCCCAAAAAAGGTTGACAAAGGCACGACCAAGCGGCTATACTGTTATCACTCTAAACTGCTAACGCGGAAAAAATATTTCGAAGGAAGGAGCGTGGACCATGCTGATGCATCTCTTAACAATTTCATCTTACCGATCATCGTCTTGTTGGACCTCACTGTCCAATCTGACCTCCTGTGCCTGCCCGCCTCCTTTCGAGCCGCTTTTGCGGAGGAGCCGCCGCTTCTAAAACAAGCCGCCTCCTTTCCACTGACGACCGAAGGCTTCGGGCTTCTCGCACATTTCCTAAGAAATTAAGGCAATGTGGGGATAGTCCGAAGCCTTTTTTGTGTTGTGATAGTAGGTGGGAGCAAAGCACTCGGAACCCACCTCGCAGCAAGCTGCGACCCTCCCGAAACGGGAGGGTGAACGTTTGATAGACCGAATGCTTAACATTTTTGGCGGGAGGCTTTTTTAAGAGCCTATTTCTAGAAGACCAAACTCAACAAATATTTTCCCGCTCACCCTCCCGTTTCGGAAGGGGTCGCAGCTCGCTGCGGGGTGGGTTCCTACCGCGCTGCAAAACATCAATAGTTGACCAGCGCAGACCTTTTTGGAGACTTTATGGCGATCACTGAAAATCGACACGAAACACAAACCGAAAACCGACCTGGGGCCGACGAGTCGGAAGCACCCGAGGAGCTGATCCGGCTCGAGGCAGACTTCGCGGAGGGGGGCGAGTTTGGGCGGCGTGTCCTGGTCGTCACTCAGGCCGCTGTGCAGGTGCTGGAAGCCAACGGCGCGCAGGCGTTCTTGATGCCGCTAAGCGAAATTCAGACTGCGCGGAATGAGCCGCTGGTGGGCGGCGGGCGGCTGGAAGTGACGGGGAAGAACGGCGATATTCTGCCGGTGATTACCTACTCGCAGACTGTTGCCGCAAAGTTCAGCGAAGCCGCCCGGGGCATCGAGCAGCTGGCCAAAGGGGAGCCGTTTCAGATCAATCTGAAGAACGAGCGCACCCGCTGCGCCAAATGTCAGCGGCTGCTGCCGGAAAAAGACGGCATCTGTCCGGCGTGTGTCAACCGCTCGAAGACCATGTGGCGGATCGGCGGTTTCCTCGGGCCGTACAAGCTGCAATCGGCCCTGCTGGTGGTGGCGGCTGTGCTGACCACCGGGCTGAACCTGGCCCCGCCGCTGATCCAGCGCAGCCTGATTAACCGCGTTCTCGCTCCGCCGCCGGGGCAGCACGCCCATGTGGAGTCTTTGCTGCCCTTGATGGGCGCCTGGCTGGCAATCCTGGTCACGGCGGTCGGGGTGAACATCTGCACCGGGCGGATTGTTGCTTACCTGGGCGCGAATATCGCGGCGGACCTGCGGTCCAGCCTGTACCGGGCCATCGAGTTTTTGCAGCTTAGCTACTTCGATAAAAAGCAGGTCGGAGCGATTACTAGCCGGGTCACACAGGACACGGACCGGGTGTGGGGATTTCTGACCGAGGGTGTACCGTATTTTCTCATCAACGGGCTGCTGCTGGTCGGCATCGCCGTGTACCTGCTGTCAGTCAACTGGGTGCTGACTTTATGTATTCTTGCCCCGGTGCCGATTGTCGTGATTATTGGGGTGGTGTTCTGGAAATCCGTCTCGCAGCTCTTTAACCGGGTCGGGCAGAAGTGGGCGCGGTTCCATATTCACCTCAACGAATCGCTCTCGGGCATCCGGGTGGTCAAGGCCTTTGCGCAGGAAGACTACGAAAACGATAAGTTCGCGGTCCGTAATGGCGAGCTGCGCGATGCCGGGATCGCCGGTGACACGCGCTGGAACACCGTCTTTGGGGCGATGTCGCTCTTTGTCGGCATGGGCGGCCTGATCAACTGGACTGTCGGCGGTCTGATGGTCTACAAAGGCCAGATGAATTTAGGCGATTTCTGGCTCTTTAATGCCTACCTCGGGCTGATTTACGGCCCGCTGCAGTGGTTCGCCCAGGTCAATAACTGGTTCTCCAAAGCGATGGCGGGGGCAGAGCGTATCTTTGAGGTCATGGACACGGAGAAAGAAAAGTACGTGCTCGCCGATGTGCCCCACCATGCGATTGCGGGGACCGTCGAGTTCGAGAATGTGCGCTTCGGCTACGATAAGTCGAACCCCGTACTCAAGGGCCTGACTTTTACGGCAAAGCCCGGCGAGATGATCGGGCTCGTCGGCAAGTCTGGGGCCGGAAAGTCGACGACGATCAACCTGCTCTGCCGGTTCTACGAACCCGATGCTGGGACACTCAAGATCGACGGCATCGATTACACGCAGATGAGCCTGCAGGATATGCGCCGCCAGATCGGGATCGTGCTCCAGGAGCCGTTTCTCTTTAACGGTACGGTGGCGGAAAATATCGCCTACGGCAAGCCCGATGCGCCTCTGGACGAAATCATGGAGGCTGCTAAGGCCGCCAATGCGCATTCCTTCGTGCTGGGCAAACCCGACGGCTACGATACGATGGTAGGGGAGCGCGGCTCGAAGCTCTCCGGTGGCGAGCGGCAGCGTATCTCGATCGCCCGGGCGATCCTGCACAATCCGCGTATCTTGATTCTCGACGAAGCGACCAGCAGTGTGGATGTGGAAACGGAAAAACAGATACAGGAGGCGATTGCGCATCTCATCAAAGGCCGGACGACCTTCGCCATCGCTCATCGCCTTTCGACCCTGCGCAATGCCGATCGGCTGATTGTTTTGGACGGCGGCAAGATTTCCGAGATGGGCACACATGCCGAGCTGATGGAGAAAAAAGGCGACTTCTTCAAGCTGGTGGAGACGCAGAGCCAGGTGACACAGATATTGGGCGCGGTTTAAAGGCCGCGATTTAGAAACATTGACGGCGGTACGAAAATGACTACACAGATAACACCACAAACAGAAAGGCTAAGTTCGGAGCGGCAGTATCAGGCCGATATCCGCTACCAGATCGCGCTTCTCGCCGATCCGGTGCGGCGTGTCGCCGCCTGCCGGCACCTCAGCGGTCAGATGCAAACCAGTGCTATCGCCCGGCGACTCGTCCGCGAAGCAACCGGGGCGCACCCGCACCTGCCCGTGCGCCGCCGCTGTGCTATCCTCCTGGACAAGCGTATCTGCTGACCCGCATGGGAATAATGCCCCGGCCCTGAAGGGCCGGGTGCGATTTATGCCGTGGCGATTTGGGAACGATACCAGAAAGCGTTTGATACCAGGAAGCGTTTGATGAATTCCCCTGCCCTGAACGGCAGGGCTTTAGATGAGCAAGCTCCCGCCTGCGCGGGCGAAGAACCTGACCATTATCTGGTTCTTGCCCGCGAAGGCGGGGATTTGCACTATTCCAGCACGGGGGTTCAGTCCCGTGTTCATTTTAGAACCGACAACCTTCAGTGACAACAGCACCCAAAACCGCTTTGATGTGGTTTCGTCGCGACCTCCGTCTTCAGGATAATACGGCCCTGTTTCAGGCCCTGCGCCAAAATGAGCGCGTCTTCGGCGTGTTCATCTTAGACGACGCCATTCTCAAAGCGCGGGATATGGGGGCGGCCCGAGCCGCTTTTCTCTTCCGCTCGCTCGCCGTGCTGAGCGCAGAATTCGACAAATTGGGCGGGCAGCTGATTCTTCGGCGCGGCGGACCACCGGAGCGAGAGCTGCGGGCTCTGGCGGCGGAGACCGGTGCGTCGGCCCTGTTCTTCAATACTGATTATACGCCCTACAGTACCGAGTGTGATGAGCGCGTGACGGCGGCGATGGATGCCCTCGGGGTGGATGTGAATGCGTTCGATGATGCTCTGCTCGTCCCGCCACAGGGGGTGGTGGACCCGCGCGATGGGCGTCCTTTTCAGACATTTACCCCGTTCAAACGCGTTTGGGAAACACAGGAGCGGGTGGGGAAGCGGCTGGACACTAAGCCGTTCACGGCGCACTTCAAGACGGAAGCGCGGCTGCCGTCCGTCCCGGTGCCGGCGGTCGAGGATTACGGATTGACATTGACGCAGAATATCTTTCCGGCGGGTGAGGCGGCGGGGCAGGAAAGTTTGTCGGGGTTCGTCGCGGGCGGCCTGGACCGCTATGCCGACAACCGGGACAACACGGCGGATGGAGGGAGCACTTCGGTACTCTCGGTCCATCTGAAATTCGGGACGCTTTCCGTGCGGGATTGCTGGCGCGAAGCGGTCCGCCTGGGCGGGCGCGGCGCAGCCAAATGGCAGGATGAGCTGGCCTGGCGGGACTTCTTCAACACGCTGCTTTGGCATCATCCGTCTATGCTGAAGAAAGCCATCCAGCCCGCGCTGGCTGCCTTGCGGTTCGATCAAAACGACGAATACTGGGAAAGCTGGAAGACCGGGACCACAGGTTATCCCTATGTGGATGCAGGGATGCGCCAGATGCTGGCGACGGGCTGGATGCATAACCGGACCCGGCAGGTCGTGGCATCGTTTCTGGTCAAAGATCTCCTGCTGGATTGGCGGCTGGGGGCGGAGTTTTATATGCAGGAGCTGGTCGACGGCGACTGGGCCGCAAACTACGGCGGCTGGCAATGGACCGCCGGCACGGCGCCGGACCCAAACGGCAACTATCGCGTCTTCAATCCGGTGGCCCAGCAGCGGCGATATGATCCGAACCTGACCTATTGCCGCCGCTGGATCCCCGAACTGGACACGCGCGACTATCCGCGCCCGATTGTCGATCACGCGTCGGCCAGCGCGGAGTTTATTCGCCGCTTTCAGAAAGCCTACGGCCCCCGCCGAGAGAGATAAATTCAGAGAGTAATCACGTATGGACCCAAAATCACTCACGCTTTTTTATCATCCGAAAGATCGGCTGCGGCTGACTATTGGCAGCGAGAAGTCCTACCACACGGTCAAGCCGGTCTGGGCGGCACCACTTTCCCGCCCCAATCAGTTCCTGGCTCTGCTGGATGGTAAAGGGGCGGAGATCGTGACTTTGCCCGATCCAAACGTCCTCCCGCCAGACTCACTGAAGGCGGCCCAGGAAGAGCTGCGGCGGCGGTATCTGACCGCCACCGTGCGCTCGATCCTGCATGCCAAGCAGGAGTACGGAGCGACTTATTGGAGCGTTGCCACCGACCGGGGCGACCGGGATTTTGTCACCCAGAATTTGCAGGAAAATGCCATCTGGCTTTCCCCAACACACCTGCTGCTGCTGGATGTCGATGGCAACCGCTTCGAAATTACCGACACTCAGGCGCTCGATGATGCCTCACGCCGCGCGGTGGAGCGCATCCTGTAACGCGTGCTGCCCTTGACAGTGTACCCCCTTCGGCGGGTACACTTATGCCGATTTTCACACCGATACGTTCGTAGAAACGAGACCTGACCATGAGCCACCGTATTTTGAATTTCAGTGCCGGGCCGGCGATCCTGCCCGAGTCTGTTCTGGCGGAAGCCGCCGAAGGCGTTCGCGAGATCAACGGGTCAGGGATGTCCCTGCTCGAAGTCAGCCACCGTGGCAAGGACTATGAAGCCATCCATGCCGATGCCGAATCCCGCCTCCTGAAAACCCTCAGCCTGGATCCCGAAGAGTATGTGACTCTCTTCTTTCAGGGCGGAGCCAGTCAGCAGTTCGCGATGCTGGCCCAGAACTTCCTAAAGCCTGGCGTCCCGGCGGATTATATCGTCAGCGGCGACTGGGGCGCGAAAGCTCTCTCCGAGGCGAAGTTCTATGGCGATGCCCGCGAAGCGGCTTCTTCGAAGGGCGAAAAGTATTCTGAGCTGCCCCGCAGCTTCACCCGCACGCCCGGGGCACGGTACGTTCACATCACCACGAACAACACCATCGAAGGCACGGAATACTTCGACCTGCCGGATGTTGGCGATACCCCGCTGGTTGCCGATACGTCGTCGGACTTCCTCGCCCTGCGCCGTGACTACAATAAGTTTGCATTCCTCTACGGCGGCGCGCAAAAGAATGTCGGCCCCGCCGGAGTCGTGCTGGCCGTCGCCCGCAAGTCGTTCCTGGCCGAAGCGAATACCGACCTGCCCAAGATATACTCCTACAAGACGTTTTTGGATAACCATTCCATGTTCAATACGCCCCCGACTTTCGCCATTTATGTCGTCGGCCTGGTGCTGAAGTGGATCGAGTCCGAGGGCGGCCTGGAAGCCATTGAAATCCGCAACAAGCGCAAAGCCGCTGTTCTCTACAGTACTTTAGATGAGCTGACTCCCTTCTACGGCCCGACTGTTACCAACAAAGCCGATCGCTCGCTGATGAACGTCACCTGGCGTCTGGCCGACGAGACCCTGGAAACCGAGCTGCTGGTCGAAGCCAAGAAAGCCGGCATGGACGGCCTCAAAGGCCACCGCAGCGTCGGCGGATTCCGGGCTTCCATCTATAATGCGTTCCCGGAAAAGGGCGTTCAGGCCCTCGCCGACCTGCTGCGAGATTTTGCGGGACGCAAAGGGTAGGAGAACAGGCAGCGGCTGGGTTATTGGGGGCGCACGCTTTTTTGCTGAAGCATCAAGTTTATCTTCGGGTATGGTCTGGTAGACTTAGAAGAAGATATCGCGATGTGAAAACGTCTCCGGCAGAAGACGAGATCTCTGATTCATCGATGTAACTCAGTGCCCTGGGAACCCACCCCGCAGGATAGGAACCCACCCCGCAGGATTGGAACCCACCCCGCAGGATAGGAACCCACCCCGCAGGATTGGAACCCACCCCGCAGCAAGCTGCGACCCTCCCGAAACGGGAAGGTTGGCG
>JANXMY010000028.1 GCA_025354405.1 Armatimonadota bacterium
CACCAATCCGCTCAGCGCCAGGCCCTGCATATCCAGTGCCAGCTCATAGCGGCCCTCTTGAAGCTTCTGACTCAAGGTCCACAGCTCCGGAAGAGTCGGCCGGTCCGGCTGAGCGTAAAGTGTATCGATAAAGGGACTGCCTCGCAAAACTTCCGCGCAGCGGCGACGCACCACCCAGCCCAGTGACAGGTGCGGAGCGGCCTCTTTGATCGCCTGGACAATTGGCAGGGCATGCACGACATCTCCAATACTGCTGGTCTTGACGATCAGCAGCCGAGAGATCTCAGACAGTGGCGGCAGCGGGCGGGGCATCGGCACTCTTTTCTGCAGGACTTGCTTCCGGCGGTGCAGGAACACGCCAGCGGTCGTGAAGCCATAGCCACTGGTCGGGATACTTCCGGATCATCTCTTCGATCACGGCGGTCGCATCGGTCATAATACGCTTGATATCCGCCTCGGTATTGCCGGACGAAGTCGTGTCGATCTCCGGTGAAATTATGACTTTGTACGTTCCATCCGGCTGACGCGGACAGAACATCGGCACGATTCCGGCTCCCGTCTTGAGGGCCAGTACCGCCGGGCCGGCGACCGTTCCAGCGAGTTTACCAAAAAACGGCACGAAGACGTCCTCGGATTTCTGATCCGGCAAAATTGCGATAATTCCATTGGCTCGAAGCCGCGACAGAATCGGCTTCGGCGACCCGCCGCGCGGCAGGACCGTGTAGCCGCCATTCGCCCGCAGCGAGTCGGTGATCTCGTTAAAGGCTGCATCTTCGCTCTGCCGCGCGATCACGGCAAAGCTATACCCCGCGACCGCCGCCCTCCGGGCCAGCAGCTCCCAGTTACCGAAGTGCGCCGCCAGGAGGATCATGCCCTTGCCGCGGGCCAGGACTTTGTCTACGACCTCATAGGAATCCGCGACGGCGAGTGCCTTGACCTGATCGGGTGTCCACCGCGGGGCTTCCAGAAACTCGGCAGTCGAAGTCGCAAAGCTTTGAAAGACGCGCCTGATGAGCACGTCGCGCTCCGCTTCGGTCATCGAGTCACCATAGGCGATCTGCAGATTCTTGTCTGCCACCCTCCGGTAACGCCCGGAAACCGAATATGCAAGTGTGCCTAGAGTGCGGACGACAAGCTTTGGCATATGCCGGCCGATCAGCAGTCCAAAGACGCGCCGCACCAGCGGCTGCCAGATTTTTTTCTGGATTTGCATAAGAAATTATTTAGCCGCTGCGACGCCGTTCGATTTGATGGTGACCTCACCACTTTCCACGAAGTTCACACACAAGCGTTTTCCACCGAGAAGAGCAGTCCCCAGCAATGGACGGCGTCCCATAGCCAAAACTGCCACTTCGACCTCGTACCCATCCCATAGGATATCAGCGATATGAACTGCAGTTTTAACATCGACATCGTTAGCGAGATTGGCTTCAATCTCTTGGAAAAATGGCAAGCCAAGTGCTTTGATCGCGTCTGGTGGGAGAGTTAATGCTCCAGCAAAACCTGTATCCACTACACATTCAATGATAAGGCTAGGGCGACCGGCCAGACGGAATATCACAGGGATGCAAGCTTGCAGGTCGCGGACAGTTCCTTCAATCATTGCGCCGTCCGGGTAAGCGAACCACCAACTGCATAGACTGCGTTGTAGCCGATACGCTTTCCATACATCTGTGCATCCGGGTGGCGCAGCTGCAGGCGTCGTCCGGCGATCAGCAAATCTTCGGCGATCTCATAGTCACCACTGACGACATCGATAGACACAATTTTGCCGATGTTTTCTTCGGTTTCGAGCAGGAGGCGAAGGTGGTTCTCGTAAAGCTCCGACCCGCGTCGTCCGATTTCCTCACCGTTTTCTTCTGTCATCATTGAAGTCATCTCCCCTCGCCACAACTCATCTCATGAGGGCCTTTACCCTCTCACTTAAAGTACTATTCAATAGCGCCACGAGTTCCTTGATATTTTTACAGTCTTGCGATACCGCTGCGCCAGTGTTTAGTCTCTCAATCCGATCCGCGCCCGAACATCCGCCAGAAACTCCGCCTCATTCTCGATCACCATCTCTACACGCAGGGCGTAAGTCGGCAGACTGTCGGCGTCAGCAGCCGGCCACTTGACTGCGTCTTTTTCCGTCAGGACAATGGCCGCTGCCCCGGAGAGCAGCGCGGCTTTCTGTACTTCCTGCACCTGGGTCAAATCGAACGCATGGTGATCGTCCCATGCCTCCTGTCCAGTGATTCGAACCCCAGCATCGTGCATCAGAGAGTGCAGGAACGAAGCCGGCTGCGCGATCGCAGAGACGGCATAGATAGGTTCGCCCCTCAGAGCGTCGAGTGGCACTATCGGTGCGGCCAAATCGGACACCGGGACGAAACCAGCAGCCTGATGGTCGGCGAAGTACAAACCGGCCGACGGCGCAAGATTCGCGACCCGGGCAGTAAGCGACAGCCGATCCTTTAAGTTCAGTTGACATGCCCGTGTGACCACGACGATCCCCGCACGGCTTAGGTGACGCTTTGATTCTCGCAGCAAGCCGCGCGGAAGCGAATAGCCATTGCCGAAAGGGCGGCGGGCGTCCAGCAGTACGATGTCCAAATTCCGTGCGAGCTGCCAGAACTGGAACCCGTCGTCGAGAACGAGCGCATCCAGGTCGAAGCGCCTGAGAGCCTCATGCCCGGACTGCCGCCGGTCTTTGCCGACCAGAACGGGAATACCCGGCAGGGTTCGCGCCAGCAGTACTGGCTCATCCCCCGCTTCCGATGCCGTCAGCAGGCAAGGACTTTCGCGGCCGGAGACAAGCCGGACGGACTGGCTCTCCCCGCCATGGCCACGGCTTAGCACCGCAAGACGTATCCCCTGGGCCTGGAGGAGGCGGCAGAGCCTCTGGGTCATCGGCGTTTTCCCCGTGCCCCCCACAGTCAAGTTGCCGATACTGATCACGGGAGCTGGCAGTATTTCCCGCCGCCGCACCCCAAGCTTCTCCGCCGCCAGATAGGCATCCAGCCCGAAATCATAAAGTGCAGAGAGAGCACTAAGAAGACCACGCACACCTGAGGCCAAAAGGCCGGGCCGAGGCGGCTCACCAATGGTGCTTAACAGATAATTTTCTACAGAACCACTCATAGCACATCGCACGACAATTTCGCAGGTTATTGAACAGATAGATTTTCAGGCCCGGCGCCACAGGCTCCACCCCTGCCGCTTCAGACCGGCCTCGGGCACCCCGGCTTCCCGTTCCGCCTGGGCTTCGACTGCCATAATCTCTGCTCCCACCCGCTCGCACCAGAGCTGCTGTTCTTCATGGCTCTTGGCGTCGGAGGGGATATAGATTGGTTCGCCGTAGATCCAGACCGCTCGGGCGAAAGGCATCGGAACCATGTACTGGTCCCATGCCGGCGCCAGCTTTCTTGGATATGTACTGATGCCAACGGGAATAATCGGGGAACCTGACTTCTGAGCCAGGAAGACCGCACCCGGCTGGACGACATGGATCGGCCCGCGCGGACCATCCGGCGTATGCGCCAGCGTTGCACCGCGCTTGAGCTGCTTGGTGATGGTCAGCGCGGCCTGTACTGCGCCCCGGGCCGAAGTAGAGCCGCGCACGGTTTGCCAGCCGAAGCGCTGAAAGATACGGTTCTGATATTCGCCGTCCCGCGAGGTCGAAATCATCGCCCAGTAGCCGCGCTTGCGGAACCGGCAGATCGGGATGATCGTCCGCCCGTGCCAGGTGAGCAGTATGACCCCTTTGCCATCTTCCTGTATCTCGCGCACACGCTCCTCACCGACCACCCGGAGCCGCAGGGTCGGGATGATCAGTCGCAGAAGCCAGTACACCAGAAATGAGACGACACGGTACTTCATAAGTCAAAAGTCATACTAAGTCAAAAGTCACATGCTAAATAACAGCGGTATTTTGAGGCACATTGCCTGCGCTAAAGTCCAGGCCTTCCCCACCTTCAGGCTTTTCGCCTTCGGTTTTTTCCCAGGGAAATTTCTTCTCGTGGAACCGCTCGTACAAGTGTCGGTACAGGCCGTCCGGCAGGCGCATCAGCTCCGTATGCGTCCCAAATTCAATGATCTCTCCGACCTGCATAACCAGTATCTTGTGCGCATTCTGAATGGTCGAAAGGCGATGGGCAATCACCAGGGTCGTCCGTCCGCGCATCAGCGTTTCCAGTGCTTCCTGAACCACTTTTTCCGACTCGGCATCCAGAGCTGATGTCGCCTCATCGAGGATCAAAATACGCGGGTCTTTTAAGAGTGCCCGGGCGATCGAAACACGCTGGCGCTGCCCACCGGAAAGCTGCTTGCCCCGCTCCCCCACCAGTGTATTGTAGCCCTCCGGCATGACCGACCCGTCGGAAATAAAGCTGTGTGCATTCGCTGCCCGCGCCGCCGCTTCGATCATCTCTTGGGTCGCCGACGGGTTCCCGTAAGCGATGTTGTCCCGAATCGTGCCGCCGAACAGTATGGTCTCCTGCGTGACGATGGCGATCTGCCGCCGCAGCGATTCTAGGGTGACCTCCCGCAGGTCATGGCCATCCACGCGGATCGTGCCACCCTGCGGATCGTAGAAACGCGGGATCAAGTCCGCGATCGTGCTTTTGCCCGCACCCGAAAGCCCGACTACCGCCACGACTTCGCCGGGGTTCATCGTAAACGAGATGTTTCGGAGCACCGGAGTTTCGGCGTTGTAAGCAAATGCCACATGGTCAAACTCGACTTTACCCGCGACCTCGGACAGCACCAGCGCATTTGGCGCATCTTGTATCTGGGACTCGACGTTCAAAACGTTCTGGAATATGCGACCGCCACCGGCCATGATCTGCTCCCAGGTGACTTTCGCCCCGCCCAGGCCGCCGATACCTTTGGCAATCAGGTTCAGGACAAAAACAAATTTCAGTAGTTCCCCGAGCGTCATCTCATTGTTGGCAACCATGCGGCCTGCAACCCAGAGCGCAAAAGCGATCCCAAACGCCCCAATCAGGTCAGTCGTAGGTTTGAGCCGAGCGGACTGGCGCACCACAATCATGGACAGGTCTTTTGCAGCCTGGTTTTCCTCCTGGAAGCGCTGGACCGCATATTTTTCCGCACCGAACGACTGGATAATCCGAATGCCGCTTAGCGTCTCTTCCATCAGCGTATTGACATCTGCCAGCTTGTTTTGAGTATCTCCCGTGGAGCGCCGAATGCGGCTTGTCAGCAGCCCAATACTATAGACCATGACGGGAAGAACGACGAGCGTAATCAGCGACAGCTTCACTGAAATCAGGAAGATGTAAATCAGACCGCCAATGACATAGAAAGGAGCAGGGGCAAGATCTTTCAGACTGGAGACAGTGTTCTGGAGCAGAGGCACGTCATTGTTCATCGTAGACATCAGAGCGCCCGTCCGCTGCCCATTGAAAAAGCCTAATGACATGCCCTGTAGATGAGAGTAGATGGTGTTTCGCAAACGCAGCCCAAGCCGCTGCCCAGCTTCGGAGAACAGTACCATATCGCCATAAGTCAGCAGCCAGCGCAGCCCATAGACGCCGATAATTGCTAGGCTGATCAGGTTTAAGCGATGTAAGTCGGCGGCATGTATCTGATGGACTGCCGTATTCTTTGCCGAATCCACGAAAGGCTGAAGCAATGAGGCGACTGCCCCATCTGACGCGCTTATCCCGGCGGCACAGAGAATCGCACTGACCAAATACCAACGCTCCTGCTTGATATGCGGCCAGAGGAAATTCCAAATCTGTCGCGGCGTGAGTGTCATAAGTTTTAGTTTACCAGAAAGCGCAGACTAAGTAATAATACGAAGATCAGCGCAAAGGTCGCCGAGATCTGCTCCCGGTTCTTCAGGGCTTGTGCCCATTCAAATCGCCCTTCCCCACTCGTCCGCGGCAAGGGCGACGGCAGCAGGCGCGGGACACGCCGGACATAATCCAAATAGGGGGCACCGAATTTCGCCGTTAGAAACGATTCTTCATAAAAGATCGCCGCCAGGTGAAAGAGCAAAAATAAAGCCAGTGTTCCAGCCACGCCCCAGACACCCAGGCCAGAGACCAGGCCGTAGCCGATCGCCAGCAGAAGTGAGCCGAAGTACAGTGGATTGCGGACATGGGCATACGGGCCCCCTGTAGTGATCACGGCGTCTTTAGCGATATAGCCCGCCGCCCAGAAACGGACGATCTCTCCCAGCACGACCAGGCCGATCCCGCAGCCATACGCCGCCCAGCTGCCGTCGCGCCGATGCAGCAGAAGTGAGAAGGCCAGCAGGCCCAGCGGGATGAGCCAGGTAAAGACGGTCCGGCGGCGGACCAAAAAAGGCGGTTTCCCGACGGGGTTTGGAATGTTTTCTGTTTCAGTCATAATTTGGTCTCGTCACAATTTGGTCGTGAGGGCTATTTTGTCTCAATCAAGTCCAGCAGCAAGGCCGCTGCACGTTTGACACCGCCCGGTTCGCCTAAGTTCGATCGGACCAGTTCGGTGAGACGCTCCTTCAAAGCTAGAATACGCCCCGGCTGCAGCAGCAGTTCCACCCCCAGGGCAGCAATCGCCTCTGGAGTGGCATCATCCTGCAAAAGCTCAGCGAAGAGGCGTTCCCCGGCCAGGATATTCGGCAGACCAATATGGGCGATATTCAGGCTGCGGCGGCGCAGTCGCCACTCGATCCCCATCAGGGCTGACCCGCGGTAGACGATGACCATCGGCTTCTTCAGGATCATGGCTTCGAGGGTCGCCGTCCCGGACTTTGTAAGCACCAGATCGGAGCGTGCGAGAACATCCCAGGTCAGCCCTTCGCAGATCACCAGCGGAGCCAGACCGGCACGTTCGCGGATCGGCACCCCTTCCGGTTGATCGGAGGAGAGCGTGCGCCCATCCAGTGTCAGCCCCTCGTTGGTCGCCAGCAGCGGGATCGGCGGGGCAAGTGCTTCCTGTGCCAGGTGGGCCAGTTTCCCGCCTGCCAGTGTCATCAGGCCGGGCAGCCGGGAGGACGCTTGCGCTCTGACGATTATATCCTCTACCAAGCTCCGCTGGCTCGACGATGACAGAGCCAGAGCAAACTGGACACCGGGAATGCGGCGGGTCATCTCATTCGCCGCACCGATCAGCGCGGGCAGGATATGCTTGATCTCACTGCGGCGGCTGCCCGGCAGCAGTGCCACGAGCGGACGATGGGGATCCAGGCCAAAACGCTCATAAAACTCAGCGGCAGGCAGCACCGGCTTGACTAAATCCAGCAGGGGATGGCCGACAAAACGGGCATCAGCCCCCGCGGACTTCAGCAGGGCTTCCGACCAGCGGAAAGGAGTGACGATCCGGTCCGCGGCCTCTACCACCTTGCGGGTGCCTTTTCGAACTGTCGCTCCGCGCCGCCAGGAGCCCGGCGGGAAGTAGTAGAAGACAGGGCAGGCTCCTCCCGCCCGGGCCGCTCGTCCGATCGGCACATTAAATGCCCCCGCGTCGATCAGTACCAAGACATCAGGGCGATCCCGCCGGACAGCCCGCTTCATCTCCGCCCGAACTGCCAAAAGAAATGGCAGCTTTAACAGCGTATCCGCCAGACCGATACTCGCCCACGGTTCACTGTTATAGCGCAGCACAACCCCCGCCTCCGCCATGCAGTGACCGCCGATTCCCCAGGCTTCGACCGGACGCGGATGCACCAATTCGCGCAGAGCATTCAGCAAAGCCGCGCCCTGGCGGTCTCCCGAAGGCTCACCCGCCATGATCGCGATCCGCAGCGGCTTTTGCGAAATTGAGTCAGACATACTGCCTCTCCCTAACGAGGGGCATCGAGCTGACGGCCATTCGAGCCGAAACGGATATTCCGAATGAAATCCAGCAGGTAGTCACGCTCGATACTGGGATTGACTTCGTTTTCAATATTCTCCACTGCCTGCGACATATTCATTTGCGAACGGTAGAGCAGTTTGTACGCCTGCTTGAGATCACCGCGAACCGGCGACGAAACCCCCGAGCGGCGCAGTCCGATCACATTCAAATCCAGCACCTTACAGGGCCGGCCATCGCCCATCATAAATGGCGGTATGTCCTGCACCACCTTGGAATAGCCCCCGATCATTGCCAGCTTGCCGATACGCACAAACTGATGAACGCCGACAAAGCCGCCAAAGTTTGCCCGGTCTTCCACTTCGACATGTCCGGAGATACCAGTCATATTTGCCATCGTGATGCCGCTGCCAATAAGGCAGTTGTGCCCGACATGGCAGTAGGCCATGATCAGATTATTGTCACCAATTCGCGTCTCATTGCCCGCCCCAGCCGCACGATGGATGGTGACGTGCTCCCGAATGATATTGTTGTCACCGATGACAAGAAAGCTTTTCTCGCCTTTAAACTTGCGGTCCTGCGGAATGCCCCCGAGGACCGCCCCGGAGAAGACGTCGCAGCCGCTGCCCAGAGTAACATAGGCCTCGATGACGGCATGGGGCCGCAGACGCGTTCCATTCCCGATGACGGCGTCTTCGCCGACGACCGTAAACGCTCCGATCTCGACATCATCGCCGATTTGCGCACTTGGGTCAATACTGGCTGTTGGGTGTATCTTCATGCAAAAGTGTTGTCTTTTCCGTCACACGTAAGAGAGAAACGAGTTTAAATTGGGGGGACCAGGGCAAACATGATGTCGGCTTCAGCCGCTTCCGCGCCGTCTACCCGGGCTATGCAGCGAACTTTGCCCATGTTGCCGCGCAGGCGCAGCAGCTCTACAGTAACTTCCAGCGTGTCCCCGGGGACGATTGGCCGGCGAAATTTGGCATTGTCTACTGTTCCGATGTAGGCCAGCTTGCCGCGATGCTCATCCACCGCGAGAATCATCACTCCGCCGATCTGTGCCATTACTTCGATGACAAGGACTCCGGGCATGATTGCACGCTGCGGAAAATGCCCCTGGAAAAACGGCTCGTTCATCGTGACATTTTTAATACCGACGGCACGCTTCCCCGGCACCAGTTCCAATATCTTGTCCACCAGTAAGAAGGGGTAACGGTGCGGCAAAATCTCTTTGATCGCTTCAATATCGAGTACAGGCAAAATGGTCTCCTCTAACAGTTTTCAGGACGATCCGACGACAGCAAGCTCGCCAGTCGGGTATTGAGTGTATGGCCCGGTTTGATCGCGAAAAGCGCCATTTGCAAAGGTCGGCCCACCAGTGCCAGATCGCCGATCAAGTCCAGCAGCTTATGACGTGCCAGTTCATTGGGAAAACGAAGAGGTGTTTCATAACGGTCCTCCCCCAGCACGACTGCGTTGTCCCGGGTCGCTCCCAGGCCCAGCCCGCGTGCCCGCAGTGCCTCGATCTCCGAAAGGAAGCCAAAGGTCCGAGCGGGGGCGATTTGGCCCGCGTAATCATCGGCACCTTCATCGTAAACCGCCGCCTGTGTCCCCAAATAGGAGACCTTTGGATAGTCCAGAACGACCGTCGCCGAAAAATTCTCTGCCGGAATCGCAATGATGGAGGAGCCGCGGTCTGTGATGTACAACGGCTGCGTCAGAGTTAGGGCAGTCACGGGTATTTCCTGCGGGCGCAGGCCAGCCTCGTTGAGAAGAGCCGTAAACGGAGCGGCACTGCCATCAGTGGCAGGAACTTCGCCGCCACTCAGCTCGATAACCGCGTCGTATACACCGAGCCCGGCCAGAGCCGAAAGTATATGTTCGACGGTTTGGACCTCGATGCCATTTGTCCCCAGGCGTGTACACCGCGAAGTATCGATAACATTCGCTGCACAAGCCACTATTTCCTGCCCGGAAGGGAGAAGTCGAAACACAAACCCGGATCCCGCGGAGGCGGGCAGCAAACGAAGGGAGGCGTCGGCCCCGGAATGCAGGCCGACGCCCTGAAGGATCGCACTCGGAGCCGCGAGTGTCATACGCGGACGAACACTCACGCTGGACTATCTTTCTCGTCGTTGTTTTTTTCGTCTTTCGTACTCTCAAGAGCTGCAAGACGCGCTTCCATGTGTTTGATGTGCTTTTGCATTTCCGGCAAAGTCCCATAAATGGCCTGTGCCCGCATTTCATTGCCGTGCGGACGGCCATACATCCCTGAAACGAATGACTGTGGTGGCAGATCCCCGATGACCCCGGTCCGGGCGGCGACGATCGTCCCATCCCCAATGGTCACATGGTCTTTGACGCCAACCTGCCCGGCAAGAATGACTCCATCGCCGATCTCAACACTCCCGGAAATACCGACCTGCGCGACGATCACGCAATTTTTCCCCACTGTGACGTTATGGCCGATATGCACCATGTTGTCGATCTTTGTGCCCGCGCCAATCCGCGTAGAACCGGTACGCGCTTTGTCGATCGTAACATTCGCGCCGATCTCGACATCGTCTCCGATGATCACGCGTCCGATCTGCGGGATTTTGTAGTGGCGGTTTTCGATAAACATATAACCAAAGCCGTCAGTCCCGAGGACGCTGCCACTATGAATGACCACAGAGCTGCCGATTTCCGTGTTATCGTGGAGGACGGCATGCGGATAGATCACGCAGTTGTCACCGACAGTCACATTGTCTCCCAGGAAGACGAATGGATAAATAACGCAGTTATTGCCAAGCTTGACATTGTCTCCGACAAACGCCAGCGCATGCACTGAGGAGTTATGACCAAAGCGGGGGCTCTGACCAATAATTGCCGTGGGATGGATGCCTTGATAAACTTTCGGCTCCGGGGCGAAGATTCGGAGTGCCTGTGCAAATGCAAAGCGTGGGTTTTTGACACGGATCAGAGGTTTCCGGGCAGAATCTTGAAAGGAGCTTCCCGCCGGGGCGATAACGGCAGACGCCCGAGAGCGCGCCGCGCTCTGAAGCAGCTTATCGCTCTCGGCAAACGTGATATCGCCATCCTGTGCATCTTCGATGCTCGAGATTCCACGGATGGCGATGGATCCATCGCCCTCCACCGCTCCTTCAATCAGTGCGGCCAATTGCCCCACAGTGGTTTGCATGTCGTTTCCTTTTTTATGCCCCGTAGTCTTGAAATAGATCCGGACTTCAGAGTCGCCAGATGCCGGAAGTCAGAGCCTGAGTCATCTTCTCCGTCAGATCTCGGTCTCCGGGGCGCGGAGGACCAAAAGTCACATTCCAGTGCTGCTCCTTTGCAGTGTCTTGAGCGGCGGAGACCGTGTCATCGCGCAGAAATTTTAGCCAGCGTGCCTTCTGAAGCCGAAGCCGCTCCTCGGAAGCAGCAAGACTGGTCTTGGATAAACGAGCAGGCTGGATTCCCGGCCCCCTTGGCAACAGCAGCACTCCCGCATTTCCCGCCGCGGGTACTCCAATCGCCCCCGGCTGAGACAGCGCATGGAGCAAAGCATTTTGTTCAGATGACAGTCGTGCCTGCTGAGCTGCAATCAGCCGCTCATCTTCCGAGATAAGCCGCGCTTCCAGCGCAAGCTGATGCGATCGAACATAGTCCGCGCGAGCGTTCAAAACGCTCTGGGCTTCATCGCGCTGCTGCTGCGCGGCGGCGGCGCGCTGCTGCGCTCTCGCAGCAACCAGACCTTCCAGACTCCCACGGTCTATAATCACCTTTGCACGCAGCCGCTTCAGCTCTGGAGAAGGAGGCAGCGACAGGTCCCAGTTGCCGACAGTTTTAGTCAGTGCGGCGACACTCGCCGAAAGCAGCTGCAAATCCAGGTCCGGCAAGATTGGTTTCTCACTCGTCGCTATCGTGAACAGCCGATTTGCTTCGCGCTGCCGCAGCTCGCCTTCCTGACGCAGCTGCTCCAGCCGTTCCAGCTCCCGGCGCTGGCGCAAACTGCTCAGCAATGCATGTTTTATCGCTTCCAAACGGTTTGCGGTGCTTGCCAGCCCTATTGCAGACGCATCCGCGGCAGAGATGTTCCCTCCGGGAAGCGCCGGAAGGATGGCGACCGTGTCATCCGTATGACCTGCGGGAGGAACCTGCCGGATAGCTTCCGCCAATTGCCCGAGGGCCGTGTCATACTGACTGATTCCGTTCCAGCCCGGATGGTGCTGAATCAAAACATCCAGGCTGACTGTCCCGCGCAGGGACAGCGGGGCCGCGGCTTGCCTACGCGCACATCCCGTCGCCAGCAGGGCCACACACAGGCCCAAAATTGCATATCTGCCGAGAGAGGCTTTACTTATTGACGCGCTTGACCACGTCATCCGTGATGTCATTTGCAGTATAGACCGCGATATCGGACGTGAAGACAACGGATAACCCCTTCTGCTGGGCGCTGGCAGAAATCGCCTCTTTGACCGTACGCGTGAACTCGGCATTGTCCGCATCGCTGAGGGCGCGTATCTGTGCCTGATAGCCGTCGCCGACCGCCTGCAATGCCGCCTTGCCTGCTTCGTACTGCGACGTCAACGTCGCCAATCGGTTGGAGTCGGTGGCGCTGGGATCTTTTTTCTGCTGCAGGTCGGTCAGCTCCTGTGCGGCCGCACTGGCCTTGGTCTGGAGTGCTGTGACGCGGGCCGCATCCGCATCGCTTTGCCGCGGCTTACCGATCAGGGTTCCCAGCTCGGTCTGCTCGGCTTTCGTGAGCATGACGCTCGAGGTCTGCTGCCGAAACTGTGTATCGAGCCGATCTGCCAGGGTATGCAGGTCGGCATCATATTTGATTTTTCGAGTGGACTGGGTCTGCACCTTTGCGATATCCACACTGCCGAACGTCTGCGTTCCGGAAGGGGCTGCCGCCACAGGAGAGAAACCCGATGTCCCCAGGGTCAATGCAGTGATACCAAAGATCGTGAGTTTGCAAAATGTGCGAATGAGTGTCATGCTGTTCCTTCGTAATTTGTATTTCTAATCGTGATGAGTTAATAGACCTATTGCGTAAGTACCCTGCACTGGAAGTGCAGGTCTTTTGAGGTGCGATTGTCTGCCTTCGCAGACAATCGCTTTGCAGAAGACCCGGATTTCTAATCCGGGCACGGCAAGGCGGCTTATGCAAGAGGTCTAATCTTAGAAAGATTGTCCGATACTAAACTGTGTTCGTCCACTGCCGCCATTCCCTGGAATCGCGTAGTCTACGCGAATTGGACCGATGGGTGTCACCAGTCGTATCCCTACCCCATAGTCAGTTGACAGCTTAAAGGCAGTATGCTGCTGCAGCCCCTGCTGCTGATAAATACTGTTCCATGCATCGCCACCGTCAAACAGCAGGACACCCTGGAAGTTGTTGTCTTTGCCCAGTGGAATCCGGAGTTCGGCCTGAAAGAGTGCCAGGTTGCTGCCCCAGAATCGGTCGGTGTCATAGCCGCGCAGCGAATCCGCGCCGCCAAGGAAATACTGCTCGAAAAACGGAATATTTTTAGCCGTCGCACCAATCAGCAGCCGTGTCGCTAAAACTCGCTTGGGCTGGTTGAAGTTCCCAACTTTGCGCGGCCCCTGGAGGCTGGTGTACCGCCGTAAGTCGAGGCCCAGTTTGCCGAAATACTCTTTCCCCGGAGCGAGTGGGCTGGGCAGACTCTCGTTAACCGGACGGGTAGAGGCGATCACGCTCTCATAGGAGAGCGAAAGAAGGCCGCCGGCGGCCGGAGCATTCTCGTTGTCGCGGTTGCTGAAAACGCCTCGGATTCCAAGGCCGCTGACCGTCCCCTGCTGCTGAATAAACTGATCGCCATTGACGACCTGGAAATTGTCCGTACTGACACTTTCGACACGGCCCGTGATCCCAACCGTCAGCAGATCGCTCAGGTTTCGATTGATACCAAGAACACCGCCCTTGCGGCGCTCGATATAGGTGCTGTTGGTGCCCGAGGTATTCGAGCTGCCGCCGATAATGCTGCTGCTGGCGAACCGGTAGAGAGCCTTATTGTAGACATCAAGGCTAAGCGATGTATGCTTCTTGTCCAGGTAGGGCTCGAAAAAGCTGAAATCCAGACTGCTTTGGCTCGAGATCCCCCCGACTTCCCACATCAAGCTGACACGCTCGCCTAGGCCCCGGAAATTGTTCTCCGCGAGTGTGGCCTGCCCGACCAGCTTGGAGCGTGAGGAGTATCCAATACCTACGGAGACCTGACCACTGCGTTTCTCCGTGACGGGCACGACAATATCCACCTTACCGACATCGGCAGAAGTCTCATCGAAAGGACCAACTTCATCGAACAATCCCGTGTTGTTCACGCGGTTCAGATCGAGCCGAAGCTTTTTCTCATCCAGAACTTCCCCGACTTCGCTGCGAATCTCGCGCATGATCACAATGGGCTTGGTCTTTTTGTTGCCTTTGATTGTGATCGAGTTAATGTGCGCCTCGACCAGTGGAATGTTCAAAACACCGGTGAGCGGGTCGATATTAATGTCCGAGCTGACATCAAAGATGAAACCCTGCGCCCGGACATAGCCCGTTTGATGGTTAAAGAGTTTGTCCAAATCCGATACCAGTGTGTTGGTGTTCAGGACTTTGCCTTCCTGGGTCACCATCAGCGATTTCAGCTTGGCCGCGGGAATCGTCGGCTCGCCGCTCGGGGTGTTGGCGGAAAACTTGATCGTCTTGACCAGAGGATTTTCTTTAACCGTGAAACTGACATCGACTCCGCCGGCCGGATCAGTCACGGCATCAACGATCACATCGCCATTAAAGTACCCCATGCCCTTAACCGCGTCGCGTGCTTTTTCGGCCACTGCGGCGCTGTAGGGTGCGCCGAGGGTTAGTCCAGACTGGGTGATATAGGCTCGGATCGCAGGATCAGTCACCTTCGCATTTCCAGCGATTACGATTCGCGACACACGCCCCGTCAGCGAGGGGGCTTCCGGCCCGGTGGGAGGCGCGGGCAAGGTGAGTGGCGGCACATTGAACTGCGGCAAAGTGCCGGGCAGCGCGGCTGGTTTTTTGCCCAATACCGCCTTGGTGTCGGGAACTTCGGCACCGCGTGCCGGATCGTTGCCCGGCGTCAAGATTCCTGCCCCATTCGTGGCTGGGGTAACCGGGTTAGCGGTTGGATTGACGGGACCGGCATTCTGCGCACGCAGAGCTGTCCAGGGTGCCAGACCGGTTAAAGTCAAAGAAGCAGACACGATAAGGGCGCAAGCTTTTCGTGTGACTTGCGCCCGTTTTTTATTTTGAATTACCAAACAATGCTCCCTTGAAGCGTCGATTTACTTTTGAGATATTCAGATTTTTAAGTACGGCTCAACTTTTTGCCGTACCATCGCGCGTGCCCGGTTGAGGCGAGTCTTTACGGCCTCCAATGTGAGACCGGTGACTTCGGCGATTTCTGTGTAAGAGAGGCTGTCGATCTCGCGCAGGATCAGCACGACCCTGTAGTCCGGAGCTAGGCTTTCCACCGCCCGATTAATCTGGGCACCCAGTTCTTTCTGCTCGAGAAGGCGCGAGGGAGAGCCAGACCAGTCAGCGATCTCGCGTGTCGGGCCGATTTCCTCGAAGTCGCCTTCGCCGCCAAATGCTCCGGCGTCCAGTGAAGCCCCTTCCATCTCCCGCTGCCGCCCACGCTGCTTAACACGATTTTTGAGATGGTTGTGGGCAATCCGGTAGAGCCAAGTGTAAACTTTGGACTCGCCCCGAAACTGATCGCGGGCTTTGTGCGCCGAGATAAACGTTTCCTGCGTCAGGTCCGCCGCTTCTTCGTAGTCCCCGATCCACTGAAAAAGCGTGTTGAAAATCTGCTTACCGTAACGCGCGTATAATGCATCGGAATCATGTACTAATGCGATCTCACTCCGCCGCTCGGCCGCTTCGGGTAAAGGAACAGGCGTAGCCTCTCGGCTGCTGGAACTCGCCCATTCGTTATTCCAGTTTTTTTGTGAGCGCGGCACCAGGGCCATGAGTATCAGTCCTTTGGACAAATCATATCGTGGAAAGTTTCAGAAAATTCCGGAAAATCTCAACATCAAAACCGGAATACGCCGTCCAGCGAGACAGTGTTATTGCGCTGGTCATCGGTAGAGAGACCAATTTGCAGGCGTCGGTTGAGACTATACCCGAGTTTGACCTGGTATTGCGGCGGCTGAACCGTCTGGTCCACCGTGCCCCGTGTCGCGAATGAACGCGAGAAAGTCACCTCCAGGCGCGGACCAATTTCTTTCACGATCGTCCCACGTGCTCCAAATGAATCGTAATCTACGGACAGGTCCAGCCCGAGTGCCGCTCCAATTGAATCGGTAATTGGCGAAAGAATGGTCGGAATGACCACCTGGCTGAGCGCGGTCTTGAACTGATTTTCCAGCTGACTTTGACCGCCCGAGCCGCCGCTTACGATGCCGAGCAATGATCCTGCCGGCACCAGTGCCGCCAGCATCTGAGAGCGCGACAGGTCGCCGGGCCTTGATTCCAGGTCCAGCGCAAGCTTTTTTGGGTCCGGATCATTCAGCAGGCCATGAATATGGGCGGTAATGATATAGCGCTGAGATTGGTTACCAAACTGACTGCCCGAGAGAGACGATCCACTGGACGGCGCGGACTCCCCGATACCGCCCGATGCCACCGACCGATACTGCGAAAGACTATTCGGTGAGACGGATATCGTCGCCTGTGCCGTCAGATCAACATGGGTTTGCAGGCCTGGCAGACCGTCAACGCCGATAATAGGATAATCCGCCTGCACCGTATTCTCGTCCCCGGTTGCCGGCTTGATGATCTTCAGCAGGGTGGAAGGCGGCAGGATAAACTGCCCACGCTCCACAGTCAAACCCGCGTGCAGACGTGGTTCGGAAAGCCGCCCCGTGAGCCGCACCTCGCCTAGTGCATCCGCTTTGAGCAAAGAGCTGCGCACCGAGACAGTTTTGCTGCGGCTTGTTCCAAGCTTTACGGCAACATCGAAACGTGGGTCGAAGCTTGGGGGACCGCCGGATGTTGTCGGGGTATTCGACGCCGAAGGCAACGTCGCGACGGCGTCGCTGATCACCAGCGGCGCACCCGCCTGCGTCGCGAGCAGAGGGGTCAGCCACGGACCGACCAGCGTCAAAGCCCCATTGATTTTTGCTTTCAGGCTGCTGTTGAACTTCTCATACAGCACGCTTTGTTTGCCGCCTTCGTCGACGGAAAGGTCCTTTGCCGACAGCTTGACACTCACCTGGCTATCCGAAGAAAGCCCCCCCTGACCCGTGAGCGCAAAGGTCCCCCCCTTGCTGGAGCTGCCACTGAAACTCTGTATAACTGCTTTGTTATCTGCAAGAACAACGATCCCATTGATTTTGTTCACCGTGGTCTCGAAATTTGTCAGGCCCAGGGCCGCATCGGTGACCGTGACCAGCCCGGATAACCCACCCGCACCAAAATTGACACTGGCCGAGATCTGCCCAGCCGTCTTTTTCGCATCCACCAGACCGGGGCTCAGCAGTGCTAGCGCAGAAAGGTCCTGGACCTTGAGGTCGGCATGCAGGTCCTGATCCGGCAAGACAATTGACGTACGCGCATCCGTGTGCGGTGTCAGAAACCCGGAAGGGTTCGGCAAGGTTCCGGAGAGCGTGGCCACGAGACGCCCATTCTTGAAGGCCGCTAGATCGTTGACCGTCAAAACTTTGGGAGCACCCGGCGTCTCGGAGATCAGCGTAATCGCCCCGCTGCGTACTCGGTCCAGCGCAAAGGTCGGTGCCGCGTCCACGGCGGCTTTGGCGTCGGGAACTTCAGGATTCGAGAGGTTAATTGAACTCAAATAGTTAGGCGACCGGGTCGGTCCAGAGACATTAATGGAAAGAGCACTGATCTCGCGCGGCAAAACGCGAAGGTAGGGAGAGGCCGCCGGGTACACGGTCTGCAGCAACGCCAGCGGAATATCGGAAGCGTCCAAATTGGCATCAATATTGCCATCGAGGTTCGCCGTACCAGAGGCATTCAGAAAGGCCCGTTCACTGGCGGCGTGGATCTGATGCACAGTCACAACATTGTTCTGAAAATCGACATCCGCCGTAGCCGTCCCAATCGGAACCCCTTGGGCTAGGATCTCGTGTGCCGAGGCGGTGAGATGGCCCGAAGGCTTATTCGCCGCAGTGTAGGCCGCGCTGAGGGAAAGACCCGTCACATGGGTTTCGCCCAGTGTCAGGTTCTCGGCGCTGAGATCGACCTGTGCAGAGAGTGCATGGAGCGGCCCGGAGAGGGCGATCTTTGGCAGGGCGAACGTCCCGCTGATCGGCTGCGGAAGATCCGCGAGGCGATGCAGGAAAGACAATCCGGCGGCGCTCTCTCCCCAGTGCGTGGTATGTACCGTCGCGATCAGATGCGAAATGCGCTCCGGGGAGGAGACCGGTATCGCGGCGAGAAGTGAGAGTGCCGGGATGCGCTTGGAGTGCGTCGGAGTCGGCAAGGTAAGTTTGAGGCTATCGATTCGGTACTCCACATGGCCTGCCGATTCTGCCGCGTAATCCCGGGGAATGGCGACCACGAACGACCAGGGCGCCCCCGTCTGTGTTACGATACCGTCATCGTAACGCCCGGCCAGGGTCAGCGGCGCGAAACTTTGCCCATTGACGACCAGGTCGGGGATATTCAGAGCGCGTACAAGCAGATGCGGAGCCTGGGGAGTGCCTTCCAGATGGCCGGTAATGCTCGCCATGCCATTTAGCTCGGCATACGGATCGAAGAAGTGGTGCAGACGGTCCAGATTAAGGCCCGTCGCCGTGAAGTCCGCCCGGATCACCCCGGTATCCGTACGCTGCCCATGCGCCAGGAGCATTGCAGTGCCGGATTTCAGGACAGCATGGTTTACCCGGAGCGCCCCCCCAGAATAGCTGACATCAGCGGAGGCTTCATCCAGACGATACCCTCCAATGGTCGCATCCATGACCCGCGCATGCCCGGAAGCAGACAATGTATTCAGCCGTCCTGCAATGTGAAAAACACCCTCGGCCGTACCGGTCAAATTCGGCAGGGAAGCCGTGAGCGCGGATTTCGGTGAAGCTGAGGCCTGCTCCGCCAGATGCAGAAAGTCCTGAACATCGCCCTGCGACAGGGAGACATTCAAGGCCACCCTCGGATTTGGCGACGAAAAGCCTTCCACGGTCCCACTTATCTTGGCGGACGTCGGAAATCGGCTCAGAGTCACATCGGTCAAACGTACTCCCTGCAGACTCGCCGCGACATGTCCGCCGATCAGATCCGCCGCATATCGCCCGTAATGGGGCTGCGCTACGCGAACAGTGCCGACCGCCTGCGGAGCATTTGCCGGGCCGAGAATTTTACCGTCGAAATCCGCCGATCCACCGATGGCCATTTTTGAGTAAGGACTGAGAAGCCCCGCCAGATTGAGACCTGCGCTGCGCACGATCAGATTCCACTGCCCTGATTTGGTCCCGGCGGGGATCGTCCCGCTGACGGCCGCCGTGCCCAGGGCATCGTGAAGGATCGCCCGCGTGATTGTTATAGGCGCTCCCTGCGTCCAGGCGATACGGCCAGCCACAGAGCGCAGAGTCGTCCGATGAATCCGGGCGTTACCAACTCCAAAATTGGCGGCAACTGTCAGCGGTCGCCCCTGATTATCCACCAAAAACTGTGCATCAACCAGCCCGCCGAGGTTGAGATTACCGGTGCTAACTCCCGCCGGAAGCCGCAGCGCCGCCAGATCCAGCCCGCGAGCCGTCCCGGCCAGCAGCACTGTCGGACGGGCTTTCGTCAGATCTATCGTCGCCCGAAGCGAGCCTTGTCCGGTCCCATTGAGTTTGAATGTCGCAGAGGAAACCGACAGCACTTTATTGGCGTACAGAGCCGTCGCCGTAACGCTGGTCGCCCGATTTCCGTCATAGGAGACCGCAGGGAGTGACCCGTTGACCGTGATTGTCGGATTTGTCGCCGCACCGGTGAACTGCGCCGTCACTGGCCCCGGTGAAACCTGCACCCCGGGCGGAAGCCTCAGAAACACCAGGCCTCGGCTGAGGCGCACCGGATCTAGCCGGTCAGACTTTGCCGTGATCGCAAGCTGGGCATGGGCGAAGTCGAAGACGGTCCCGGTGGCCTCCAGGGGCTGTCCGGCCAGTGACAAGCGGGTCGCAAACGACACCCCGGCTCCAGTGAATGCCGCCGTGCCGGTGACATTTTCCAGCGGCAGTGCCACAATCTTTTTATCCGTAACGGCGATTTTAGCCCGCCGAATCGCCAGGTGCCCGGAAAGATCGAGCGGCAGGCCGGGGGCGGGCTTCGAAGTCAGCTTTGCGACCGTCACATCCGCATCGGCCCGTCCGGCGATCACCCGTGCCTGCGGAAAGGCCTTGAAGTAATCGGTCCAGTACGCCGCATCGGCATCCCCCACAATCACATGACCGCGAAACCGGCCCGCCACGGTGCGCGAAACGTCACCGTTGACCACCAGGGATGCAAACCGGTGCCCATTGCCAGTGCCATGCACCGTGAAATAAACCGTTCGCTCCGAGCCTAAATCGACTGTAGCTTCCACGTTCGCCAGCGTATTCAAGGCCGGACGCTTGCCGCGATCCGGGGCGTTGAAGTCGCGGAAGAGCAGCAGGCCATTGTGAACGAGAACCCGCCCGACAAAGGGTTTAGTCGTCTGCTTGGTTTTCGGCTTGAAGAAATCGGAGAAGTTGAAGCCCGTCGAAAAGCGCTCCACCAGCAGAGCCGGCTGGTCCAGTCTGACATCGCCAATCGCATGGGCCGCATTCCCACTATCGAAAAACAAGGCGTGGGGGTCATAGCCGATGCTGATCCGCTTTGCCCGCAGCGTAGCTTCCCCGTTTCCAGCGGCAAATGTCGCTTTGTTCGAGACCGCGATCTCCGTGAGCACCAAAGCGCCGCGGCGGCTGAAATCCGCCGCTCCAATTTTGACTTCATGCCCTAACTGGCGGGTCAGTTCCCCTTCCGCAATGGGAACGAGATCAGTGCGGATCAAATGGTAGATTGAGGAAAAATAGAAACCGGAGGCCGTGACGAGAGACAGCAGAGGAAGGGCGACCAGCCCGCGCAGTGTCCATCGAACACGGGCAGGAAGCCTGGGAGAGGAACTGTGCGATATCTGTCCAAAGCGTCTTACGTTCATAAGTGACAGAGGGGCTGAGGAAGGCCTCAGCTCTGTGCCGGGTTCTCTTGGATGAGAGCTTGCGTGCCGTCGCCGATCTGAGCAGTCATCGGTTAGCGGACTGTAAATTCAGTGGGCTGTAAACATTACTCACTAGTTTTTCTCATTTATTTCTTCAAAGCTAGAAACCGGTCGCTGAACTCTTTGGCATTGTAGGAGGAACGCACAAACGGCCCACTGGCGACAAACAAAAAGCCTATCTCTTCACCGATCGCTTTGTATTCGGCAAAGACATCTGGATGGACATACTCGACCACATCTAAATAGTTCTTACCTGGCTTCAGATACTGACCAATCGTAACGCAGTCTACATCATACGCCTTCAGATCGCGCATCAGGGCCACCACTTCATCCTTCGTTTCGCCCAGACCGACCATCAGTCCACTCTTCGTGTAGATTTCGGGGTCGGCGGCTTTCACATACTGCAAAAGCTGAAGGGAGCGGGCGTAACGTGCCTGCGGGCGTACCTGCCGATATAATCGCGGCACCGTCTCGATATTGTGGTTGTAGACGTGCGGCTTGGCGTCTACGACGATCTGTATGTTCGCTTTGTTCCCCAGGAAATCGGGAGTCAGCACCTCAATAATGGTCTCCGGCAGCAGGTCGCGCAGCCACCGGATAGTCTCCGCGAAATGGTGGGAGCCGCCATCGGGCAGCTCGTCCCGATTGACACTGGTCACTACGGTATGTTTAAGACCCAGCGTCCGAGCACTCTCAGCGATCCGGCGCGGCTCATCCGGGTCGAGTGCCCCGCCTTTGCCGGTCTTGACCGCGCAGAATCGGCAGGAGCGCGTGCAGGTATCACCGAGGATCATGAAGGTGGCGGTTTTTTTGGACCAGCATTCGCCGAGGTTAGGACAGCGTGCCTCTTCGCACACCGTCACCAGCTTGGCCTGACGCATGAGCCCTTCGACTTCTTCGATCCCCTGCCGCTTGGGCAGCTTGATCGTCAGCCACTCTGGAATACGGCGGTTAACGACTGGCCGGGCGAGCATCGCAGGAGTACTCGGCAGAATATCAAGTTGTATCAAATCAGCCATAATTTCAGTTCTTTCTGGCCTATATTATAGCCTTTCCAAGGGGTCAAAGTCAACGCGCCTAACTTCGCGGGAGCACTGCCCAGAAGGCATCGCAGACCCTGACATGACAATCACACGGCAGCTCTTGACAAATGCCAAAAAATGCCTTAAGATAGCAACTAGACACAGTCTTTACACCGTTTTCGTCACAATTATAGAAATGAGTAGTTTATGTATTCCACACATTGCTCGAAGCACTGAAAAAAGGCTTCACACTTCAGCCTCGCCGCTATCCAGTACCAGCAGGATGCGGACGAGATCATGCCAAAATCCTCATCCAACCCTCAAGTTGGCTATCGGGTTGTCGCTCTGGCCGGGATAGGCGCCCCGACAGTTTTCGATCCGTCGCTCGGCTCCATTTGTCCGTATGTCAAAAGTAAAGGCGTCTATGTTTGTCCAGATGATTCTTCAGGCCAGGCAAACTCCTACTCACTGAGTGGCGTTGTGAGCGGCGCGGCTCTCAGCCAGTTCACTCAGCCAGCTTCTGCCATTCTGTTTGATGAAGAGAGTGATGGATACCAAGGAAGCGCAGAGGATGGATGCGATTGTTTCAACATCGCGAGTGGGTATTCGGAGGGAGTCACAGTCCGGCATAATGGCGGATCTGTTTATGTCATGTCCGATGAGCATGCAAAATATTACCTGCACAGTCAAATTCCAATCCCTACTCTGCCCTCCAGCAATCCCACTTACTTCTTGTAATAGAGCAGCACTTTGCTGCATAGATTCTGCATATCGTATCGATTTATGCAGAAAAGCCATAAGACAGAGCATATCAGACAGTCATCTGCTGGCGATCCGCGTTACCATTTACAGAAATCCTGAGCGAGAAAAGTTTCCATTTACACGCTCGCCGGGTATCCTAGCGGTATCTGATGATAGGCAAAGGAGAATACAAATGGCACTAGGCTCTCTGTTGGACCAAGTCAAAAATGCGATCTCAAACCATGGGGATCAGCCGAATAACAACTTCGACACGGGCGGCCTGATGAGCACCATCGAAGGATTGTTCGGTCAGCATGCCGAGAATACAGGACAGGTGCTGGGGTCGTCCCAGGACCCTTACGGCGACCCCGCCGACCAGCAGCAGATACGCGGCTCGTCCCAAGACCCGTACGGCGACCCCGCCGACCAGCGATAGGCTGAGCAGCCGAAGGCCCGGAAGCAATTTGCTTCCGGGCTTTTTCCTGTCCGATTTCCCGGTGTCGGGTACAATACGCACATGGATGCTATTGTTATCGGTGGAGGAATCGGCGGCCTGTCAGCAGCGATCGGGCTGGCGGCTCGCGGGGCGAAAGTCACACTTCTGGAGAAGAATTGCCGCGTGGGAGGTAAGCTGAACGTTTGGGCGAAAGACGGCTTCACATTCGACACTGGGCCGCATGTGCTGACAATGCTCTGGGCACTGGAAGAAGTCTTCGCCGCGGCAGGCCGAAAGCTCTCGGACCAGGTGGAGCTGACCCGGCTGGACACAGTCTGCCGCTATCACTTTGAAGACGGGGCAGCACTGGATGCCCCTGGTGATCCTGAGGCAGCGGCAGAGGCCATCGCCCAGTTTGCACCCGGTGAGGAAAAAGGCTTTCAGCGTTTTCTGACGTATGCACGGCAGGTGTCCGACGCCACCACCGATCCCTTTCTGCGGCAGGACTTCGGCGCTTCCGTGCGCGGAGTGCCGTCCTCCGCCCAATGGGGACAGCTCAGAGACTTTCTCGCGCTGAGGCCCTGGCGCACCCTGCGGCAGGTCGTCCGCGAGAATTTCTCCGACCCACGCCTGCGGCAGATATTCGAGCTCTACGCTCTGTATAGCGGCTCCCATCCCGCTCGAGCCTCGGGAATATTTGCCACAGTCGCCGATGTCCAGTGGCGGCAGGGGACTTTCTACGTTCGCGGCGGTTTGTACCGATTGGCGGAAGCGCTACGGGAGACTGCCGAGTCCCTTGGCGTCGTGATTCGGACGGAAACTCCGGTTCAGGAAATCATCGTCCACGGACGGACGGCGCGGGGCGTCGCAACCGATGGAGGCGAACGGCTCTTTGCCGATGCCGTCGTCTGCAATGCCGACTGCCTTTCTGCGCTGACGACGCTGGTACCCGAATTTGCCCGCCGCTCCTGGACTGAGAGCCGGGTCGAAAAAATCGAGCCGAGCACGTCCGCTTTTTTGCTGCTGCTGGGCATATCCGGCGAGTATCCACAGCTGGCACACCACAATTCATTTCTTGCGGCTGATGGCGAGGCTGAATTTAACGCGATCTTCGAGTCGGGGGTTCCTGCCGATGACCCGACAATCGGCATCGCCTGTCAGTCCCTTACCGACCCAACCCGCGCCCCCGAAGGCAGCACAAACCTGTTCGTAATGACAAATCCACCCGCCCTGAGCAGCAAGTTCGACTGGCAGCACGAAGCGGCAGGCTACCGACTACGAGTTCTGGAAAAGCTGGAGCGTATGGGTCTCAGAGGTCTTAGGGAGCGTATTCTCGTCGAACAGATGTGGACTCCGATGGACCTGCAAAGCCGTTACGGGGCCTATCGAGGGGCGATCTACGGACTGTCATCCAATGGCTGGCGGCAGGGATTTCTGCGCCCGCCCCAGGTCTCGCCAGACGTGCGGGGGCTGTATTTCGTGGGAGGCAGTACGCATCCGGGCGGGGGCGTCCCTCTCTGCGCACTGTCGGGAACAAATGTGGCGCGGCGAATTGCGGGCTAGAACCGCGCCTCTTTCCGAGCCATCACGATCTGCCGCACCGTAGTCTCCTCGGTTTCGGGCAAGGTCACAGAGATCGGCGGCGCGAGCGTCAGCCCCAGGCGGCGGGCGACCGGACGGGCCGCGGCCAGCTCATCGGCGACGTTTGTGCCTTTCAGGGCGATAACCACTCCGCCTTGCCGCACAAAGGGAGACAGCCACGGCAGGAGGCGGCCTAGAGGAGCGACGGCACGAGCGACCACACTGTCGAACTGTCCGACAAGCGCAGGCGTTTTTGCTACATCTTCCGCACGTCCGTGGACTGTCTTCACGTCCGCGCAGCCAAGCGCATCGGCGGCGGCGCGGCAGAAGAGCAGTTTTTTCGCGGTCGAGTCCAGCAGTGTCACCTGCAGGTCGGGCCGCACGATCTTCAGAGCCAGCCCCGGCAGCCCCGGCCCGGTCCCTACATCGATAATTCGGGAATTTTCCGGCAGAACCACCACTGTGAGCAGCGCCAGCGAGTCCAAAAAATGCTTCACGGCGATCTCCCGGGGCGAAGTCAGCCGGGTCAGGTTCATTCGGGTCGCATTCCACTCGATAATCAGCGCCGCAAACTGCTCAAACTGCTCGATCTGGGCTTCACTCAGCCCTAGCTTCCATACATCATTTGCGCCACGCCGCACAATCTCTCCAACTGTTTCCAACATATCTTACCAATTGGCGGTCCCCGAGTGTTTTTCCTGCGGAACTTCCGGGTAACTATCCGTAGCTAAGAAAGATTAGATCCTCATAGAGACAACGAGAAACCACTTATGCACTCTCTGTCGTTACTAAACCGCTATATCGATGTGCGCACATTCAGTGAAAAAATCTGTGCGCCCCTTCTGCCCGAAGATTTTGTGATTCAATCCATGCCCGACGCCAGTCCGGCCAAATGGCATCTGGCACACACAAGCTGGTTCTACGAGACATTTCTGCTCAAGCCGCACCTTGCGGAGTATCATTCACCGCATCCGCAGTACGACTTCCTCTTCAACTCTTACTACAATACGATCGGCGAGCGTCACTGCCGGCCCAAGCGCGGCCTGATCTCCCGGCCAACCGTGGAAGACACCTACGCCTATCGATCCTATGTCGATGAGCATATGGCCTTGCTGCTGACCGGGGCTGATCGCGAGACACTAGCGATTTTGGAGCCGCTGCTGACGCTTGGGCTGCACCACGAGCAGCAGCATCAAGAGCTGATGGTTACGGACCTCAAGCACCTCTTTTTCGATAACCCACTTTGTCCCGTTTATCAGCCGCGCCGCGATCCACCCCCGACCTCTGTGCCGGAGATGGGATGGATCGACTTCGAGGAAGGCGTGCGGGAGATCGGCTGGGAAGGCAGCGGCTTTGCTTTCGACAATGAGCTGCCCCGGCACAAAGAATTTCTCGCACCGTTCGCCCTTGGCTCTCGCTTGGTGACGAATCGGGAATATCTGGCATTCATCGACAGCGGCGGTTATTCCCAGCCGGAGTGGTGGCTTTCCGAGGGCTGGAGTGTCGTTCAGTCTTCGGGCTGGTCGGCTCCGCTCTGCTGGTGGGACCGCAAAGGGGAATGGCTGGAGTTTACGCTGGCAGGAATGGCTCCGCTCATCCTGGACGCCCCCGTCTGCCATGTCTCCCTGTTCGAGGCCGATGCGTACGCCCGCTGGGCAGGAGCGCGTCTGGCGACCGAATCCGAGTGGGAGACCGCTTCCGCGACTGTGCCTCTTTGCGGCAATTTTGCCGACTCAGGGTGCTTTCACCCCGCCACCCTCTCTCCCGAAGATGCTGAGGCTGGGCAGCTCTCTCAAATGTTCGGGGATGTCTGGGAGTGGACCCGAAGCCAGTACACCCCCTACCCCGGCTATGCGCCACTCCCTGGCGCTCTTGGCGAGTACAACGGCAAGTTTATGTGTAATCAGTTCGTACTGCGCGGCGGCTCCTGCGCCACGTCGCACTCACATATGCGGCCCACCTACCGAAACTTCTTCCCGCCGGATGCCCGCTGGCAGTTCACCGGAATTCGATTGGCAAAGGATAACTCAGCGCGATGAAAACGCTTTCTCCCCCCCTGCACGACTGTGCCCCCGCGATGGAAAGCTTCGAATCTGAAGTGCTCGCAGGTCTGTCGACTTTTGAGAAGACACTCCCCTGCAAGTATTTTTACGACGCTTATGGCTCGGCTTTGTTCGACCAGATCTGCGAGCTGCCCGAATACTACCCGACCCGCACGGAGGCAGCGATCATGCAGGGGAATGCCGCAGAGATGGCCGCGCTGGTCTGTCCCGATTCCCTGCTCATCGAGTACGGCAGCGGCAGCAGCATCAAGACGCGTATTCTGCTGGACCGCCTGCCGCGCCTCGCAGGCTATGTTCCCATGGACATCTCGCGTGAGCATCTCCAGCGCACCGCCGCCCAGCTCGCCGAAGCCTATCCGCACCTGGATATCCTGCCCCTCTGCGCGGACTACACCACTGAGTTCACCCTGCCACCTGCCTGTCGCCCGGTGGGTTCCCATGTGGTCTATTTTCCCGGCTCGACGATCGGGAACTTTCATCCAATTGATGCCGCCGCGTTTCTGACAAGTATTGCGGAAGTCTGCGGGCAGAGCGGGGGACTGCTGATTGGCGTCGACTTGAAGAAGGATGCGGCAGTCTTAAATGCGGCCTACAATGACTCCCAGGGGGTGACGGCCGCGTTCAATCTCAACTTGCTGACTCGTATGAATGCGGAGCTGGGGGCAGATTTCGACCTAGATAACTTTTCCCACCGCGCATACTACAACGCACTGGCGGGGCGTATTGAGATGCATTTATTGAGCCTGAGTTCGCAGACCGTACATCTCGGGGGGGCGGAGATTAACTTTGAGGCAGAAGAGTCTATTCTGACAGAGTGTTCTTACAAATACAGCCTGCTCGACTTTGCCGGCCTGGCGAAATCGGCGGGATTGGCAGTCCGTAAAGTCTGGACCGACAGCGAGCAAAATTTCAGTGTCCAGTACCTGACGCTGGCGTCTTAGACTCCAGCAAAGACCATTCGCGTGCTGCCTGGCCGTCGTGGTAAATTGTGAAGGGCCGGTCCGGCTGTGCCAGGCGATAGCCGTGCCCGTCAGCCCACAGCTGCACCTCTCGGCGGGCATGTTCCTGGTTTGCGACGCTGCTCGCAGCAAATATTTGGGTCTTACCGGGACAGGGCATCTGAACAACCATTGAGGGCAGTTCCTTTCGAGAGAAAGTGTCGGATTGCTGGCTTCCGGACGGCGGTCCGCCAGTGTGCAGCGCCGCACACTCGAACCACCGCCGGGAGTACCAGCCGAACGAGGACCTGGCGGCCTCGGCACAGATTTACGCTTGTCGCCTTGTGAGCAGCGAAGCGTCTCTGGCAGGCATCCTGCCTACACTCTTTATTATTGCCACTCCCTCCCCTCTCCCACACTGCATAGTTTGCGGGTTTTATTCTGGATAATTTTTATTCTGGATATCAAGAGAGAGACGCTGTTCCACTTCCGTTCACCGTGAATGTACCTGTACCAGGTGTGGTTGGTCCGCCGGTGCTCGGCCCCATGAGCGCTCCCGTCACATGAAACTTATATGTCTTTCCATTGATCGAGTCGAGGGTGACGGATCCGCCAGTACTGCTCCAGGTGCGCGTCGTCTTGAAGTCTCTGCTGCCGGCATCCGGCGTGTCCGCATAGACGAGCGAGTTGGAACCGTTGTCTCAGGGATACACTTGGCCCTCGGTGAGCGTGGTATCCGTCAGGACCAGAGTGAAGCTCCGCCCCATATTGTTCGAGGCTGCCGCCCAGCTGTCAGCGTTAGCACGGACCCAATCGGGCCAATTGGCGGCGTTACGCTCCCACCGGCATTGCTGCTGCTGAAGTCATTGGTAAACGCATTCGTCCCGGAAATCGCAGAGAAGTTCGCCGTGAATGAGCCGCTGCCCCCGCTCCCACTTCCAGAAACGCCCCCGCCTCCGGTCGGCGAGGAAGTGGAGCTGCCGCCCCATCCAGCCAGTGCCAGCATCGAAAGACAGCCCAGGACGGGGATGAACATGCGGAGTGAGGTATTTAAAGAGAGTAACATAACCGGCTCCTTTCAAGAGCTCAAACGTATCGAAAATGGATCAGTGCCCGTATTCCATGCTGTCGCGATCAGAGGCCGAATAGCCCGAGTAGTAGTCGTCGTAATAATCATAACCGCTAACTTCGCTGCCATCTTTATCCTGAGCGATTCTGGCGACCAAGCTGCGGGCGGCACCTTCAAGCAGTCCCGCGGCAGTCAGAAAGGCGGTGGGGTCGGCGACGTACCGAGCATGCAAAGTCGGGTCTGCTTTGAGCTGGGCGTTGATCGCCCGGGTCTTCGCCTGGACTGTGACAATCTCTTCGGTGGTGGGTGTGGACATTTCTTTGTTCTCCTGGGGTGGTGATTGAGGCTTGCTTTCGCGTCCCTCTGATATCTCTATTATAGGAGATTATAAAATTACCAGCCATGCGAAAAGCCATAGAGAAAGTGTGAGTTTTTGCACACAAATTAAGGTATAAGACCATCTCCAAAGGAGCGAAGAATATGGCACGAATTCGTCCGATGGAATGGAACGGTGTTCCGATTCCTTATGGTGCTACGGTTGAGAAATTGCGTGAGCGTTTGAAGGAAGCCGGTCCGCCAGCTTGGGCAGCGTTCGCGGCTCTAGGCCACACCCCAGGCGTTAACTCTTTGCGATTGCAGGTTGAGGCTTCTTGCTCCGTCGATTGGCGGTGTCGACGCTGTGCGGTCGAAGCAATCAGCGATCACATTCTCACCACGGAGTCCGCAGACATGATTCTTCATGCTCTGCAAGACCAAAATAACTATGTTGTTATTACGGCCTGTCGTGCCGTAACGCTTCATCGGATCTCTCAGGCGCACACTCTCCTCAGTAAACTGCTCGCTCACGCGGAGCCTTCTGTGCGTGAGGCAGCGGTGACAGCACTCGCTTCCGTTTGGCAGCTACAAGACTGCGACAGGGTCAAACGATTGCACCTCATCGATGACTCTCCTGAAGTGAGCCGAGATGCTGCGTATGCATTGATGCGGAATGTGACCAAAGCAGCATGGCGGGACTTATTTAATCTTTGTCAAAGTTCGCCACTGGAACGCTATCATCTCTGGGCAGTCCAGCTCGCGCAGCAGTATGGGGGCCAGGAAACGGACCGATTATTGGCTGGTTTTCAAAATGACAAGGATGGGCATGTCCGCAAGGCGGCGATAAGTTGACAAGACCTAGGCACGGCGGTATACTAAAAGTCACATTGTGAAAAATTGCACGGAGTCAAGATTTAGCGATACGGAGTAACGATTTTAGATTAGGCGGACATCTATGGCGTATGCGTCTTTAGGCGACTTTATCAAACGATTGGACAAGGCGGGGGAGCTGCGGCGGATTAAAACGCCGGTCAGCCCGGTGCTTGAGATCACGGAGATCGCGGACCGGGTGATGAAAATGCCGGGCGGCGGGCCGGCCCTGCTGTTTGAAAATGTCAAAGGCTCGAAGTTTCCGCTGGCGATCAACTTGATGGGGTCGCGTAAGCGAATGTCCTGGGCACTGGGTGTCGAGGACTTAGAGGAGATCGCCGCGGAGATCTCCGCGCTGACTAAGCTGCCTTCGGATGTTCCCCCCACCCTGCTGGGCAAGCTGGCGCTGCTGCCGCAGCTCTCCGTCCTGGGGAAGATTTCGCCTAAGATGGTCACATCTGCACCCTGCCAGGAAGTCGTGAAGCTTGGAGAAGAAGCAAATCTGGACGATCTGCCGATCCTAACCTGCTGGCCGGATGACGGCGGGCCGTACATCACCCTGCCGCTGGTCTTTACCAAGGATGAGGGCACCGGGAAGCGCAATGTCGGCATGTACCGGATCCAGAAGCAGGGTCCGCATGAGACCGGCATGCACTGGCAGCGGCACAAAGTCGGCAGCCGCCATTTTTCGAACTTTGAGGCGAAAGGCCGTGACATTCCCGTGGCGATCGTACTGGGCGGCGATCCCGCACTTACCTATGCCGCCACGGCTCCGCTGCCTGATGAGATCGACGAGATGGTCTTTGCTGGTTTCCTCCGCAAGAAGCCGGTCGAGCTGGTGAAGTGCAAGACTATTGACATGGAAGTGCCTGCCGATGCGGAGTTCGTGATCGAGGGGATCGTTCCAGCCGGAGTACGGCGGCGCGAAGGTCCCTTTGGGGACCACACGGGCTATTACAGCCTGGCCGACGATTACCCGATTCTGAAAGTCACGGCGATCACCCATCGCCGCAACGCCGTCTATCCCTGCACCATTGTTGGCCCGCCGCCGATGGAGGACAAGTACATCGGCTTGGCCACCGAGCGGCTCTTTCTGCCCCTGGCCCGATTGTTTGTACCGGAGATGATCGACTACCATCTGCCCGCCGAAGGGGCGTTCCATAACCTGGCGCTGGTGCGTATTAAGAAGCGTTATCCCGGGCATGCGTTCAAAGTCATGCATGCACTCTGGGGCCTGGGGCAAATGATGTTTACCAAATGCATCGTCGTGTTTGATGAAGACGTCGATGTGCAAAATCCCACAGAAGTGGTCTGGCGGGCATTTGCAAATGTTGATCCGGAGCGGGACATCGCTTTCGTTAAAGGCCCGATCGATGTTCTGGACCACGCTTCCCCCATGATGGCATTCGGCTCGAAAATGGGTGTCGATGCGACCCGGAAGTGGCCCGACGAAGGCTTTAGCCGAGAGTGGCCTGAAGTTTTAACAATGCCATCGGAAATCAAGGCCAGAGTGGATAGTCTTTGGAAGGAATTGGGAATAAAGTAAGTAGGGGAACAAGAATATGACAGGGACCTTTTGGAAGTCTTTCGTGATCGGTGGGATATTTACTTTGGTGCTAGCCTATGTAGGAGTCAAGCTGGGCTGGGGCTAGAATCGTCGGGGAACAGTGGGCAGGCGATAGCAGTCGTGAAATCAGACTTGACGCGGCGACGTTCCGTATGTCATGATAGCTTTACGAACTTTCGCCCAACAGGAATTCCCCGATGCCCACGCCTTCCACGCTCTCGACGCAGCCCCAGTCTCACTCGGTTCACGACTTGTCAGGCCGCCTCGTTTCACTTCTCGTTTTCTTGATCGGTGTCGCGATGCTGGTATTCGTCTTCATCATCGCCTTGCACCTCTTTGAGGCTCCCGTGCCAGGCCTCGACCTTCCGGTCAAAACGGGTGCCCCCGCTCCCCCTGCAGTGAATATCGGTGCCTCCCTGGCCGTATTCGCCCGCAGCCTTTTGCTGCTGGGAGTCATGACCCTGGCCGGATCACTGATCGCCAGCAAAGGGGCGCATCTTTACTTCGGCACAATTTACCCGCCTCGCGAAAACTCGAACTCCGCCACCAGCGGCAAATGATCTGACACTCGTGTCTCGACCGGGAAGATTTCCGTCAGGCTAAGAACGGGCGAGTAGAAGAAATAGTCAATGCGTGCCTCTGGGGCGTCCGCCGGGTAGGTGAGGCGGTTCTGTGCCGCATCGGCGTCCAGCAAGCCCGTACGGGCCACCAAAGCACGGACAGCAGCACTCTCCGGGCCTTCATTGAAGTCGCCTCCAACGATGACAGGGCCGGGCACGGATGCAACCAGCTCGGACAAACGCGCCGCCTGCTTTTCCCGCTCCGCCCCATTCAGTCCCCAGTGCGTACAGAAGATCGTGAGTGGCTCCCCCGCACAGTCCAAAGTCACTTGCAGGGCACCGCGCTGCTCACGCACACTCGGCAGCAGATGGTTCTGGACTTCCTGAACCGGGTAGCGCGATGCGACTGCCACTCCATATCCCCCGACCCCAAGACGCAGATTAGCCTGAAACGTGAGAGGCATTCCCAGGTCTTTCTGCAGCCGGCCCGGCTGGTCTACGAATTTGCTCTGGGGAAGACGCTGATGCACTTCCTGAAAAAGAACGATATCGGGCGACAGACTGGAAACGAGCTCCATGATCCGCTCTGTCGACCGAATTCCATCAATTCCCCACCCGCCCCGAATATTGAACGTGACGATCTTCATTCTTCCCCCTCAAAAAGCCGTCCTGCCGAAGCTCCCAGAATAGCAGCAGATAGAACGGCAGATATTCGGCGACTGGGACCCACCAGTACGACATCATCGAGACGTAGTAGGTATACAAAAGCACGGACAGCCCGGAGAGCAGCACAAACGCGTAGCGCGGCTTATCGCTAAGGAGCGGCACAAAAATGAGTGTCCAGATCAGGTACCACGGGAACAAGGTCGGGATCACCAGCAATGTCACAGCGATCACGACGAAGGCACGCCGCAGCAGGTCAGAATACGAAATGACGGGGCGGCGTACCGACCAGAAGACGGCTCCTAAAATTGCCACATCGGAAAGCTTCGCCGTTATGTCGTAGGCATATTTGCTGGAGATAGTGGCGAGAGCCATCCAGACCCAGTTAAACAGGCCGGAGTTGACGTGCACGTTCTCCAGATACTGACCCATGCCATGCAGAAACTGCGGTAAATACACCCAGAGCGGCATACCCAGATAGAGCAGGCTGCAGATCGCCCACGCCAGCAGCTTTTTGCCGTGCACCCGAACAAACAAAGGCAGCAGCAGCAGTGCAAAGCCTTTAGTCAGAGCCGCGGCGACCAGGGCCAGTGCGGTCCACGCGACTGTTCTCTCTGAGCGCATCGCCAGTGTGAACGCGAGCAGCAGAAAAAACACGCCAACGATATCCTGATGACCGGCTAAACTCACTTCCGAGATCGGCAGTGGGTTCCAGGCATACCAGATGACTGCAGTCATCGGTCGCCCCAGTCGGCGAAGGATTGTCATCAGCAGGCCGATCACCCCAAAGTCGAAGAGCGTATAGATCAGCTTGTAACCGATCAGGTTGTTGCCAAACAGCGCGTTCGCCAGCGCGAAAACCCCCTGAGAAACCGGCATATAAATCGACTGATAGCTTTTGTACTCCATCAGGTTCCAGAGCGGGTCGCGCAGGGAACGCAGGGGAAGCGCATTGGGCGCCCAGTGATAAGGGTTGATTCCGTGAAGCGTCAGCCGGCCATCCCAGACGTAGAGCAGAATATCAGAGGAAAGCTGCGCCGGGGCAAACGCGGCGAGGAGGCGAAAGACAGCCGCACTGCCCAGGATAAGCGGAAGAAGATAGCGGGAAAGCGAGCGGGGCACGGCGGGAAGCAGCGTGCCAGCACCAAAGACGTACAGCCCAAAGCAGAGGCCGTAGAGACTCAAATAAATCCAGACCGGATTCAGAGGATACATCAGGCGGCTGAGAAAATAGTATAGACTGACCAGATCCGCCGCGGCCAGCCCCAGCCAGAGCAGTGGCAAAGCGGACAGAATCCGTTTAGAATAATTTGTGCGAATCACGGTTTAAGATATGGCCTGACCGCTGCTGTCAAGCTTTGCGCCGTCTGCTGCCCGGAGAGAACTCGGACCAGCATACCTCGTCGGTCGTAGATGAAGGTTCGCGGCAAGTCTCCCTGCCACGACGGATCAAAAGCAGTGATAAAGTCCTGCGGGTCTGCGCTCTGCTCCAGATAGACCGGAAAGGACGCGCCAGATTTCGCGATAAAAGGCTGTACTTTTGTCAGCAAGTCTCTGCGAGAATCCGCTGTCACCGCAAGTGTCTCTAACCCTTGTTTCTTCAGGCTTCGGCTGACGCGCACGATGTCCGGGAACTCAGCGACGCACGGCCCGCACCAGGTTGCCCAGAAGTTGACCAGCACGACGTGCCCCCGACGGGCCGCGATTGCCTTTTTGATAGTCGGGGCATTGGCGGGAACAACAGCGGCTGCGTGTGCCTGCACCGTAAGGCAAAGAAGCCCAAAACTCAGTCCGGCAGCGCGGCCTAACATCGCTATTCGCCCCGCTTGATCGAGCAGCCGAAGGCTTTTGCCTCGGGCCGGGCCACGGCTTTGCCTGCCAGTACGGCGTCGAGTGCTGCGGACAACTCGTGCGTCCTGACATTTGCCGGGTCCATATCGTTGTCGATCCGGCCATGATAGACCAGCACGCCCTGCTTGTCGACAACAAAAGTTTCCGGGGTGACATGGGCAGCGTAGGCATCGGCCACTTGGTCGTCGGCGTCTTTCAGGATAGGAAAGAGAAAGTGCTGCTGTTTCACGAAATCCGCGATTTCTGTCGTCGGCTCCGTGGTGTTAGCGTCGATCCCTGCAAAGGCCACACCCAGTGCCGTGTACTTCTTCGCCAGAGCGGCCATACGCAAGTTGTAGGCGTTTGAGACCGGGCAGCGGGTCGAAACAAACATCAGGACAGTGGCTTTCTTGGCCGCCGAGAGTGTCCCGAGCGAGACGGGCTTTCCTGATGTCGTATCGGGAAGCGTAAAGGTCGGAGCAGCTTTTCCCAGGGTAGCGGGGCCGGAGGCGTCAGCATGAAAAGAAGCGAGAGCAGGCGGTGCGGACGCATGGGTCGCCGGATGGGCTTTGACCCACGCCACCCAGTCTTCTCCACAGGTCGTGAGGTGGCCATTGACGTTCGTATCGATATAGGCAACTCTGCCATCGGCTCCTATCAGATACGTAACCCGGTTCGCGATTCCCACTCCAGGTATTAGAACGCCGTAAGCCGCCGCCATCTTCTTTTCCGTATCCGCCAGCAGGGTGTACGGAATACCCTCTCTGGAGCAGAACGACTTGTGCGATTTCGGGTCCTGAACACTGACGCCGTAGACCGTCACCCCTAGGGCTTTCAAATCTTTATAGGCGGAAGTCAGAGAATGCGCTTCGAGTGTGCAGCCGCCGGTAAAATCGGCGGGATAAAAGGCCAGCAGGAGGGTTTTCCCTTTATCCGAAGCCAGAGTATGCATCTGACCGTCCTGGTCGGGCAGGAAGTAGTTCGGGGCCGCCATGCCAACACCGGGTGCAGCGGCTTCGATTTTGGCCTTTGCCTGGGCGAACGTGAAGGCCGCGACAACGGCGCCTGCGGTGACGACGACAAGTCCGATTTTTTTGATGTTTGCCATTGGTATCATACTGTTTCTAATTACAAAAGGTTCTCAGGAGTTCCTTCTGATTTGTCGGCTATAGGCTGGACGCACACTTCCAGGGGCAGGCGGAACGTTTTCTCAAACGCGGTGGCCTGCCCTTCGGCTGCCCAAAGCTCCAGCTGGGCATCGGCGGTCGCACGCAGGGTCATCCGCACGCGCTCCGGCCGGGAAAGCTTAACGCACTCAATTTCTTTCACCAGCATCAGATGGCTGCGGTCCAGGGCTTCCGCCAGGCGAAGGGCGCAGGAAAGCACGCGGATCACCCGCTGCGTGCGGGCATCGAGGCGAGCAAATCCAGGGTGTTTGAGCCGGGGTGTCGCTTTTCGGTGATAGAGGGCCAGGCTGGCGATGATCTCAATCTCCCGGTCATTAAAACCCAGAAGCTCGGAGTGGCGAATTAGGTAGTAAGAATGCTGCTGGTGATCGGTGTGCGAGACGAAGAACCCGGCATCGTGCAGCAGGCCCGCATATTCCAGCAGCTCCCGCGCCCGGCCGTAGTCATGCAGACCCAAGCCTTTCCACTGATCAAACAGCGAGAGAGCCAGAGAGACGATATGCGCCGCGTGGGCTTCATCCACACCGGTCGCCTGCATAAGCTGGCGAATAGAACGCCGCCGCGCCCCGCTGTCCTCCGGGGAAGTCACTTCGCCGCGCCGCAGCCGGTCGACGATGATCCCTTCGCGCAGGCCCCGGTCGCTAATCTTGATTGTCGCCGCCCCCACCGTCTCCATAACCGTCTGAAGGATCGCTGAGCCGCCGATGATAATATCCGCCCGTTCGGGGTTGATGCCAGGGACACGCCGCCGCTGCTCCAGAGTCAGAGCGCAGAGCCGCCGAGTTGCTGCCTGAACATCTGTCAGCGATAATTCGTAATTCCGCAGAGAAGTGGGTGCCGGGGCCGAGGATGCCTGAACGATGATCTCGGCCAGGTTCTGAGCCGTCCCTGAAGAGCCGTACATGACAGAAAAACCGACCCGGCCGATGGCCCGTGCCGCCGGGGCCAGCAGGGAACGGACATGGCGCTGGAGACCGGCCCACGCGGCAGGAGAGACCGGCTTGGACGTGTCGACGACGCCTTCGGAAGTCAATCGAATCGCTCCCATTTTCAGGCTGTCTAAGAATGTGTAGCTGGCCCGGTCACCGACAATCAGCTCCGTCGAGCCGCCGCCGATATCCATAAAGAGGGCACGTTTGCGGGCCGGCAGGTCGATCCCGCTGACGACACCTAAGTAAATCAGGCGCGCCTCTTCCTGACCAGAGATAATCCGCACGTCGAGATCAGCGAGGTCCCGTACGCGCCGGACAAACTCATCGCCGTTATCCGCTTCTCGAACTGCCGCCGTCGCCAGCGCGACGATCTCCTCCGCGCCGAAGCCTCGCGCCACTTCTGCAAACCGGGCACAGACAAGTGCGCCCCGCGCAATTGCCTCTTCGGTCAGGGAGTGCCCACCGCCGTTCTCACCCGAGCGCCCCTTTTTACGGACAGGCGGCTTGTCGAATTCGCCTTCCCCCAGACGTACCACCTGCTTCTGGGAAGCAAGTGTGGTCCAGGTGCCGTTTGGCTGGACTTCCACCACGGCGAGGCGAACGGAGTTGGTGCCAATGTCCATGGCGGCAAAGATACGCATATCAGAGATTATACCCGGAAGGCGGGGGGCGGGGGAACCCACCCCGACACTCCGTGTCGACCCTCCCGAAACGGGAGGGTGGACGGGTGGTAGACACTGGGTTCCGCTAAAATAATTTGGTCATCCTAAAAACCAATCTTTAGAAGACTATACTTAACAAATCTCTTCCCGCTCACCCTCCCGTTTCGGGAGGGTCGACACGGAGTGTCGGGGTGGGTTCCTATGGCCCCGTCGCTGTGAAGCGAGGATTGAGGGTCTGATAGTAGAGATCGGCCGTCCCGTTGCGGGTGCTGTTCCAGAACAGCCAGATCTTGTGCGGGTAGTCCGGCCTGGCTTGCGTCGGCACGGCCAGCAGATCGTTGTAAGCATTCGTGTCTAGGAATGCCGCAGGGTTGTTTTCGTTGATCGGCTTGCTGATCGGCACTGCCGTATCCTTTACCATAGACAGGCCGGAGATCATATCGGTCGGCGGCGTTCCATCCGTGTTGCTGACGACCTCGTCCTGCCACTGAATTGTCCCATTGACAGTCGTAGGTGTACCATTCGGCTGACCGGTGGTGACGGAACTTGCCGGCGTGAAGGTAATCGTTGCTAGCTGCCCTTCTGTGATCGTCCCAGACGCGTTGACCGGGAAGTAGAAACGTCCCAGGGTGGCATCAACATCCACAGAGCTGGTGATATCCGCACCACCAACCGTTACCTTCACTTGTGTGAGGCCACCGATCACGGCAATCGGTCCATCCGGCTGAAAGACCGTCAGCCGCTGCGCTTTCTGGTAAAGCGTCGCGGAGGCAACCGTCCCACTGACACCCGATTTGCGCCAGAAATACCAGCGTCGATCGGTCTGAACGCGTCCCAGACCAGGGCCTTCGTTGGGTTTGAACGTTGGATCGAGGAATGTCACCACGCCGGTATCCGCCCGGCTGTCCTCGGTGATCCGCCGCGCCTGCGGCGTAAAGGTCGCTGTGACCACAACCGTGGGGGCAGTCACGAACCGAACCCGGCCCGTGCTGACATCCACATAGAGCGTATTCGTAAACGTATTCGGCGTTCCCGGTGTCAGGCTGACCCCGGTGTAAACCAGCAGGCCGCTGGCCCGGTCAAACGTCACGTTCTTGAATTGAGGCTTTCCTGTCGTGTCATAAAGCATCCCTACCCCGCCGACAAGTATATTTACCCCCGCGGCACGTGACCACGCCACATCCCGGGCCTGCAGCCAGCCCCCTATCGGCTTCAGCTGCTCCGTGACCTGTGAGAACGACTGCAGCACCAGCTCGGGTACATTTGACCCGTTTAACAGGACCGGCAAGTATCGGCAGGCGTACAGGTCGGAATTACCGTCGGCCGCCGTGCCGGAGAACGTGACTTCGATCATCTTGTACTGCGTCACGGTGCCATTTGCAGCGGTGATCGGAGCCGAGAGGAGTATCGGCGCGGCGTCGGACACGGCGGTCAGCCCGGCAGGAATCGGGAGCAGTGCCGTGTTATTCGGCCAGTTCCCCGTTCCCGGTTCACGCGAGTTATAGTAGATCGCCGTTCGCCCTCGAGTCGAGCCGGTCCAGAAGGCCCAGAGATTGCGATTGGCCGGGAATCCTGCGCCGAGGACATACAGACCCCGCACTCCGTACTTCACCTGCGCCGGATCGCTCGTCACTAATTGCGCTGGGCCTAAGACGCCGGAGTTAGGTGTCACCGGGTAGCAATAAAGCGCATTCTGGTACGGTGCTGTGTTGGCATTGACCGCAAATGCGAAGACACTCTGCGCATCACTCGCAAATGCCGCCCCAGAGAGATACGGAGCTTCCTGCGCGATGCTCAGGCCGCTGTTGGTTCCTGCCACAAGCGTCGTCGGATTGTTCGGAGCAAACCAGCTCGGGTTGCCTATTGCAGGGTAGTACGGCAGGTACGCCGGAGCCGAGTACGTAGCGAGTGCGCCGTAGATACCGTAGTTGTTAAGCCCGGCACGGCCAGAGGTCCAGAAGAGCGACAGGTTGCCACCGACGGCCTGGAACGCCGCCGGTGCAAAGTCCGGGGTGCTGATCAATCCACTGGCACTCGTTCCAGCCTGTCCGCCATCAATCTGCGGCAGACCACCATACGTCAGGCCGTCGGTCATCCGGTCTTCCAGCACAGAGGTCCGTACGGTGACGCCGGGATCACTCAATGGCTGCTGACCGACTTGGTACACGTCATTAGGCGTTCCCCCAGGCACTCCTAGGCCACCAATCGCCCCACCATACTGCGGCGGATAAAGTGGATTGTAGCTTGCACCGTTATAAGTCGTGTAGCCACCGGTATCAATCCCTTCGAACAGGCGCAAGGTCTGCGAGTAAGCCCCAATTGGAGTTCCGAATGGAACTGCGACACTGACATAAGGAAGGGCCGTACTTCCAACCACAGGCAAACCGTTCGCCGAGGGCGGCACGTAATACTGCGAGTTCGCTTCAGGCGAATCCGGTACGGTCAGCGTTGTCGCGGTGGCTTCCGGGCGCGGCTTATGGAACGTGTAACCGGGGAACTGACTCGAAACCGAATTACTTGTCACTGGATCGGTCACCCCGCCCGCAACAACAGGATTACGCCCAAGTCCCAGCAGGTCCGTATCTAGGGAAGAGCGCAGCAGGTATGGCTGGGCTGGGGCGGTGCGTGGCCCAGAAATACCGAGGAAGTCGAACGCCGGGATGTAGGAAGACGGGTCCAGCGTATCAGAATTCAGCAGTAAGGTCTGTGGAAAAGAACTGATCTTCTGGTCGAAATGCACATTGAGCAAATTGACGTTGCCGTCGTTGTGCGCCGTCACCGAAAGATACTTATTCTGGTACGCCGGGGTGTACGGGCTAAACGCGCCCAACTGCGGCGTGTACAGATCGGTCAGGATACCGAAGGAACTCGGCACCGGGCCGACATCCACCGTCGAGCCATCCAGGCTCGATTGCATATTGACGGCCACGCCGGAAAACACCTGAACATCGCGGTACGGCTCGTTGTTGTCACAGATGCCATTGTGGTTGAGGTCAATAAAGACTCGCTGGGCACCCCCCGCCCCTTCGACATAGCCTTCCGGGAAGGTCACATGCGAGGCATTGATTCCGCTCGGCGGAATGGCGGCCTGGGTGTAGGTCGTATTCGTCACACCGGTACTAATTTGGTACTGATTGACATCCCAAACTTGCAGATTGGCCGGCTGATGACGTGGCACAACCATCGCGATTTTGATCGCGTCGAGGATAATGGTACGCGCCTGTGGAGCAGTAGCAACTCCGGTGGCAGGATCCGGGATTAGCTCCGAGAGGGACTCACTTCGGCGTCCGGTGATTTCCTGCGTCGTGCCTGCATTTGTGACGAGCGTGTGTGTGATCGTATTCGCGGAGATATCCGGGTAATCCCGGCTCGTGTTGCTGCCGACTGCGCTGGGCAGCTCCTCCCAAGGCAGACGGTTGACACACGCGCCCGGTCCATTCAGTCCGGTGTTGTCGTTCCAATGCGCCCCCGCCCGCTGCATGCTGAGCGGATAAGGCGGGAAAAGCCTTTGCGAAGCGTTCGTTGGGTCAAGATCGTTCTGGTGCAGTCCAAGGAGGCTACGGTCGGCGACATTCAGCATGCCGCTTCCATAACCGTAGATGGGCAGGGTGCTGAGGCCGTTATTCCCCGACGCATAAGTTCCAGGCGGCGTCGGAAGATTTCTCGAATCGTTGTTGTCTCCGATGCTGCCATCACGGATCTGTCCGAGGGAAGTCCCGACGAACTTGTACGCCTTCGGGTAGTTTAACGCGTCCGCCGTCCGGTTGGCCGAAGCCTGCGTCGGATCGATGCCATTGGCGTCATAGCCGCTGGTCGGTGCGTTTTTAGTGTAGACCGAGTTGCCGTTGGTCAATGCCTCCAGGTCGCGTGTACTGGCTAGGAGTGCCGGGTTGATTGGCCGGAACGGACCGACTCCGCCTGCGTCCCCTAGTTCCGTAGCCGATGGGGAACCGCCGGTCAGGGCATAGGGAATACCGGCCCCGCGCAGAGCCAGTGGGTTCAGAATGCCGAAGGTCGGCTGGATTGTTGGCAGAGACTGCCCGATTAGAGGGGTCGGCCCCGTGCGGTCGACGCTCTGGCTGCCCTGAAGCGTCTGCGCCTCCAGGGTGACGGTTCCGGGAATGGCGGTATAAGTCGGCGGCGTGGCCGTACTGTCATATCTGTAAGCAGTCGCTGTCTGATGCGCCTCCGTCACATGGCGGCGGGCACCGGGTGTATCGCCGCTTCGGGTACGGTAGCTGCCGATCGGGTAGCTGTAGGCGGCGATCCAGCCATGACCTGCGGTCGTCGCCGCGTCTTTCAGTGAACTCGTGAGAGGCTCATCCGGACGCCCAGTGTCCGTGCGCTGAATAAAGCCGTTATCGGTCGCCGCACCGGTGAGGGAAGGCAGTACTACTCCGGGAACGGTGGTCGTCGGGGCGTAAGCATTGGCATCGCTGACGTCGCCGATCTTGAAGGTCACTGCACTGCCATTGCCATAAAAGAGTGTCGGGTCGACCGGGTCTTGTACGAGCTTAGTCGGATCTGGCGCTGTCAAGACGAATGGGCCGGGAGGGACGACATTGGCGATACGGATATAAGCGTACTGACCCCATTCGAACACCGCGATGGTGCCGCCAGGTGGGTTCGCGTTGTTCATGTCCGTGCTGCTGCCTGGATGTGCAGTCGTGCCATCGAACAGGAACGTCCGCAGCGGGTAACGGGCATCGATGGAGTCGGGAGGAATGGAATCTATCACGCCGCCATAGTTCGCAGGCGGCACGATTCCGCCGTAATTCGGGTCAATCGGGGTGATGCCTCGGCAAAAGCCGGTTGTGCCGTCGCCGACATAGATCCAATCGGTCGTATTCTTCCCGGCGTAGGCAGAAGGCAGAAGACCCGAAGTCGTCAAGTCGCTGACATCGGCGGCAGCGGGGGTCGGTGAAGAGACCGGGCCGAAGCCGGTGAATGTCTTGTCCACGCTGATGAAAGGGAACGCCTGGCCCGTATTCAGATTCGAAATCGGTGTCGCGCCAAGCTGGAAGAGGGAGTTCCCCGCCGTCGCATACACTGCGCCGCCGTTGCCACCGCTCACGGACGAGTTGGTGACCAGTGCCGGGGACGATGCAAATCCGGCCCCCGTGGGCGACTCGATCCGGTAAATATCGCGGGTTTTGTCATCGAAGCCGTTGACGTCCAGAGCATAAAAGCCGCTGTCGGCAACGCCCTGCGTGCCGATGTAGAGCATGGGCACGAATTTGCCCTTGACATCGGTGTTGACCGAGTCGGCGTGAGTATAGGGTGTTGTCGCTCCCAATCCATAGAAAATATTAGTCGGGAACTGCACGAAGCCCATCGCCGGGGTCGCGTGCAGGAAAGAGCCGATCGGGGGAGACGGCTCGGGCGTCCGATCTTTGGCCTTGTCATTCGGATCCTGCGCCAGCGGATAAGCCCAGATATTCGTGGTGCCGCCGACCGTTGTTGCTGTCGTGCCGTCCGTATTCACTGCCCAGATGCGGCCTGTTGTACCCGCCGCCGCGCGAGCGTCAGGGTCGCGGGGGATATTGGCCCCCGTGGGATCAAACGGCACTTCGACACCGGAGTTGGCGGCGAAGTAGATACGGGTGCGTGGGGCACCGCCGACGAGATCATCTTTATTGCTGAAGATGACCGGCGAGCCGCTGAGGTTGCCGAGAGCCGGACGAATACCGAGGCCGCCGACGTTGCCGACGCCAACATATGCATTC